>CALEMW010000023.1 GCA_937910695.1 uncultured bacterium
GGGATCAGTAGCTCTCGTCGCGGTGGTTCTCGCCGTGGCAGCGCAGGGTGCAGCTGCCGCGTTCATTCCCGCGGTCCTCGAAGATGATGTCGCCGGAGATGAGCTCGGGCTGGACGTACGTGAGGTCGAAGTTGATGAGGTGGGAGTGGTTGACGTTGTCGCCCTGGGATGCGCTCACGCCGTGGGGATCGTGGCACATGTTGCACGAGGCCCGTTCCTCCACGATGTGGCGGTAGTGATGGGGGAAGGAGTCGTCGTTGAGGATGCTGGTCTGGCTGTGGCAGCGGTAGCACAGCTCAAAGGCGCCGGCGCTTTCCGCTCCCGACGAGGTGCGGTAGTTCCAGCCCAGGAGATTCGCGTAGCTCGAGCCGTGGGGTCCGTTCGGGCCGGCGCCGCCGGCCATAGGGCCCTCGTTGTTGTTGTGGCAGTCGGTGCAGCCGATGACGCTTGCGGTCGTCCAGCCGGCCAGCAGGCTGGGCACGTTGCCGTTGGCGCCGGGGGCCTCGATGGGGTGGAACGAGGGATTGCCGGGGTCGAACTCCAGCCGGGTGTTGTTCTGCACGATCTGCCGCGGCGAGGCGGGTCCGGGCACGCCGGGGGAGTCGGCGTGGCATTTGTAGCAGACTTCGTACTCGTAGGTCGCCTCGACCACGGCCGAACCGTCGCCGTCGACGCCGCGCACGCCTTCGAGAGGGCCGTCCACGAACGGGGGCGGGGCCGCGGCACCGTTGGCGGCGTGGGGGTTGTGGCAGTCCACGCATTCCACATGGAGCTGGGCGACGGGCAGGGCCTCGTTCGGGTCGTGGACGCCCATGGCCAGCGACACGGGGTGCGACGACGGCTTCGCGACCTCGCTGTCGATGTCCGTGGCGATGCCCGACGAGTAATGGCAGGTCAGGCAGACCAGCTCCTCCACGTTCGACGAGGTCAGCCGCGCCGAGCCGCCGGCGGTGTGCGGATCGTGGCAGTTGGCGCAGGCGTTGGGCGAGGGTGCGCCGGGGAAGGCCAGGTTGTGGGTGGCGCCGGTCCAGCCGGTGCGATCGTGACAGGTCGAGCAGAGTGCGTCGTCGGTGGGCGGCAGCACGAGGAAGTCGCCGTAGGTGTCGTCGTGGGGATCGTGGCAGCTCGTGCACTGGAGTTCACCCGCGGCGTCGAGGCGCACCTCGCCGGTCAGGCCGGCGGGGTCGGCGAGCTGTCCGTCGGCGATGGCCAGCGCCGGGTCGTAGATGAACGACACGGGGTGGTCGTCGTGCAGACCGGTGCCGAGGTTGGCGGTGCCCGGGGGCATGGTCGTCACGCCGCCGGCCATGGCGATGGCGTCTTCGGTCAGCGTGGCGCCCAGGGCGATGGTGCCGTCGTGGCAGCTCAAACACAGGCGCGAGGAGCCGGTGGGCTGGCCGGGGGCGGCGTTCATGGTGGACGACGTGTAGGGCGTGTGAGGGCCGGCGGGGTCGGCGCGGTTCCACAGCTGGGCTGCGGCCGAGGCGTTGTGGGGAGTGTGGCAGAACACGCAGACGCGGTCTTCGCTCACGGCCTTGATGGTGCCGGGACCGGAGGTCGACAGGTTGTGGACGGTGTCGACGATGCTCGCGGAGGCCGTGGCGGCAGTGAGCACGAACACGGCGGCGGCGAGATGGTGCAGCCGGGTCATGGCCGTCCTCCTTCAGCGTCGCCCAGGTAGCGGAAGACCTGGACGCGGCGGTTGTAGGCGTCGGCCACGTAGAGGTTCGCCCGGTCGTCGAAGGCCACGCCGGCGGGCATCCAGAACTCGCCGTCGGCCTGACCCTGGGTGCCGAAGGCCATCAGCAGGCGGCCTTCGTCGTCGAACACCTGCACGCCGTCCTGCAGGGCGTCGCTGATCCAGAGGTGGCCGTCGGCGTCGCAGGCCAGGCCGCGGGGGCGGGCGAAGGCGCCGGGGGCGTCGCCCTGGGCGCCGAAGGAGGAGAGGAAGGCGCCGTCGGGGGCGAGGGCGCAGACCCGGAAGTTCAGGGCGTCGAGGACCCACACGCCGCCCTGCGGGTCGAGGCAGACGTCGACCGGGAAGTTGAAGGCGCCGTCGGTCTCGCCGCGGGCGCCGAAGGCGTCGATCAGGCGGCCCTGGGCGTCGAGCACGGCGACGCGGTGGGCGACGGGGTCGGCGACGTAGAGGCGGCCCGAGGCGCGGTCCCAGGCGAGGCCGGCGGGGCGCTCGATCCCGTCTGTGTAGCGGGCCTGTTCGCGTCCCTCGCGATCGAAGACGACCAGGGCGCCGGCGGCGCTGTCGGCCACCCAGATACGGCCGTCGGCGTCGACGGCGGCGTCGACGGGCGAGGCGAGGCGGCCGTCGCGGGGCAGGCGGCGGTAGGTGTGCTTGTCGCGGTCGAAGAGGTGGACCACGCCGGCGTCGGGGTCGGCGATCAGCAGCAGGGGGCCGTCGCAGGCCAGGCCGTGGGGGCGCACCATGGCCGCCGACTCGCCGCTGCCGGTCAGGACGTCGGCGATGCGGCCGAGCAACGAGCGGGGGCCGCGGTAGCCGTCGTCGTCGCGCAGCGATTCCTCGAACACGAGGCGGGGCTCGGCCGGGGGCGGCGGGAAGACGGGGCCCTCGACGCGGGCGGCGGCCGGCGCCGTCGTGAGGCCGAGCAGGCCCAGGGTGATCCAAGCCGCGGCGCGCATCAGAACATCCTCCGCACGCCGAGGCGCAGTTCGCTGCGGTCGTCGGCGGCGTCGTTGCGTTCGGCGTCGTGAATCTGGGCGGCCAGCTCCACGAGCAGGGCGCGGAAGCGGTAGGTGGCCCGGAGGCGGGCGCCCACCAGACGGCGCTGCTGATCACCGACGAAGGCCTCGCCGCGGTCGAGGCGCAGCCAGACTTCGCTTTCGAGGGTCAGGTTGCGACGCACGCGGCCGGTGGCGCGGGCGTGGGCCTGGAAGAAGCGCTGGCGTCGGCCGTGGCCGTTGGTGCGGGTCCAGGTGTGGCTCAGGCCCGCCGACACGCGGTTGGGGCCATGGTTCGCCGACCAGTCGAGACGCGCGCGGCGGGATCGGTAGCGGGTCTCGAGCAGGTTCACGACCTCGGATTCGCCGTCGAGAGTCCAGGCGCGCCAGTCCAGTTCGGCGCCGTAGAGGTTGCGGGTGCGGGACTGCAGCACGTCGCCCGGATCGGGTTCGGTGGGGTCCTCATCGTGGTTCTCGTAGCGGTAGCGCAGCGACCAGATCCGCGGGCCGCGCAGATCGGCGCGCACGGTGTTGCCGACGGTGGAGAACTCGCTGCCCGGCGACAGGGTGTAGGCGTAGTCCACGGCCACGTCGCCGTCGGGGGGGATGTCGCCGCTCGGCAGCCGGTCGAGGAAGGTCGCGGAGCCGATCACGGAGATCTCGTAGTCGAGCCCTTCGAGGTAGACCGCGAAGCCCGAGGGGTCGGTCACCACGATCGAGCCCGCGATCACGTCGGGGTGCTCGAGGCGGGCGGGCGTGCCGTCGCTCAGCACGTGGAGCTCGTCGGCGGTCATGTATTCGCGCAGGGCGGAGCGGCGCGATTCGTGGCCGCGGCGGTGGCCCCAGCCCAGGGTCAGGTCGCCCGCCGGCACGGCCGTGCGGTAGAGGGATTCGAATCCGACGCTGATGCGCGAGAGGGCAGCGAGGGATTCGGTATCGCGGGTGGTCTGCTCGTCGTACACGTCGAGGATGAGGCCAAGGTCGAAGGGGCCGCGGGAGCCTTCGAGGCGGGCGTCGAGGTTGTGGGCCGCAGTCCAGGGGGCGTCGTCGCCGCCGCTGCGGAAACGCTGGTAGATGTGGCTCACCGTGCCGTCGAGGCCGCGGCCGAGGTCCGCCGAGGCGCTCTGGCTGAGACTCAGGTCGGTGCGGTCGATGGTGCCGTAGCGGTTGCGGTAGCGGTGGTCGGCTCTCAGGTGCAGGCGGTCGCGGCGCAGGGACCAGCCCAGGTCGCCGCCGTCGGTGCGCACGTCCTGGGTTTGGACGTTCTTGCGAAAATCGTCGCGGCGCAGGCGGTAGGTCAGACCGTGGTCGCCGATGCGGTGGCGGCCCGACGCCTGCAGGGCCGTGCGTTCGGTCGTGCGTTCGCCGCCGAGCAGGTCCTCGGTGAACTCCTCGCGGGTCCACGACACCGTCAGCGGCAGAGGCAGGGCGGTCGTCCGCAGTTCGGCGCCGCGGGTGCGCGACAGGGTGCGCACGCTGCTGCGGAACGGCGAGGTGAGCCAGCCGGTGCGGCGGGCTGTACTCAACGTCAGCGACGTGGCGTGCTTGCGAAGCAGGTCGACGGCGGCGCCGTAGTCGCGGAACGAGACCTCCGAGGTGCCGTTCGCGGCGCCGGCGAAGGACCGCGACTGCCAGCTCAGGGTGCCGTCGAGGCGGAAGGCCGCCAGGCGTTCGTGGTAGAGGCTGCCTCGGGCTTCGCCGTGGATGCCGGGCGAGACGATGGTCTCGTCGAGCACGAAGTCGCCGGCGCGGGCGTGGGTGTCGTGGTAGAGGAATTCGGTCCAGCCCGAGAGGTCGTCGATGGTCAGCGTGCGGGTGCCGTGGCCGTTCTCGGGCAGGTAGACGGGGCCGTCGGCCATCGCCGGCGCGGCGACCAGCAGGGCGGCGGCGGCGCAGCAGCGCCCGAGGATGCGGCCGGCCCTCATTCGGGCGGCTCCTTGAGCAGATACTCGTAGGGGGAGCCATGGGGGTCGTGGCAGCCGAAGCAGTCCTCGTCGCCGAATTCGGCCAGGCCCTCGACGGCCTCGTGGTCGCTGCGGTCGTGGCAGTCGGCGCAGACGCCGTCGTCGAAGTCGGTGCGCAGCAGCGAAGCGCGGGGGCTGCGGTGGGGCACGTGGCATTGCGTGCATTCGCCCTCGGCGGTCGGGGCATGGACGGTCTCGTAGTCGTCCTCGAGGGCCGCTTCGGTTTTGTCGTCGTGGCAGGCGGTGCAGATCTCGGCCACCGACACGACCAGACGGTCGTCGCGGCGCTCGTCGGCGGGGTCGACCACCGGTTCGGAGTCGAAGTCGCGGCCGGGCCAGCCGCCGCCGCCGAACGAGGCGCTGCCGGCCAGGTCGTGGCAGGCGGCGCATTCGCCGTCGGCGTAGGGGGCGTGCTCCACGCCGTCGTATTCCACCACGGGGCGCACCGGTACGGCGCGCTGGGAGACGGGATCGAGCCGGGCGGCGTGGTCCGCGCAGCCCCAGGTCAGGGCCGCGGCGGCGATCAGAAGGACGGTCGCCCCACGCATCACGGCCTCGCCTCCCCGAACGCGAACACGTTCACCTTGCGGGGCCCGTACTGGCTGGTGACGAGGATCAGGGCGTCGGCGCGGAAGTCGGGGGAGACCAGGTCGGCGAACATGGCGGGCACGCCGTCGATCACCACGACCTGGGCCGGCAGGGTGAACTGGCCGGGCTGTTCGCCGGCGCCGCCGAAGTGCATCAGGGGTCGGCCGTCCGGGGCGAGGATCTGCACGTTCTCGAAGGCGGCGTCGACCACGAACAGGCGGCCCTCGCGGTCCACGGCCACGCCCTTGGGCCGGGCGAAGCTGCCCGGGGTGTCGCCGAGGCCGCCCACGGCGCGCACGAAGGCGCCGTCGGGGGCGAGGACCTGCAGACGGCCGTTGAGGGTGTCGCTCACCACGAGGTTCCCGTCGGGGTCCACGGCGATGTTGGTGGGCATGGCGAAGCGGCCCTCGCCGTCGCCTTTGCCGCCGAGGGTGGCGAGGTGGCTGTAGTCGGTTCGATCGAACACCAGCACCGCGCAGGCGCCGGCGTCGCACACGTAGATGCGGTCGCCGTGGACGGCCACGTCGACGGGACGCTCGAGCACGTCGCCGCCGAAGACGCCGGCCCAGGCGTCGGCGGCGTCGAACACGACGACCTCACCGCGCAGGGCGTCGGCCACGTAGGTCGTGCTGTCGGCTACGCACACGTTGATGGGCTTGCGCAGGCGATCCGGTCCTGTGGCGCCCATGTAGCCGAAACGGTGGCCGCCGAGGTCGAGGATCTCCACCACGTTGCGTTCGGTGTCGCACACGTAAAGGCGGTCGCCTCGCATCGCGACGCCGTAGGGCTTGACGACCGCCTCGGCGCCGTCGTCGCTGCCTAGCACCAGCCGTGAGAGGCCGCCGCGCTCGGGCACGACGTCGGCGGAGGAGGAGTAGGACGTCAGGAACTGGACCCGCGGCGTCGCGGGGGCGTCGGGAAAGAACACGTCGGAACGCGGCGCGGCCGGCGGACGCGTGCAGCCGGGGATCAGGACGCAGCAGAGGACGACGGCGGACACGGTCCGCAGCACGGCGCGCAGCATGCCCGTCACTTCACGTGGCAGGTCAGGCAGAGTTCGCTCCCCTGGTTCGTGATGACCAGCAGGTGCGGGTTGCCGTCCACGTCGTGGACGTCGTGGCACGAGGAGCACTGCACCTTGCCGTCCACCAGCAGGCGGCTGGCGATGGTGCCGCCCACCGGCGTGGCGCTCGACGAAGGCAGGATCTCCGGGTCGACGGCCGCGACGGCGTCGTAGCCGAACGACACTGGGTGGTCGTTGTCGAGGCTGGTGCCGAAGTCGCGGGCCGAGCCCACGGCCGAGCCGGGTGCGCCGTCGAACATTGAATCGTCGGCGTAGACGGTGCCGGTGGTCGTGCCGCCGTAGTTGTCCACGGCGATCGATCCGTCGTGGCAGCTCAGGCACAGCTTGGTGCTGCCGTCGGGCTGGCCGGGGGTGTGGTCGAGGGTCGCGCTCGAGTAGAGCGTGTAGACCGTCGAGCCCGACTCGTGATTCCACAGCGGCGCGTAGTCGAGGCCGTTGGCCAGGGGATCGACGGCGTTGTGGGGCGTGTGGCAGACGACGCAGATCTGGTCGATGCCCAGCTCGTCGCGGAAATCGTGGACAGAGTCGGCGATGCCGGCGACGGCTGCGGCGGCCCCCAGCACGACGGTCAGTAGGGCGATGACGATGGTCCTGAGCATGGTCCTGATCCTCCAGGGTTTTGAGAATGGGCGGACAATACCAGCATCTCCCCGCGGACGGCAAGGAGTTGGTGTCCGTCCGCGACACGGGGGTTGTCGGGCTCCACGGTCTGGCCTACGCTCGCCTCATGAGCACACGACGCGACTTCCTGAAGACCTGCGCCCTCGGCGCCGCGGCCGCCGCGCTGCCCGGCTGCGGGCAGACCATCGACGCCGCCGGCCCGTCGCGGCGCCCCCTGGTCGTCTCCACTTGGTGGAGCGGCCTCGCGGCCAACGCGGCGGCCTGGCCGCTGCTCGCCGACGGCGCCGACCCCCTCGATGCCGCCCTCGCCGGCGTGCGCACCGCCGAGCAGGACGCCGCCAACACCTCGGTCGGTCTCGGCGGCCTGCCCGACCGTGACGGCCACGTGACCCTCGACGCCTCGGTCATGCGCGGCGACGGCCGCGCCGGTTCGGTGGCCGCCCTCGAAGACATCGTCCACGCCGCCGATGTCGCCCGCGCTGTCATGGAGCACACCCCTCATGTCATGCTCGTGGGGGAGGGCGCCCGCAGCTTCGCGGTGGAGCGGGGATTCCCGACGCGGGAATTGCTGACGCCGGAGTCGCGCCGTGAGTGGGAGCGGTGGCGGGAGGAGAGCGGGATCTACGCCCCGGTGCCGAACGTGGAAAACGCGGGGCGGGAGTCATCGGGCAATCATGACACGATCGCCCAAATCGCCCTCGGCGCCGACGGCCGCCTGGCGGGCGCCTGCACCACCAGCGGCATGAAGTACAAGCTAAGCGGCCGGGTGGGCGACTCGCCCATCATCGGGGCCGCTCTGTTCGTCGACGACTTGGCTGGTGCGTGCTGCGCCACCGGCCAGGGCGAGCTGGTCATGACCACCTGCGGGTCGTTCCTGGTCGTGGAGCTGATGCGGCAGGGCTGGGGGCCCGCCGAGGCTTGCGCCGAGGCCGTCGACAGGATCCGCGAAAAGTATGAGGACTGGCGGGGGCTGCAGGTCGGTTATCTGGCTGTGGATCCCCGGGGGCGTATAGGCGCCCACGCCCTGGTTCCTGGCTTTCAGTACGCCGTCCATGACGGGGTGGAGAACCGCATCTTAGACGCAGCGTCCTAGAGGAACTTCTTGTAGCGCTCCTTGCGGGCGATGAATCCCTGCACGATCCCCATCTTCAGGTACATCTCGCGCTTGTCCGAGGGCAGGTGCGAGAAGTCGGTCACCAGGCCGCGGCAGATCTCCGACCCGCATTTGCACTGCAGCGTCCAGAGACCCTCGTCCATCGTCGTGGAATAATCGAAGCAGATCTCTTCGCCTGGAGCGATGTCGCGGATCGCGATCATGCGCCGGTTCTCGGCGATGCCCGCGTTGGGATCGCACGAGTGGTTGGCGAACACGCCGGGCGGCTGGAGCATGATGTAGGACTTAAGGCCGGTCTGCAGCAGATTGGCGCCTTCTTCGGTGAAGTGGATGGGGTCCTCGCGTTCGTAGCGGGGACCGTCCAGCCGCAGGATCAGTTCACCGTGACGGAAGGGGCGTTCGGCGAACAGGCCGCGACCGACCGGGCAGGGGGCCACGAAGACAGAGCGCTGACAGTTGATGGTCATGACCGCGCCTCAGGAAGCGTCGAACAACGAGTTGAGGTGACGGCCTTTGCGGGCCTTCCAGGACCCGCGGTGATACACGTCGCTGAGAAGCAGAGGCAGCGCCAGGGTCGCCTCCGCGAACACCATCTTCTCCCAGGTCGTGTCGACCTTGCCCCAGGAGCAGGCTTCCTTGAGGGTCGAGCCGCTCAGGGCGCCGTCGCGCTCGTCGGCCACGGTGATCTGCACGGCGTAGCGGTGCATGGGGGTCTCCTTGCCCAGGATGTCCGTGGCGACGACCACGTCCTGGGTGAAGTTCTTGGGCACGCCGCCGCCGATCATCAGGATGCCCGTCTCACCCACCTCGAGCTTGATCCGCGTCAGTTCGCGGAAGTCGGCCACCGAGTCGATGGTCAGGTAGCGCTCGTTGTGCCACTGGTGGTGGACCAGGCCGAAGCCGGCCGAGCAGTCGCTGAAGGCGGGGCAGAAGATGGGCACGTTCTTCTTGTAGGCGGCGTGGACGATGCTCTTGTCGGCCTTCAAGCCCTTCTGCTCGATCCAGGCGCCCATGGCGTGGATGAACTCCCGCGACGACATGGGCCGCGCCGGCAGCGTGGCGGCGATTTCGGCGATGGTCATGTCGCAGATCCGCAGCTCGTCCTCGTCGATGTAGGTGTCGTAGATGCGGTCCACGGCCAACTCGCGCAGGGCGTTGTCGTCGACGTCGGGGGTGCCTTTGTAGTGGCGATAGCCGAGGGCCTCGAAGAAGTCCTGGTCCACGATGTTGGCGCCGGTCGAGACCACGGCGTCGACCATGTCGTTCTCGATCAACGTCGCCAGGGCGTCCTTGAGCCCCGCGCTGCACAGCGAGCCGGCCAGGGTCAGGATCACGGCGCAGTCGGTGTCGGCGAGCATGCGGTCGACGATGTCCGAGGCGTCGGCGAGGTTGCGCGCCTGGAAGGCCATGTCGCGGTAGGCGCCGATCACGGGCCGGGCATCGAAGGAGGTCACGTCGACGTGGCGGACAACGTCCGCCAGCAGGTCGGTCTTCTTCATCTCATTCTCCTCAGGGCCTCGTGTCCATGTAGGCCATCAATTGGTAGATCAGTCGGGCGGCCAGGAAATTCGGCGCCCGGTCGTGTTCACGGGGCATGAGCTCGACCACGTCGAAGCCCACCACGTTGCGTCGGCGGCACACGGTGCGCATCAGGCCGACGATGTCGCGGTAGCTCAGTCCGCCTGGTTCCGGAGTGCCGGTGGACGGCATCTCGGACGGGTCGAGCACGTCGAGGTCGATGGTCACGTAGACGGGGCCTTCGATCAGGTCGAGGATCGAATGGGCCACCGGTTGAAGATCGAAGTCATGGGCGTAAAATACGCGGCGACCGTCGAGGGCGCTGCGCTCGGCGGCGTCCATGCTGCGGATTCCCACCGCCACTGTCTTGGCCACTTCCCGGGCCCGGGCCATGACACAGGCATGGTTGCAGGCCGACCCTTCGTAGCTCTCGCGCGTATCGGCATGGGCGTCGAGTTGAAGGACCGTCAGGCCCGGATGGCGTGCTGCGTGAGCCCGTATCAGTCCGATGCTCACCGAATGTTCGCCGCCTAGACCGACGACCGTAAGGCCTTCGTCGATCAATGAAAGGGCCGCGGTCTCTACGGTGTCGGCCATGGCCTCGGGGCTGCTCGCTTCGGTGACCGGCGCCATGGTGACGATGCCCGAGCGCCAGGGCTCGGAGCCGGTCTCGATGTCGAAGAGCTCCATGTTCGCCGACGCTTCCAGAATGGCTTCGGGGCCCGCGTCGGCGCCTTTCTGCCATGTGGATGTGCCATCATAGGGTATGGGCAATACGGCATAACGCGAATCCGCGCGTTCCGGAACAGCCTCAAGGCCGCCGAAAGCGCCGGGGCGCTCGTGGAGAGGCCACATCAACCCAGGTCGTCTTCGTCGTCGAAGTCGTCCTCGTCGAAGTCGTCCTCATCCTCGTCCTCGAAGTCGTCCTCGTCGAAGTCGTCCTCATCCTCGAAGTCGTCATCGAGGACTTCGAGATCGTCGAAGTCGTTCAGAGGGTCGAGGGCGTCGGGCTTTCCGGCCGAGGACCAAGGCTGCCTACCTTCGTTCTCGGTTCGGAGATTGGAAGGGTCGCGACGACGGCGAACGGGTTTCGACTCGTCGTCACGGCGAAGGTTGGCACGGCTCATGTCGCTCATCCATCCCAAGGTGACGATGAAAGGTGTTCCAGGTTGAGCGCCGATCACAGCACTGCTCCCGGCGTCATCAAGAAACGGGGGATTTCGCGTACGTCTGCGTCGATGATGCCGAGCTCACGACGCACCAGCGACCAGACTTCATTCGGGTCGGTGCTGCCGCAGGTGAACACGTCGAAGGCCATGAGACCTTCGTCCGCATAGGTATGCACCGAGCAATGGCTCTCGTCGAGCATGACCACGGCGGTGCAACCCGGCGGCGACTCATCGCCGAAACGGTAGCGAATTTGGGAGACGACCGTTGCTCCGGCCTGAGTAGCTGCCTTGGCCAAGGCATCCATCAGGCGTCGGTCGTCGAGACAGAGTGCTCGCGGCACGCCGCGGCAATCGATCAGTAGGTGTTGTCCCTTGTGCAACTCATAAGCCCCCCGTGAAATAAGAAAAGTCTAAGGGCCGCCTTACGCATCTGATCCGGGGGGGCCAGGGCTTGGGGACGGCATGAACACCAACGGGTCCTTTCCGTTAGTGGAGTCATAAGTTAGCTCTTGATTGTTTTCAATGTCAAGGAGGCGAAGGCCTTGTAACTTGTTGAATAAACGAATAGATAGAATTTATTTACAATCCAAGGGCGGATCCGTGAAGTACAGACCCGCCCAAGGGGGCTTGCCTCACTCCAAAAGGAGAGCCTCCAGTTCGGCCCTCAGCTGCTTGTCCATGCCCGGGAAGTACCCCGAATGAACGTGCCGGATTGTGCCGTTGCGGTCGATGATCACCGTGTGTGGAATGCCCTGCACGCCGAACGTGGTGCCGGCGGAACCGTCACTGTCGAGGGCGACCGGCAGGGTCCAACCCTTCTCTGCGAGCAGGGTCTTGATCTTGGCGACGGGGTCGCGCTGATTCACGGCATAGAACGCCACGCCGCGGTCGGCCAGCTCGGAGGTGACCTCCATCACGCCGGGCAGGGCCATCAGGCAGGGCTTGCACCACACGGCCCAGAAGTCGAGGACCACGACTTGGCCCTTGAGGTCGTCGAGGTTCATCGTGCCGCCGTCTAGGGTGGGCAGGCTGAGGGCGGGGGCGGGCTTGTTCAGGAAGTCGTCATCGTCGCTCATGCCGCCGCCGCCTTGGAAGTCATCGGGGCCTGGCATGGAGTCACGGCGCGTGTACTCGTTGTTGATCTCGATGGTGAACGCATCGTCGAGTTCTGGATCACCGTTCCACGAGGTGAAGGTGAGGTCCATCGTCGGGATGATCATCATGCCACCGCCCTCGTCGCCGGACGGTTTCGGCGGCGCCATCTTGATGCGGGCGATCCAAGGAGTCGCTCCTTCGGTGACCCACACTTCGCCTTCGACGCCGTCGCGCAGCTCGAGGTGGCGGCAGGCCACACCGCCCACGATTTCACCGCCCGCATCATGGATCGAGGCGGCCGCCAACAGGGAGCCGGCTTCGCCCGCAGATCGGCCGAAGCGCAGGAAGTCGGCACAGCCAGGAATCGGTACGCCGCTGTTGCTTTCCTCGTCCAGCAGCTGGCTCAACGGGACGGCCTCTTGAAGGATGTACGCCTTCATGAAGCTGATCTCCGCATACCACTGTTCTGTGTTCTGGACGAAAGGATCGTTGATCATCCCGCCCAATGGTCGGAAAGCCACCCGGCCGTCGTCGGTCGCGATCGCTGTATATCGGGAGGGCTCCATGTGGCCTCCCATGGCCGCGAACTCCTCCGGCAATTCGAGATTGATGACCATCTCGGCGGCGTAGGCGTCCAGGTCGGCGTAGTGAGCGACCGCGCGTTCGAGCAGGATGCGCCCATCATCTTCAGCCTGGGCGACACTTCCCAAGGCGATCACAAGACAGGCTCCCGCCACGGCAAGCGTTCTCATTCGAGATGAGTTCATGGTTTCTACTCCGGATCAGGGGTTCGGGCGGGGGGGGGCGAGGCGCTATTATAGTTCATCACGATTTGGAAGTTCCATAAGAGTCAGGTGGGGGTGATACAAGGACCGAGGGGGAGAGGAAGAGGGGCCGTGACGAACGATGTCAGGCTGTTTCGTTCGTCACGGCCCCTCTTCCTCTCCCCCTCCGCCCTAGTACCCCCCCGCCTGCCCATCTTTGCGGGATTCGCTCGCGCCGTAGTACACGCCCTGAATTGCATCGAACATGATCGCCTGGTAGCCGCCGTATGGGCCGACTTCGATCTGGATGCGGTGGCCCCGGTTTCGCAGATCGCGCAAGACTTCCCAGTCGGGCCCGGTCTCCAGCGACAGGATTCCCCCGTCGGTCATGGTCTCACCGGTGGGCTGGCTCGAGTAGGAATGGAGGATGCGGGGCGCGTCGCCCGCTTCCTGCAGGTTCATGCCGAAGTCTACGAGGTTGATGACGATCTGGGCGTGGGCCTGGGGCTGGGTGGCGCCGCCCATCACGCCGAAGCTGATCCAGGGCTCGCCGTCGCGGGTCAAAAAGGCAGGGATGATGGTGTGGAAGGGGCGCTTGCCCGGCTCGTAGGTGTTGGCTTCGCCGCGCTTGAGGGAGAAGAGCTCGCCGCGGTCCTGCAGGCAGAAGCCCAAGCCTTCGGGGCACACGCCCGAGCCCATGCCGCGGTAGTTGCTCTGGATGAGCGAGACCATCATGCCGCTCTCGTCGGCGACGGTCAGGTAGATAGTGTCGCCGTCGTACAGGGCGGGGTTGCCGTGGTCGTAGCGGCGGGCGGCGCGGTCGGGGTCGATCAGGGCGCGGCGCTCGTCGGCGTAGGCCTTGGAGATCAGGCCCGCGACGGGCACGTCGGCGAAGGCGGGGTCGGCGTAGAACTTCGCCCGGTCCTCGAAGGCCAGCTTCTTGGCCTCGGTGAAGTGGTGGATGTAGTCGGCGCTGCCGAAGCCCATGGCCGCGATGTCGTAGCCCTCGAGGATGTTGAGGATCTGCAGGGCGGCGATGCCCTGACCGTTTGGGGGGAGCTCCCAGAGTTCGACGCCGCGGTAGGTCGTCGAGACCGGGTCGATCCATTCGCTCACGTGGGTCGCAAGGTCGTCGTAGGAGAGGAAGCCGCCGGCGTCCTGCACGGTGCGGGCGATAGTGCGGGCCAGGTCGCCGCGGTAGAACGCGACGCGGCCTTCGGCGCCGATGCGTTCGAGGGTGGCCGCGAGCATGGGGTTGCGCCACAGTTCGCCTTTGCGTGGGGCGCGGCCGTCGATCGTGAAGGTCTCGAGGAAGAACGGGTGTTCGGCCCGTGCGGGTACGCTCATGTCCCAGTAATAAGCGATCAGTTCACTCACCGGAAAGCCTTCGCGGGCGTAGCGTACGGCGGGTTCCAGTACGTCGGACATGGGGAGCTTGCCGAACCTGCTATGGAGTTCGAACCAGCCGTCCACACAGCCCGGTACCGAGACCGGCAGGACGCCGTAGGGCGGTACGGATTCCAGATCGCGCCTCTCGAACTCCTCGATGGTCAGTGAACGCGGCGAACGTCCGCTGGCGTTCAACCCGTGCAGCCGTTTCGACTTGGGGTCCCAGACGATGGCGAACAGATCGCCGCCGATGCCGTTGCCCGTGGGCTCCATCAACCCCAAGGCGGCGTTGGCCGCAATGGCGGCGTCGACCGCCGATCCGCCGGCCTTCAACACGTCGAGAGCGATCTGGGTGGCCAGAGGCTGGCTGGTGGCGGCCATGGCGTGGCGGGCGATCACCTCGCTGCGGGTGGCGAAGGCGCGGCCGGTGACACGGTCGGCGGCGACGGAGAAGCTCGCCGTCATCGTCAGGATGAGCAGGGCGAACATGCAGCGACGTCCGTTCATCGATGTTCCTCCAGGGGGGTCCAGCCGGAATTCAGAAGCATCTGGCGGGCTTCGTCCGGTCTGTCCAGGGTGATCAGCCAGTGGACAACGGCGTCCCGGCCGAGATCCAGCAAGTTGTGCACGGGTTCACTGTGGTTCTTGAGTTCCTGCACGAAGGGAACCGCGAAGGCGGACATGCCGGCCGGCATGTCATGGTGGGGAACGGTGAGGCGCCATTGTTCCAAACCGGCGGTTCCGTGCCGAACCCTCACATTCCAGAGTTCGAGGTCGATTTCATCTCCGAACAGGACGTCGGCACCTTCGCTGAGGATCATCGCCGGCTCCACGCCGCCGTTGTTCGACTGTACGCCTGCGTATACGACGGGACCTTTGAATTCGGCGAGGATTTTGCGAGTCAGCAACATGTTGATCGACTCGGAAGTGGAGGCGGCGACAACGGCCCGGCGGCTGTCGACGACAGCCCTCATCAGCACACGGTCTTCGAGCACGTTGCCGAAGACAACGCGGAGTCCGGCCGCTTCGGCCTCGCGGCAGGCGATGGGATCGGCGTCCATCATCACAACCTTGGCTCCGCTGGCCTGCAGCACGGTGCCCAGCAGCCGTCCGAGGGCCTGGGCTCCGAAAATGGCATAGCCCTGGCCGGTCGGCCGTGTGACGCCGAGCAACCGAGCGACGCCGCCGGCTGTCGCTCCCTGGAATAAGACCGTCGTGGCGATCACCAGAAAAACGAGAGCGCGCATCTCGCCGCTGTCGTTTCCGGCTTGGGCCAGACGTTCGTTGAAAAGCGTGGCCACCGCCGCGGCTACGATGCCCCGTGGAGCGACCCAGGCCAGGAACCCTTTCTCGGGGAGCGTCAGGCTGGATCGAGCGGTGCAGACCGCCACGTTCAGCGGGCGGACGACGAACATCAGCAGGGCCGCCACCAGCAGACCGCGGCCCCCGAGGGCCCAGACTTCGGCGATCCGCACATCGGCGGCCAACAGCACGAAGAGCAGACCGATGAGCATGACCGTGAGCTGTTCCTTGAATTCGCGCAGCTCGCGGGCCGGGGAGGAGTTCAGATTGCCGACGACGAACCCGGCGGCGATGGCGGCGGCGATGCCGCTTTCGGGAATCAAGGCGTTGCTGAATTGAAACAGCGCCAGGACCACGCTCAGGGTCAAGATGTTGCCGAATCCTTCCGGCACCACCCGGCGAGAACGCAACATCAAGGCAAGGAGACCACCACCGGCGGCGCCGATGAAGAGGCCTCCGATCAAACCGACCGGAGCACCCACCAGCAGATGAGCAGCTTCGTTGCGGGGAGCCAGCGCTACTTCCAGAGCCACGACAGCCACGACGGCGCCCACCGCGTCGATGAGCACGCCCTCGCTCTCCAGGATCGTTTCCACGCTTCGGCGAACACGGATCCTGCGCAGAAGAGGGGTGATGACCGTAGGCCCGGTGACGATCACCAACGTGCCGAAGAGCAGCGATGTGGTCCAATCCCAGCCCAGCACCAGGTGCACCGCAAGAGCACCGCCCAGTGACGTGATCATCACGCCGACAGAGAGCAGAAGCCTGATGGGGAGGGCCTGGGAGCGCATCCGGCGCAGATTCAGGTTGAGGCCGCCGTCGAACAGGATGACCGCCACGGCGAAGCCGGTGAGATCGCCCAGAGCCGTGCCCAGATCTCCGGGGCGGATGATTCCGAGCAGATCGGGCCCGAGGGCCACCCCGGCGCCGAGCAGCAGCACGATCCCCGGAATCCTCAGATGACGGGCGACGGCCTGGGCCAGCACGCCCACGGCCAGGGCTACGGCGATGGTTAAAGCGGGATTGTGGGTGAAGCCTTGGAGCACGAAAACCTCCGGTAGGGGCACGGGGAGTGAAGTCATCGTGGACCGGGGCGGCCTCGGGCGTCAACCGCTTACACCATCTGCTGAGGAATACGGCGTCTCGAAAATCCCATGCAACCCTGCAACCCCACGGCGCGTATCCCATCCGTTGGACGCGCATCGCTCCCCGACGCTGCGCGCAATACCCTGCCGGGAGGAATTCCATGTTCGATCGCAGCAGCCGGTGCCTGCTCATGCTCGCCTTGCTCGTGCTTGGCGCCGCGGCGTCTGTTCAGGCCGCCGAATTTTCCGAAACGGTCCGTGTCGATACACGCGAACTGATCGTCGTCAACCTCGTGGGGCACGTCGAGGTGGTTCAAGGCGATGGCGACGAGTATGTCGTCGAAGTGAATGTCCACGGCGATGACGCCGACAAGGACAACATCAGGGTCGTCGTCGAAGAGAAGGGTTCTTCGACCTACGTGCGGGTGATGTTCCCGGTCGAGGACGAACGCCGTTTCGTGTACCCGGAACTGGGCCGCGGCAAGACAACCATCAACTTCCGTGAGAACGACGCCGACGACGGTGAAACCGGTTGGCGCAAGTTCAGGAACGCCCTCGGCGGCCGCAAGATCACGATCGTCGGCAAGGGCAAGGGCTTCGAGGCCTGGGCCGATATCGTCGTGAAGGTGCCCGTCGGTGGCGACGCGGCGGTCAAGTTGGGCTGCGGCGACATCAACGCCAGCCGTGTGAGTGCGGACATCGTACTCGACACGCACAGCGGTCCGATCAAGGCCTCGCGGATCAACGGCGTCCTGTTGTGCGACACCGGCAGCGGTCACGTCGATGTGAGCGATTGCGAAGGCGAGATCACCGTCGACACGGGCAGCGGCCATGTGTCAGGCCGGAATCTCAAGGGCGACAAGGTGCTCGTGGACACCGGCAGTGGTCAGGTGGAACTGGAAAACATCGAGTGCGGCAAGCTGGATGTGGATACCGGCAGCGGCCGGGTCGAGGCCCTCAGGGTAACCTGCGACGCAGCCCGCATCGACACCGGCAGCGGCAGCGTGGTTCTCCAGCTTGACTCCATGGGCGACGGCAAGTTTCTTTGTGACACGGGCAGCGGCAGCATCGACCTGATCCTGCCCGGCAACGCATCCTGTCGTGTGAGCTGCGATACCGGCAGCGGCGGCATCCGGGTCGACGTCCCCGACGTGGACGTGAAACGACCCGACCGGAACGAAGCGAGTTTCACCGTAGGCGGCGGTTCCGCCAGGGTGGTTCTCGATACAGGGAGCGGAGGCATCTCCGTCAAAGTGGCGTCCTGATCTTATCAGATCTCCTGGGACGCTTGAGGCCCCGACCAGGCGAGAGGTCGGGGCCTCCTTGTATCTATGGCCGGCTGATCAGTCCGGGACCCGGGTGTGTGGGTCATCTTCAATCGCTCTGATCTGGAGAAGGGGGACAGCAGGCCATGATCTCACGCTCGAGCCGGTCGGCCGTGGCGTCGTCTCCGGGGCGGGGGCTGCAGAGCGTGCGAATGGATTCACCGATTGCGAACATCTGAGCGACGTAGCTGCGGCACTTGACGCACATGAACAAATGGAACCGTATCTCCATACGTCGCAGGAATCCCGGGTTTTGACCAAGATCCTCGGCCACGATGCGGTGAACGTCCTTGCAGTTCAACATGTTCACCTTCCCACCCCCTTCATCTCCAGGCATTCGCGCAGGCTGTTGCGCGCGCGGTACAGGAGCACTCCCAGGTTGGTGCGCGTTACGTCGAGGGTGTTACAGATCTCTTCGGACTCCATGCCCTCCACCTCACGCAGCACGAAGGCCAGGCGTTGATTGTCGGGGAGGGGCTCCATGCAATCCTCGATGTGTGCGGTGATTTCCTTGTTCCACGTTCCGTGATCGGCTTGGGCGGGCGGACGGCTCCACATCCCCCGTTCGTCGAATCGACTTTCCATCACTTCGTCGATGTCGTCGGCGCGAGCGTCCTTGGTCACGCCGCGTCTAGCCTCCGAGATCTTGTGATAGAGGATACCGAAGAGCCAGGTCCGAACGTGGGAACGTCCTTCGAAACGTTCGGCCGTCTCGATGAAGGTCTTGAAGACCTCCTGGACCACATCCTGGGCCCGGTCATCGTTCAGGCCGGCGCCCCGGGCGGCTCGTAGGATGTGGGTGATGTAGGCCCTGGCGACGGCCCGGAACGCGTCGGGATCGCGGGCGCGGATCCGGACTGCGAACCCTGGATCGTTGAACATGTCCGGGCCGGGAGGTTTTGCCATCGGCATCCCCACAGAGATTGAATGTAACGGATTGGCGAACTCCTTCACCCACTGTCACGATTTATAGGAAATCAGAGACCAAGGGATCAGGGGTCGAAAGACCGTGGAGGGAGTAGAACAATGAACGCACAGAATTTCAAGAACGGTGTGCTCGGCGGTTTGGCCGGGGGACTCGTGTTCGGGATGATGATGGCGATGATGGGGATGCTGCCGATGCTCGCGAGCATGGTCGGCTCGGACAGCGCGGTGGTCGGTTTTCTGATGCACATGATGATCAGTGCAGGGATCGGTCTGAGCTATGCGGTCCTGCTTGGAGGTAGGATCGATTCGGTCGGCGGCGGTCTGCGCAAGGGTCTCGGATACGGCGCCTTTTGGTGGCTGCTCGGCCCTTTGACTATGATGCCCTTAATGATGGGGATGGGTTTGGGAGTGAACTGGAATCTGGCGGCTGCTGGCCAGATGATGCCCAGCCTCATGGGGCATCTGGTCTTCGGAGCCATTCTGGGCCTGGTGCACTTCAAGCTGGGCCGGAGCAAGATATCGGCTGGAGAGCGGCCGGTACTGACAACCATTGCCTAGGGTTGAGCAATCCCTAGAGCGTGGCGGATGATGAAAGGGCGGCCCCGTGATCGGGCCGCCCTTCTCAGTGTTCCCTCAGCAGCTGTCGACGAGATCCAACACCTCTGTCAAATCATCCAATCCATAGGATATCATACCGAAATTCAGGTTAAAACAAATGATCAACTCGGAATAGGGAAAGCTGCATGTTACGATGGGTCTGAACCGGAGGTAGCCCGTGACCGACATTTCATGCACCATCCGTACGGCTGCAGCATCCGATGCACCCGTGATTCTGCGCTTCATCCGAGAACTCGCCGCCTATGAACGCCTTGACGACGAAGTCGTCGCCACTGAACAGGACTTGATGCGGACCTTGTTCGGGGAACAGCCGGCCGCCGAGGTTATGATCGCCGATACGGACGTCGGCCCTGTCGGCTTCGCCTTGTTTTTCCCCAGCTACTCGACATTCCGGGGCCGGCCCGGTCTCTATCTTGAAGACCTCTATGTCAGTGCAGAGATGCGCGGTCGCGGCATCGGCGAAGCCATGTTGAGACGACTCGCCGCGTTGGCCGTTGCACGGGGTTATGATCGTTTCGAGTGGTCGGTCCTCGACTGGAACGAATCCGCCCACCGCTTCTACCGCGGGCTCGGTGCGCGCTCCATGGATGATTGGACTGTTTGGCGTGTCGATGGAGAATCCTTGCACGCCCTTGCCGCGGAGGAGCAATGAACAGATTCCACAAACGGTCGGCGCCGTTTGTTGTACCGTCCGGCCTTCACACCCGACCGGGTCAATCGCGAGATCGAGGAGACTTCATGAGAGTCGTCGTGTTTTTCTGTGCCTGTATCGTGGTTCTCGCAGGTTGCGGCGAAGAGATCCGCCACGACCAGCCCATCACCCTGGGCACGCTGCATCAGGCCGAGGCACTGTTCGGTCTTTCCTACACCGACACCGAGGGCGAACTCGCCCTGGCCGACCTCGTGGACCAGCGCGAGGGCTACGCCGCCCTGCGGGCCCTTGACCTGCCCAACGGCGTGCATCCCGCCATGGTGTTTCGACCCTTCCCTAGCGGGTGGGAGATGCCGGCGATCGGGCCGGGACCACGTTGGACAGACTTCGGCAACGTTGCCCGCCCCGACGATCTCGAACGCCTCGCCTTCGCTTCGGTCGGCGAACTCTCGGTTCTGCTCGACCGTCGGCTGGTGACCAGCGAGGAACTGACCAGGATGTTCCTCGCTCGCCTGCGCACCTACGGCCCCGAGCTCGAATGCGTGGTAACGCTGACCGAAGAGCTGGCTCTCGATCAGGCCCGTCGCGCCGACCGCGAGATCGCCGCCGGCCGCCGTCGTGGTCCTCTGCACGGCGTACCGTACGGAGTGAAAGACCTGCTCGCGGTGCCGGGCTATCCCACGTCTTGGGGTGCCATGCCCTACAAGGACCAGGTGATCGACGACACCGCCACGGTCGTCGCCCGCCTCGAGGCGGCCGGCGCCGTGCTCTGCGCCAAGCTCACCCTGGGCGCCCTGGCCATGGGCGACGTCTGGTTCGGCGGCACGACCCGCAACCCCTGGAATCTCGAAGAGGGCAGCAGCGGTTCGTCGGCCGGGCCCGCCTCGGCGGTGGCGGCGGGACTGGTGCCCTTCGCCATCGGTACCGAAACGTGGGGGAGCATCGTCAGTCCGGCGACCCGCTGCGGCGTGACAGGGCTGCGCCCCACCTACGGCCGCGTGAGCCGTGCCGGCGCCATGGCCCTGAGCTGGAGCATGGACAAGATCGGTCCGATGGCCCGTTCGGTGGAGGACTGCGCCCTGGTCTTCGATGTGATCCGCGGCAGCGACGGCCTCGATCCGACCCTCGTCGACGCATCCTTCTCCTACGATCCGGATCTCGACTGGGCCGGGTTGCGCATCGGTTACCTTGCCGATCTCTTCGCTGAGGAACGCGACGGCAAGACCCTCGACGATGTCGCCCTGGAAACCCTCCGCGCCCTCTGTGGGAGCCGCGGTGCGGAACTGGTGCCCGTGTCGCTGCCCGAACGCGACGCCATGCCCATCGCCCTGATGCTTTCGGTGGAGGCTGCCGCAGCCTTCGAGGAACTCACTCTCTCCGGCCGAGATGACGAGCTCGTACGTCAGGGTCGCTGGGCCTGGCCGAACACGTTCCGCACCGCTCAGCTCGTACCCGCCACGGCCTACGTGCAGGCGAGTCGTGCAAGGACGCTGCTCATCGAGGAAATGAGCGCGTTGTTCGAGACGGTCGATCTCTACGTGTGTCCTTCGTTCGGCGGCCAGAATCTGCTGGTGACCAACCTGACGGGACATCCCTGCGTGGTCACGCCGAACGGATTCACCGCTGACGATTCTCCCCACTCATGGACCTTCGTCGGCGGCCTGCTAGACGAAGCGACGATCATGGCGGTGGCCAAGGTCTGGCAGGACGCGACGGGCTGGGCGGGGATGCATCCGCCGCGCTATGAGAGCGGGTCATAGAGCCGTGAAACGCGGAATCCTCTTCGCGTTGATGATGTCAGCCGCCGCGGCAATGACGGCTGTGGCGTCGGACGTACCGGATCCGCTGGCCGAGACCCCGCGCTACCGGGGCTGGGATGTCGTCTCGTTCGATGTGCGCGGGCTCGAGCCTACCCTGGCTGACGATCTCCGGATCGGCCTTGCGCTCAACGGACGGCGCACCCTGTTCCGCACACGTCGTCCGCCGCTGTTCCGGCGCACTCTGGCCGACGATCTCCAGCGCGCCCGAGCCTTCACCGCGCGCATGGGATACCCCTGGGCCCGATTCCGTGTCGTCTTCGTGCCGGACCGCAAGGGCGGCAAGGTCGGGGTCATCCTCGAAGTAGCCCCGGGACCGGCCGTGGTCGTCGAGGCCGTGTCGGTGTCGGGCGTACCCGATCATCTGGTGTCGGACACCGTTGCGAACGGCGCTCCGTTGGCCGTGGGGCGCCGCTTCACCGAGCCGGACCTCGAGGAGGTGCTGGCTTCGCTCCAGGCCTCGCTGGCCGAAGGGGGATACCCCAAGGCCGTCGTCACCCCCAACGTGACGATGCGGGATTCCGCCCACACGAGCGTCGCCATCGAGGTGCGGTCGGGCCCGAGGTGCGTATTCGGGGAGATCCGGCAGAACGGGGCCCCGGACGATCTCGTGCCTCTGGTGATGAAGAACGTGGGCTGGGCGTCCGGGCGGCGCTATTCGCCCACGACCCTGCGCGAGGCCCGACGCAATCTGCGCGAGCTGGATCTGTTCCGCCGCATCGACGTGTTCGTCGGCGAGCCCGGCGACGGCGCCGTGCCCCTGGTCGTGGAGCTGGTGCCGCGCAAGCCTCGCACGGCGGAGATCGACCTGGGTTACTGGACCGACGATTTCCTGCGGGTCGGGGCCCGCTGGCGTCACCGAAATCTGCTGGGCGGTGGACGGGGCACAGAGCTCAAGGGCACCCTGTCGCGGTTCCGCCGCGACAGCGCTCTGTCGGTCTGGTGGCCGTCGCTGTTCGGTCCGCGCACGCGCCTGACCTCGCGCCTGTACTACGCGCAGGAGAGGGAGGAGGGCTACGACCTCGACAACGCCCAGGCCGAGCTCTGGGGCTCGAAGCTCATGGGCCGCAGCGGCCGGTTGCAGGCGGGGGTGACGGTGGCCGACGTGAACCTGACGGTGCGCACGAGTGACCCTCTCTCGTTCCAGGCCCAGAGCGGTCTGCTCACCTCGCTGCACCTGAGGGCCAACCTGGACGACGTCGACGACCCGATCAACCCGACGTCGGGCACGTCCTGGTCCGGTGGCGTGGAGTGGTCGCCGCCCTGGTTCCCGTCGGACAACAGTTTCGCCCTGGGTACGCTGAAGGTCGTCGGCTACCGGGGGTTCGGCCCCTCGGTCCTGGCCTCTCGCTTCGAGGTGGGCGTGGCCGGTCCCCTGGGCGACTCCCTCGACCTGCTGCCCAACAAGCGGTTCTTCGCCGGCGGCTCGTCGACGATGCGCGGCACCCGGCGTCGCATGCTGGGGGCCCTGGACAGGGACGGTTCGCCGGTGGGCGGCGAAGCCATGCTGCTGCTCTCGACGGAGTGGCGGCAGCCGTTGAAGGGCCGCATCGGCGGTGTGATCTTCGTGGACGCCGGCAACGTTTGGCGCCGGACGGCCGTCGCCTCGTGGCAGGATCTCAAGTACGCCGTCGGTCCCGGTCTGATGGTCGCCACCCCGGTGGGACCGGTCCGTGCCGACGCCGGTTTCGCCCTGGGCGCCCGTCCGCGCGGCGAGCCAGGGTTCGTTCTTCATGTTTCCGTGGGCCACCCGTTCTGATGGAGTGAGCATGTCCATGATGCCGCGCATGCGCAGATGGGGGAGGATCGCCGGCAGGAGTGCGGCGATCGTCGTCGTCGTGCTTGCGGGCGTCGTGGCGCTGCTGCTGTTCAGGCCCGTGCGCGAGCGCGTGCTCGACCGGGTGATCGACGAGGTGAGTCGAAGCGTTCCGGGGGTCTTGACCTTCGCCGACGTCGCCTGGCTCGAGCCCGGCACCCTCGAACTCCGCGATGCGGTCTGGATCGTCGGGAGCGATACCCTGGCGGTGTTGAGCGAGCTGCGGGTCAGCGTCGACCTGCGGTCGCTGATGCACCGCGATCTGGTGATCAGGGACCTCGTCGCGGCCTGCGAACGCCTCGATCTGCCGGCCGTCCGCGGCGTGTTCGGTCCCGGGGATGGCTCTGCCGCGCCGTCGTCGTCGGTGATTCGTCCGGGCTCCCTGCCGCCGTTCCCTTCGGTGGCCGTGGATCGTTCGCGGTTGTCCTGCCGTCGGCTCGTGGTTTCCGAAACCACGGTCGTCGAAGATGTCGCGGTGACCGCCATGCTGGAACTCCGGGTCGAGCGGGAACCGGAATGGTCGGTGACCGCCGCCGCCCGCGACGCCGCCGGCCTGTGGCGCCTGGACGACGCCGCGGCGACCTGGGCACCCGCGCGGGACGTCTATGCCGGCGCCGGGACGATCCGCCTGGGTGAAGGCGAGCCGGTCCGCTTGACGCTGACCAGACAGGGGGAGCATCGCTTCGCCTGCGGGCTCGGCGGCACGCCTCCCGGAAAGCCGGGTCTTGCGTTCGACGGACGGCTCGGGGGCGGCGGGGGAGCCGTGCGCACCCTGGACCTCGAAGGGTCCTTCCTCACGCCCGGGCTGCGCGACATCGCGGCGCTGCCGTTCGTCACGGGCGTACCCGACGACCTGCTGTCCCTCGAGGGGATCGCCGGCGTCTTCACCTGCAGCGCGGTCTGGCGGGACGACGGCCCCGATGTCGCCCTCACACTGACACTCGACCCGAACGGCTGGCTCGACAGCGGGACCCTGGCGTTGCAGGGCGGACCGGTGCGGGTCCGCCTCGAGCGGTTCGAGCTTGCGGCCCTGGGAGCGAAGATCGAAGCCACCGCGACCCGCAGCGGGCGTTCCTGCGAACTCCTCGCTTCGTTGAAGCTGCGCGGAGAGCGCTGGTACTCCCTGTTGCCGTCATCGGTCACGCCCCCCGACTCCCTCGCCGCGGATCTCGATCTGAGGGTCGCCGGCCGGTTGCCGACCCCCGCCGCGACGGCGACGTTTCGCGCCGGCCTGCGCTCAGGGAGCGCGAGGCTGGACAGCCTGGATCTGCTGCTGGATGCCGACGACGGCTGGCGCGACGCCCGTATGACCTGGTCCCTGGGCGCCCATGGCGCCACAGTCGCCGGCGCCGCGGACCTGCTCAGGGATGACGATCGGATCGTGATCCGGCCCGGTCCGCTGCGGATCGGCGGTTGGGGAGTCACCGCCGGAGCCGGCGTTGCGGCTGCGGATCGCTCCGCCGAGGTGGTCGTCGCCTTGCCGGGAGGTGAGACGAGCGTCCGCGACCTCCGGATCACAGGCGTGCTCGGCGACTTCGCCCTCGGCGGCCGCCGGGACGCGTCGG
This sequence comes from uncultured bacterium, assembly GCA_937910695.1. Taxonomy (GTDB): domain Bacteria; phylum Krumholzibacteriota; class Krumholzibacteriia; order LZORAL124-64-63; family LZORAL124-64-63; genus CALEMW01. The sequence goes on from CALEMW010000023.1 coordinate 25,108, forward strand.
GTTTCGATATCCGCCTCGAAGGAGCCTGGTCCGAGCCGCCCGCCGCCCTGCTCGCGGCGTGCGCCGATTCGTTGCGGTCCCCGCTGCAGGAGCGGTGGGGGGACGGTGCGCCGTGGACGCTGGCCGTCGCCGCCGCCGACCGCGGCGACGGGTTGCGCGCCGACGTCGATCTGCGTCTGCCCGGCCCGCGCCAGCTGCAGGGCCTGCTGCCGTCCTCGTTCCGGCTCGACGAACTGGACGCCCTGCAGGGGACCGCACACCTGCGCCGAGCGGGAGAAGCCGTAGCGGTGGACATCGACCTGGCGCCGACCTCTTGGATCGACGTCGGCAGGGTGCGGGCGCGCGTGGGTCCGGAGAGGTCGATCGTCGATGGGTTGGAGCTGAGCCTGCTCGGACTCCGGGCCGAGGGGTCCGGCACCGTCGCCGCGGACTCGGTCGCCGGTGATTTCACGCTGACGATCGACGATGCGTCCCGCCTGCTGCGCCTCGCAGGTTCGGATCACGACCTGAGCGCAGCGCTGAGTCTGGGGGCCCGGCTGTCGGGAACGCGCGCGGCGCCGATCGTCGGCTGCGACGTGGAGGCTTCGGCCTCAGGTGACGCCGTGGCTGCGGCACGGGTCGTCGGCCGGATCGACTTCGCCGCCGACGAACTACGCGTCGCCGTGACGGCGCCGGAGGGCCTCGTGGCGCAGGGCCGTACCGTCGAGTCCGCATCGGTGCAATATGAGGGATCGTTGCCCGGTCGCGGGACGGGGCGGCTGCGGTTCGCGGCAGCGGCCGCCGACGTGGCCGTCCGCGGCGCACTCGACGCGACGAGCGCGGACGTCGTGACCCTCGCGGCCGACACTCTGGACATCGACCTGGCCGGACGGTCGCTGACCCTCGATCGTCCGTTCACCGTCGAAACGACACCGGCGACTCGGACGACGATCCTGCGGGATCTGGTCATGAGCGGCAGCCTGGGCCGGCTCACGGCGTCTGCGGAGCTGTCGGCAGGCGAAACCAGCGGAGAACTCGATCTCGAACTGCGCCTGCCCGATGAAGTCTACCCTCCGACTCTGACGCCGGAACTGCGTCCCGAAGTGCTGACCGTCCGGGCCACGGCCCGCGGGGGTCGTCGCCGCGTCCGACTCGAGGCCGACGGTCTCACACCGGGCTATCGCCGGGACCTCAGGATCGTCGTCGACGTCGAGGACGCCGCCGACGGTCTCGACATCGCGGCGACTGCGATCGACCAGGGCGATACTCTGGCCGCTGCGAAGGCCCTCGTCGATCGGTCCGACATCCAGCGCCTCGCCGACGGCGGCGACCTGCCGCTCCACGCCGATATCGCGTTGAACGGGTTGCCGCTGCCCACCCTGCCGGGGGCCGACTGGCAGGGCCGCGAAGTGGTCCTCGACGGCACGGTCTCGTTGCGGGGCAGCACCGCGGCGCCCTACGGGTCCCTGCGGATCGCGGCCACGACGCGCAACTGGTCCGAGCTGGCGACCCACCGATTGGAGGTCGAGGGTGAACTGAAGGCGGCCGGAACCGCCGAAGCAGGACTCTCCGCCGGCTTCACCCTGGCCCGGGGCGGCCTGGTCCTGGCCCGGGGTTCGTTGAACGCGCCGGGCGCGGCCTCGTTCTCCCCGCCGGAATTCATCGCGGACGAAGAGGGCGCCTTCGACGCCAGGGCTATGACCCAGGGGCTGCAACTCGAGGAATTCACGCCGTTGATGCCGGTGGCCGTGGGCGTGCGGGGCGCTCTCGATGTTGATCTGCGCGTCTCCGGCCCGCTGCGCGATCTCGCCCTGCGCGGCGACCTCAAGGTGAGCGACGGCCGCGTGACGCTGCCCGACGGGTCCTGGTTCACGATGGCCGGCCGGTCGAACATCAAGGGAACCCCGGCGTCGCCCGACGTGACGGGATCCATCGAGATCGGTGCGGGCGTTCTGCGCCTGCCCGAACCTCCCCAGAACCTCCACTCTCTCCATGGCCGGCCCGTGCTCTGGGACGCATCGGTGGCCGGAGGATTGTCGCCCGCGGCGGCGCCGTCGGTCCATCCCGTCCTGATGGCGGCCGGCGATTCGACGGCGGCGTTCACTCCCAGGGCCGTGATCGGGATCTCGATCCCCACCGGCCTGCGCCTGATGGGCCAGGGGCTCGAAGTGGTCCTGGTGGGGGATCTGGAATTGCGCACGTCCCACGGCGTCCACGACGTCGGCGGCGCCCTGGCGGCCTCGCGGGGCTTCTTCCGCTTCCTCGGACGCACCTTCCAGGTCGAGCGCGGCGACGTGTCCTTCGACGACGGCGAGGGCACCGATCCCGCCCTCGACATCGCCCTGACCACCCTGCTCGAAGGCACCCTCTACCGCGTCGCCTTCGGCGGCACCCTGCTGCGGCCGACTCTCGCGCTCTCCTCGGAACCAGAGATGCCCGAAGGCGACATCATGGCCATGCTGCTCTTCGGCCGGCCCCTCAACGAGCTGAGCAGCGACCAGGAAGGCCTGGTGCAGGAACGGGCCACTGATCTCGTGACGGCCTACGGCACCGCCCAGCTCGAGGCGCGCCTGTCGCAGCAGCTCAAGGTCGACATGATCAACCTGAAGCGCGGGAGCGGCGGCGACGACGCCCTGGTCATCGGCAAGCACCTGCACCAGAAGGTGCTGTTGAAGTACGAACAGGAGCTCGACGCCTGGTCGTCCTTCCTCGTGAACCTGGAATACTTCTTTTCCCGGCACGTGAAACTGGAGACTATGATCTCGCGGCACGACCAGTCCGCGGCCGCGGTCAACTGGTCGATGGAGTATTGAGTGGACCACCGAAGGAATCTGGAGGCGGAGTCATGGCCAGACTGATGCACCGAACAGCCAAACCGGCGGCCCAGGCGCCCGGCACCGTGGAGTACCGCGGGGTGCAGAAGGTCGACCGCGCCACGATCAAGCTCATCGACTACGACGGCGAGTGCTTCGAGGAGCGGATGGTCGACGACGTGACGGAGTGCTTCGGCTACCGCGACAAGGAGACCGTGACCTGGATCAACGTCAACGGTCTGCACGACACCGACCTGCTGAAACAGCTCGGCGCCCACTACGGACTGCACCCGCTGGTGCTCGAAGACATCGTCAACACGCACCAGCGTCCCAAGATGGAGGACTTCGGCGGCTATCTCTACATCGTCGCCCGCATGCTGAGCCTCCAGACGGACAAGCTCGAACTCGTCTCGGAGCAGATCAGCTTCGTGGTCGGCCCCCGTTTCGTACTCACCTTCCAGGAGCGTCCGGGCGACGTCCTCGAGCCGGTGCGCGAACGGCTCCGCCACGGCAACGGCAAGATCCGCACGAACGGTTCCGGCTATCTGAGTTACGCCTTGCTCGACGCCGTGGTCGACCACTACTTCCTGGTCCTCGAAGGGTTCAGCGACGCCATCGAGGCGATGGAGGAGACGATGCTGGCCGATCCCGGCCTCGAGGACCTGCAGCAGATCCACTTCCTGAAGAGGGAGATGATCCAGCTGCGCCGTGCGGTCTGGCCCCTGCGCGAGGTCGTCGTCGGCCTGGAGCGGGGGGATTTCGCCCTGATCGGGGAGTACGTCTCGCCCTATCTGCGCGATCTCTACGACCATCTGATCCAGGTGGCCGACGTCGTGGACTCGTTCCGGGACATGCTCTCGGGCCTGCAGGACCTCTACATGTCCAGCGTGAGCAACCGCATGAACGACGTGATGAAG
>CALEMW010000024.1 GCA_937910695.1 uncultured bacterium
AGCGCCGCGCCGCCGAGCACCACCGGCACGTCGATGCCGGCGCGGTTGAAGGCCTCGAGGTTCTCCTTCATCACGATGGTCGACTTGACCAGCAGGCCGCTCAGGCCCACCACGTGGGGCTTGTCGCGCTGGATCGTTTCGATGAGCTGGGCCGCGGGCACCTTGATGCCCAGGTTGTGCACGTCGAAGCCGTTGTTGGTCAGGATGATGTCCACGAGGTTCTTGCCGATGTCGTGCACGTCGCCCTGCACCGTGGCGATCACGAACTCGCCCCGCGAGGTGGCCCCCGACTTCTCCATGTGCGGTTCGAGATGGCGCACCGCGGCCTTCATCGTCTCGGCTGATTTGAGCACGAAGGGCAGCTGCAGGCGTCCGGCGCCGAACAGCTCGCCCACCTCCTTCATGCCGCCCAGCAAAACCTCGTTGATGATCGACAAGGGGTCGCGCTCCAGCATGGCGGCGTCGAGGTCTTCGGCCAGGCCGTTGGCGTCGCCGGCCACGATGCGTTTGTGCAGGCGCTCGGTCACGGGCAGGTCGGCGGCCGTTTCGCTGACCGAGGCCACGCCTTCTGATTCGAGGAGTACTTCGAGAGGCTCGCCCCGGGAGCGGTCGTTCTCGATGAGGCGGGCGCAGGCGTCGGCCAGTTCTTCGGGGATCTCAGCCGCGCCGAGGATCTTCCCGGCGTGGAGGATCGCCGCGTCGAGGCCCGCGTCGAGGGCCTTCTGCAAAAACACGCTGTTGAGCACCTTGCGCACCCGCGGCTTGAGGCCGAAGCTCACGTTGCTCAGGCCCAGCAGGGTGCGCGCGCCGGGGATCTCGCGCTTGATCAGGCGGATGCCTTCGAGGGTGTCCAGGGCGCTGGCGTAATATTCGGCGTCGCCGCTGCCCAGGGTGAAGGTGAGCGGGTCGATGAGCATGTCGCGGGGCGTGAGTCCGTACTCCGCCGCCAGCGCCACCAGCCTCTGCGCCACTTCCAGCTTCTTCTCGGGCGTGCGGGCCATGCCCTGCTCGTCGATGGTCAGCGCCACGACCGCGGCGCCGAAGCGGCGGCATAGTTCAAGTACGGCACGAGCCTTGGTCTCGCCGTCTTCGAGGTTGATGGAGTTGACGATGCAGCGGCCGCCCAGCCGTTCGAGGGCCGCCTCGACGGCCGGCGGCTCGGTCGAGTCGATCATCAGCGGCGCCTGGATCTCGGTGTTGAGCCGCGGCATCAATGCAGCCACATCAGAGGTTTCGTCGCGGCCCACGTACGCCAGGCACACGTCGAGCACGTGGGCGCCTTCGTCCTGCTGCTCGCGGGCCATGGCCACCATGCCGTCGAGGTCGACGGCGCCCTGCAGATCGCGGAACAGCTTCGAACCGTTGGCGTTGGTTCGCTCGCCGACCAGCAGGGGGCGCGGTTCCTGGCCGAGGCCGGTGGCGATGTAGAGGCTGGAGAGGGCGTCGAGGGGCTCGACGGTGCGCGCCGGAGCTCGGCGGCCTTCGAGGCGGTCGACGAGGGCTTTGAGGTGCCGCGGTTCGGTGCCGCAGCAGCCGCCCACGATCTGCACGCCGAAGTCGTCCACGAATCCCGCCAGCACCTCGGCGAAGCGCTCGGGCGTAAGGTCGTAGACCATCTGGCCGTCGATGTTCTGGGGCAGGCCGGCGTTGGGCAGCACGCTGATGGGGATCGGGGCGTGGCGGCTCAGGGTGCGCACGTGGTCGGTCATCGCATCGGGACCGGTGGCGCAGTTCATGCCGATCCAGTCGGGACGCAGGGCCAGCACCGCGGCCACGGCCGCCACCGTCTCGGTGCCCAGCAGCATGGTGCCGGTGTTCTCCACGGTGATCTGCACGCCCACCGGCAGGTTCGTGCGGCGCGCAGCCTGGATGCGGCGCACGGCTTCGAGGGCGGCGCGGAGCTGGAGCATGTCCTGGCAGGTTTCGACCAGCAGGGCGTCGGCGCCGCCTTCGATCAGGCCGTCGACCAGGGGTTCGTAGCTGGCGCGCAGGTCGCGGTAGGAGATGTGGCCGAGGCTGGGCAGCTTGGTGCCGGGACCGATCGAGCCTACAACGAAGCGGGGACGGTCGGCGCTGGACGCCTCGTCGGCGGCCCCGCGGGCGATCCTGGCCGAAGTCACGGCGAGTTCATGGGCACGGGCGCCCTGACCGTATTCGTCGAGAACCACGGAGAAACCGCCGAAGGAGTTGGTTTCCACGGCGTCGCAGCCGGCGGCGAAGAAGCTGCGGTGGATGTCCGCGATCATGTCGGGGCGCGTGACGTTCAGCCACTCGCTCATGCCTTCGTGGCCGCCCCAGTCTTCGAAGACGGGATTTTGGAACTGGATGCCGGTGCCCATGCCGCCGTCCAGGACGATCACCTTGTCGCGGGCCAGGTCGAGGAAGTTCATCGAGCCACCATCGTTTGCGGGTGCGGATCCGGGGCGGGGTTGTTATCATCCCGCCGGTCACCATCATCGTAGCAGGGGAACTAAGAACATGAGAATAGCCGAATTCCTGGCCGACCGCACCGGACCGAGCTTCAGCTTCGAACTCACGCCGCCGGAGCGGGGCACGAGCATCAGCGAGGTCCATGAAATCGTCGACCTGCTGATGCCCTACAACCCGGCCTTCATCGACGTGACCAACCACGCCGCCGACTCCTGGTTCGAGGAGACAGGGGCGGGGAACTACGAGCGCCACATCACGCGCAAGCGGCCCGGCACTCTGGGTCTGTGCGCAGCTCTGAAGTACCGCTACGACGTGGAGACGGTGCCGCACCTGCTGTGCGTGGGCTTCACCAAGGAAGAGACCGAAGACGCCCTGATCGAACTCTCGTTCCTGGGCATCAACAACGTGGTGGCCCTGCGCGGCGACCAGACCGACTGGAAGCAGGTGCGCCGCGGCCCCCGCAACAGCTTCGCCACCGACCTCGTCGAGCAGATCATGGACATGAACCGCGGCAAGTACCTGCATACCATGTCCAACTCCGAGGCCACCGACTTCTGCGTGGGCGTGGCGGCCTACCCCGAGAAGCACTTCGAGGCGCCGAGCCTTTCTTACGACATCGAGATGCTGAAGAAGAAGGTCGACGCCGGGGCCGAGTATGTGATCACCCAGATGTTCTACGACAACGCGGCGTTCTTCGCCTTCCTCGACAAGGCCCGCGCTGCCGGCATCACCGTGCCGATCATTCCCGGCCTGAAGGTGCTCACGCGCAAGTCGCTGCTCACGAACATCCCCCGTAACTTCCACGTGAATATTCCCGACGACCTCGTCGGCGAGATCATGGCCGCGAACGGCAACGCCGAAGTGCGCGAAATCGGTCGACGTTATGCGCTGGCCCAGGCCCGCGAACTCCTCGCTGCCGGTGCCCCCGGCCTGCACTTCTTCGTCTATAGCGACGCACCGGAAGCGGCGGCGGTGCTCAAGGAGCTGAATCTGTGACACCGGGAATCCGCGGCCGCAGGACCAAGGTCACCGACGAGCCCATGCGCATCGCGCCGGAGCTGATGGAATGGCCCCTCGGTTCGGTGAGGCGGCGGTTCGCAGCGTTCGCCTTCGACTCAATCGTGTTCTTCGTCGTGGTCTTCACGATCTTCGTCGGACTCTCGGTCTGGAGCTTCCACCGCGCCGACGACCGGCTCATCGCCGACATCCGCGCCGCGACCCGCCTGCAGGACGGCGACGCCCGCGTGGCGGCGGCCGACTCCCTGATGGTCCGATTCCTGACCATCGTGCTCGACCGCCAGCCCGAGGTGCTGCCCGAGCACTCCGCCGCACAGATCCGCAACGGCGACTACGAGGGCTTCAAGAACGACTTCAACAGCGAGCGCACCAGCATTACCTACGGCGGCAAGGAGACGCGCCTGATCCGCGACGGCGACGCGACGAATCTCCAGCTCGGCAACGACGTGCTGCTCGGCGACTTTGGTTCTTTATTCGGCTGGGGCGCCTTCTTCGTCGGCTGGTTCACCCTCTGGACCTGGATCGGCAGGGGCCGCACCCTGGGCAAGCACCTGTTCGGCCTGAAGGTCGTGCGGCTCGACGGTAAGCCCCTGCGCCTGTGGGATTCATTCGGTCGTTCCGGCGGCTACACCGCGAGCGCGGCCACGGCCATGCTCGGGTTCCTCGAAGCCGTGTGGCATCCGAACCGGCAGGCTTTGCACGACAAGATCTCCGGGACTGTCGTGCTGAGGGTTCGACGCGGACAGGCTTCGCCTTGAAGAACCAGCGGCGCGCGATGGCCTTCGGCCTGGGCGCCGTGGCCGCCTGGTCCACCGTCGCAACCGCCTTCAAGCTGGCTCTGCGCGAACTCGACTCCACGCAGCTTCTGCTGATCGCCGTCGCTGTTTCGCTGGTTTCTCTGACGGTGGTCCTCGCCGTTCAGCACCGCCTCGGCGACCTCCTCGCCGCTCCCCGGCGCGACCGTTTGCGCGCCCTCGGGCTCGGCGTGCTCAATCCCTTCGTCTACTACCTGGTGCTGTTCGCCGCCTACGACCGGTTACCGGCCCAGGTCGCCCAGCCCATCAACTTCACCTGGGCGCTCACCCTGTCGTGGCTGTCGATTCCGCTGCTCGGGCAGAAGCCCCGGGCACGGGACTTGTGGGCCGGGGTGGTGTGCTACGGGGGCGTCTTCCTCATCGCCACCGGCGGCGACGTGGCGGGGTTCCGGGTGGCCGATCCCCTGGGCGTGGGGCTCGCGCTGCTCTCGACGGTGATGTGGGCGCTGTACTGGATCGCCAATGCGCGCAGTCCGCTGGGTCCGGTGGTGGGGCTGTGGTGGAACTTCGCCGGGGCGTTGCCGCTGATCCTCGTCACGACTCTGGTGGTCTCGGACCTGCGGCTGCCCGCTGCCGGTCTGGCCGTGGCCGCCTACGTGGGCGCCTTCGAGATGGGGTTCACCTTCGTGATGTGGCTGACGGCCCTGAAGTTGGCGGAGGTCACCGCCCGGGTGGCGAACCTGATCTTCCTGGCGCCGTTCGTGTCGTTGTTGCTGATCCATTTCGTTCTGGGAGAACACGTTAAGGCCGCAACGTTCGGCGGCCTGGTGCTGATCGTGGGCGGATTGCTGTGGCAGCAGTCGGGCAAGGATTAAACCGGGGTTAAAAATCTCTTCTTTTTTCGTAAGGCTCTCCCGTTTGGCGTAATATTGATGACAATCGTACTCGTCATTCCCCTCGCCAAGGAGAGCGCCATGCGTTCGAAGGTTCTCGTCCCGCTGCTCAGCCTGATCGTTCTGGCGGCTCCCGCCCTCGCCGATACATTCATCATGCCCCACATGCTCGAAGCGTCCGGGCGCGCCAGCCTCGGCCGCGAGCCGGGCACCACCGATACGGTCATCCATGTGACCAACGCCGCCGCCCTGCCCGGCACCGTCCCGTCAATCGGCAACGAAGTGACGATCACCGGCTACAGCCCACTCGGTACACCGTACGTCGGCGCCGGCGGCACGTCGCTCTGCGCGCCCTGCACCTTCACCATGGGCAGCAACGGCGCGCTCCACATCAGCGTGATCGACATGATGACCGGCGCCGGCCTCATCGCCCCCGCTCCGGAGGACGGCTACCTGGTCATCGAAACCCTCGGCCCCGACGCCGCGGTCATGGACGTGACCGTTGAGACCGTCCTCTACCTCCCGACGGCAGCTCCACCTCGACCATGATGCCCATGCAGGTTCGCTGCGGCGGCAGCGGCGGCGGCGGCATGCCGAGCGGAGCGCGGACGTTCGTCATGCCCCACCTGCTCGAAGCGACCGGCTCGGTCCTCGACACGGCCAACACCTTCGACACGCAGATCTTCATGACCTACACCGAGACGGTCGCCCCGTCCGACCCGAACTACGGCGTCGTGATCGACCTCTACGTCATCGACGAAGCCACCGGTGCCCCCATGCGGGACGACACCGGCGTCGAGGTCTGCAACCCCTGTTCCGTGTTCATCGACAACACCATTTCGCCCCGCAAGCGCAAGATCAGCGTCGAGACCCTGATCCGTTCCAACGGCGGCGGACTGCCCAACCCCACGGTTTCCGCCCTCGTCCTCGCCGTGGCCCGCGGCGACGCGGACGGCGTGAGCATGACCACGTCGGTTGCCAACGCACGCACCGGCCCCGGCGATCTGGCGGTGTTCGTGTTCGAGCCGAATGAAATCGCCGCCGCGGCTGCTGCGGTCGCGGTCGCGGACGTGCCCAGCTCACCGCTGCGCCTGCAGAACTACCCCGACCCGTTCAACCCCCTGACAACCCTCAGCTTCAGCCTCGACCGCGAGCAGGACGTGGAGCTGCGCATCGTCGACGTGAAGGGCCGCGTCGTGCGCACCCTCAACAGCGGACGCCTGCCGGCCGGTGATCACACCCTGGTGTGGGACGGCCGGGCCGACGACGGCTCCGCCCAGCCCGCCGGTGTCTATCTGGCTCGGCTCGAGGCCGGTTCGTACACGACCGTGGAGAAGATGGCCCTCTTGAAGTGATCTGCGGGGGTGATGGAGGGAAGGCGAGGGGCGGCTGCGGCCGCCCCTTTGCTATTC
>CALEMW010000025.1 GCA_937910695.1 uncultured bacterium
TTCCCGAAGAGCAGCGACGCGTCTACTCGTCGTCCGAGTCTTCGTCGTCCGAGTCCTCGTCGTCCGAATCTTCGTCGTCGACAGCTTCAGGCAGCGGATCGAGACCGTTGTCGAACTCGGCGATGGGCGGCCCCTCGCCTTCGATCTTCTTCTCCAGCTTCCGCTGAAGCTTGGCGTCCTTCTTCTTCTTCTTGTCGATTTCCTTGCGTCGTTTCTCGAAGGAATAATTCGTCTTTCTCGCCAAAACTGACTCCTTGTTGCTGGACTAGAGAGGTCGAGGACGGAGGACTCAGCCCTCCGCGACCTCGACCTTCTCCATCACGTCACCCTGCTCCACGCCGTCGACCACGTTCTGGCCGGCGACAACCTTGCCGAACACGGTGTGCCTTCCGTCCAGGTGAGGCTGGGGCGCGTGCGTGATGAAGAACTGACTGCCGTTGGTTCCAGGGCCGGCGTTGGCCATGGAAATCACACCTGCTTCGTGTCGGAGAGGATTGCCCTCGAATTCATCGTCGAAGCGGTAGCCGGGGCCGCCCATGCCGGTGCCGGTGGGGTCGCCGCCCTGAATCATGAAATCGCTGATCACGCGATGGAACACGATGCCGTCGTAAAAACCCTCGCGAACCAGGAACACGAAGTTGTTCACTGTCTTGGGCGCGAACTCGGGAAAAAGCTCGAGTTCGATGGCACCCCTATTGGTCGTAATCGTGGCGCGTTTCACCGTGCCGATGTCATCCTGCATCGCAGGTGGTTGGTCCCACTTCTGGTGACTCATGTCACTCCTCCTAGATCTTGATGGCGTTCATCAGGTCGGCGTTGGTCGGCGCCTTCTCCATTTGTGTCATCAGGCCGGTCAGGGCCGAACGCGGGTCGCGACTGGCCAGGAACCGCCGAATGGCGTTCAGCCAGACCATTTCTTCTTCCGAGTAGAGCAGGTCGTCGCGACGTGTGCCGCTGGCCCGCAGGTCGATGGCCGGAAAAATGCGCGCCTCGGCCAACGAGCGGCTCAGCACCAGTTCCATATTACCGGTGCCTTTGAATTCCTGAAAGATCAGATCGTCCATGCGCGAACCCGTCTCGATCAGCGCCGTGGCGATCACGGTCACCGAACCGCCGTTCTCGACGTTGCGGGCCATGCCGAAGAATTTCCGAGGAATCTCCAGAGCCCCGGCACCGACACCGCCGCTCATGGTGCGCTTGTTGCCGCGGTCGTTGGAATTGAAGGCGCGGGCCATGCGCGTAAGGCTGTCGACGAGCACCACGATGTCGCGGCCGCATTCGAGTTCGCACTGGATGTGGGCCATGACGGTTTCGGCGAGGAGCACATGGGAGGCGATGTCCTGATCGCTCGAACTGGCCAGGACTTCGGCCTTCACCTGGCGACGGAAGTGTGTGACCTCTTCGGGTCTCTCGTCGACCAGCAGCACCATGACGCGCACTGCGGGGTCGCTGAAGGCGATGGCGTTGGCGAGTTCCTCGAGGATCCTGGTCTTGCCCGCCTTGGGCGGCGAGACGATCAGACCCCGAGTGCCCTTGCCGATGGGGGAGATGAGATCCACAAGGCGCATGGTCAGATTGCCACAATCGCCCAGCCGGAAGCGTTGCTCGGGGCTGATGGCCGTAAGCTTGTCGTAGCGGGTGCGCCCCTTGAAGTCGACGGGAGCAAGGCCGCACACGGCGTCCACCGTAGCAAGACGAAAGCCTTTGTTGCCCTTTTGAACGGCACCGGTGAGTTCGGCTCCGGTCTCGAGTCCGTACTGCTGGATCAGCTGCTGGGTCACAAAGACGTCGTTGTCTCCTGGTCGGTAGGACTGAGCTGGATTGCGTAGAAACCCGCCGCCCTTCTGGTGGAGCGTGAGCACGCCGGTGGCCTGTTCCGTCATCGAGACGACCTTTCAAGGGTGGGCTGTCGGGTTGTGGGCCGGAGATCAACGCGGAGAGCGGGGCTCGTCATGGGCTGGACGTCGGTCCGGCGAAGCGAACACAGCCCGGGTCCATCATGGGGCATGGGCGGTCCCGGGTCAATGTTCGACATGCATCCCGTCAGCCGGCGCGGCGGAGGCGGATGACTTCGAGGGCGACGTCTTCTCCTTCGAGATCTTCCGCCTCTCTCCCAACGATTCTTCCCTTGTACATGGAATCGAACGCACCTGTGATGTTACGGACATGGAAAAACCCGCCGTCGTTCATGATTCCGAATGCATCACGCTTCTCATCGAACATATAGGTGATCAGCACTTCGCCGCGATAGATCCCGTCCGACTCGAAGACGTCGTAGCGTTGACTCGCGCCTACCGGGAGTCCTCGCCTCCCAAAGCACGTAGACACCCAGATGGAACCGTCGTCGAGGACCTGGATCGAGTTGATGATCGGGTCCGTCGGCAGAAAGTGAGTCTCGACCTCGAGCACTTCGTCGCCACGTGTGTAGGTGACACCTTTGGCGAGTTCTTCAAAATCCTCTTCACTTCTGCGGTATGGCTCATAGGAACGTTCGACCACCTTGGTGATCACTCCGTCGGGCGTGAGGAATTCGAGGCGGTAGGCGTCTCGATCCACCGCGCGGACCAGCGTTCCATCGGGTAGCAGATCCCAGGTGAACGAGGGAAAGAACGTCTTTTGCTCGTCATGGACCGGATGGCTGAAGTTCTCCACCGACGATTTCTCGAGCAAGGTCAGCTGGTTTTCGCCATCCGGCGTGATCTGCGAGACATGACGCCGCGATGTCCATTCATCGTTGGCCGATTCCGATCGACTGCGGTCCTGCCCGAAGACGACGACGACACCGGCCGCCTCCCGGACCCGCCACCAGAATCCCATGCCCTCGACTGGCGAGATCGTATCGAGGGGTGTGCCGTCTCGATTCAACTTCACGATCTTCGGCGGAAAAGTCTGCAGGAGACCCACGGCTCCGTCGGAGAAGAGCAGGAGATCACTCGGATTCTCCAGCTCGCCCGGCCCCTCTCCCTTGCGGCTCAGATTCCCGACGAATTCTCCCTCGGGTGTCAGCTCCAAGACGTGAGCAAGCTGTCTATCCAGAATCAGGACGTTGCCGTCGGGCGCGACGATCCCTCGGGAAGGAACACCGAGCAACGGAGCGTCGGGATCTTCACTGTCGATCCGCCAGACCTCTTCAAGCACCCAGGTTTCGCTGATCGGCGGTTCGGTAGGGGCGGTGATCAGAACCGGCTCCGCTACGGATGCCCGCAGTGAGAGAACAACCAGAATCATCGGGAAGATGATGAAAGACCGCATAATTCCTCCAATGACGACATGATGCCACGCATGGCCTCGACCGATATGAACGGACCGTATCATAGAGAATGGAATCTCGGCAACCATCCGGAACTGAGGCGGCTTCAGCCGAACACACGGCGGACAGCGACCAACCCCGATGCGGCGACGGCGATCCACAGGATCACGCCCTGAACCAGTGGACGCACCCCCACGGTCTGGACTGCGTCACGCGTCAAACTGCCGCCGATCAGAAAGAGGGTAAGGCATAGTCCCAGCTTCGCACCTCCGACGACCATGACATAGGCAGATTCCCAGGCAGGTACGGCCGTGCGCAACGCCGCAACAGCCAGAAAAAAGAGGATAAACCAGGGATAAGACACTCGGCCGGGATGACCCCGTCGTGCGATGGACAGCCCCAACACCAGCGGCACGATCCAAAGCGCTCGGACGAGCTTGACCGTCGTCGCGGTGTGCAGAGCCACTTCGCCGTATCGGGCCGCCGCACCCACCACCGAGCTCGTATCGTGAATCGCGATGGCCGACCACACCCCGAATTCCTGCTGTCCAAGGCCCAAGGCTCTGCCCAGGGGTGGAAAGACAAAAAGGGCGACTGCATTGAGCACGAAGATCGTCGCCAGCGACACGGACATGGCCTGTTCGTCTGCATCGATCACCGAACCGACCGCGGCGATGGCGCTGCCGCCGCAGATGGCCGTACCCGACGAGACGAGTAACGAGGTCGGGCCCTCGACCTTCAGCATTCTCCCGACGACGATTCCCAACGCAAGAGTGCCGACGATCGTCACCACAGTGAATCCGAAGCCCGTTCGTCCCGCCTCCCAAACGATCCCCAGATTCATGCCCGCTCCCAGTCCGACCACCGACAACTGAAGAAGAGAGCGAGCGATCCGTTGGGAGACCACAGGAAAGGGATTCCCAAGGGCGAGGGCCAACCCCAGCCCCAAGGCGAGGGCGACCGGTGGTGTGATCAAACCGGATACGGCGAATCCGCCGAAACCCAGAAAGAGGAATCGGCGGAACATCGTCAACGGAACAAAGCCTTCATGCTCCCCCAGCTAAGGTCCTCGTTGGGCACGGGAACCGACATCGTCGAGGTCAGCACCGTCGTGGGATAAGCCCCGACCGGCGCTACGATGACGAAGGGTAATAAGCCGTATTCCGGATACCCGCCCACGCTCAACATCATGCCGTCGCTGGTTTCCGTTCCCGTGGACAGGGTCAGCGTGGCCATGAGCGACGCTGCTCCGGGGGCTCCGGCAAGGGGCGGCGAGAAGGATAAGATCGCACCGCCGGCGAGATCGCCGTTCAGATTCGCACCGTCCGGCAGAGCGACGGAGACGAGATCGATACCCGGTGGCAGATTGAGGCTCAGATACGAACTGTTGATGGGATGTTCAAGGTCGCGGAGCATGAGATAGGCGGTGACCGTCTCACCCTCGCCGCCATTGAACGATCCTTCGAGCTGAGTGCCCGCCCCGTCGAAGAAGATGCCGATCTCGGGCTGGATGTAGGACCTGAGTTCCAGCGTGTTTCCGTCGGAGGCATGGAGATTTCCCAGGGAATCGGAGACCAGAATCGAACTCTCGTCGGGATGGGGTTCCACCCAATAATTCGATATCGCAAGCCGCTCGGTGAAGATCAGGAAACTGGCGATCACCGCCGGCGTTCCGAACTGGGGCACAGGTGTGGTTAGACCCAGCTCCACACCTGAAAACAGATTGCCGATGGCCACGCCTTCCGGGAACGATTCACCGACCCGCAGGAAGCCATAGCTCTCTCCCAGACGGAACGAAGCTCCGCCGATCATCATCTCGGCGTTCTCCACCACCACATAAATGGTGGTCACCCGGTTGTAGAGAATTTGATCTGAAGGGCCGACCGGGGATTTGTCGAGGGACGTGTAGAGACTGATCAGGGGCTGGGCGTCGGCTAGGCCGGCCAACAGGAGAAGCGTGGTCAACAGGAGGATCGAATATCGATACGGATTCTTCATGGTGTCTCTCCCAATGAACGTCGGGGTGGGGAACGGCGATGTTATGTTCACCAGTATACCATGACACGATATCCAAAACTCAAGCTCCGAGCGTTCCTTTCCAGACCGAGTACAGGCCAAACAGTGCCAGAGCAACGGCGGAAAGCCCCGACGAGGCCCGTCTCACCCGCGGACCCAGACTCCTTGCCCCGGCAAACAAACCGATCACACCCATCAGTGTCACGACCATCGTCACATAGAAAACGGCCACCAGTGCGACCGCACTTGCCGGGTCGTTGCGCCAGGCCTGCAACAGCAGCGGGCCCATGATCAGGCTCCAGCCGAGCCACGGTCCAGGGCCCAGCAGATTGACCAAGGCGGCCTGCAGGAGGGTTTTGCCGTCGGACCCGCCATCGCTTTCCGGATCTTCGACAACACCTATCCGCCAGTTGCGGAACGCTCCGACCGCCAGATAGAGCAAGAGAAGCCCACCGGCCACCTGCAGCCCCTGGATCACCGGTCCCGAGATGCGGCTCAGCACCAGCATCACGATCGTGATGACCGGCACGTCGCTCAACAACGGTGCAAAGGCCGCAGGCAGAGCCCGGCGCCAGCCACGGCTCAAGGCTTGAGACACGACATAGGCCTGGAAGGGACCGGGCTGGGCGGCGGCGGCGAAGGCATAAGTGATGACGAAGGCGAGAGTAGGTGACATCACTGAGCCCTCCTGCTAGCGATATCCAGACGTTTGGACGATCGACAGCTATCTCACCCCCGCACTTCCCGCACACAATCGATGACCGTGCCGTCCACCCACTTGATGGCCGCCACGACCTTGTCGCCCAGGTCCGGCGCCGCCGGCGCGCCGCCGACGATCTCCTCCACCTCGGCCTTGATCTCGCGGATGTCCCGGATCGGCAGCGACGAGTCGCGGAGCTTGTCGACGAGGTCGCGCCGCAACGGGTTGATGGCGATGCCGCGTTCGGTCACGATCACGTCGATCAGCTCGCCGGGTCCGCAGAGGGTCGTCACCTTGTCCACGAGCACGGGGATCCGGTCGCGGAACGAGGGGATCGGCAGGATCGTGCACTTGCTCGCCAGGCAGTTCATCCAGCCGCCGATGCCGTGGAGCAGCCGGCCGTCCGAGTGCGTGACGACGTTGGCGTTGAAGTCGACGTCGACCTCGGTGGCGCCGAGCACGACAGCGTCGAGCATCGAGGCGAAGTTGCCCTTGCCGTGCCAGTTGTAGCTGGTGAACGGCGACGTGTTCACGTGCCCCGCGTTCTCGCGCATCGAGCGTACTCCTTCGAGGTCGAAGGTCTGACCGTCGAGAATGTAGTCCGTGAGACCTTCTTCGAGCATGTCCACGAGGTACTGGGTGGAACCGCCGCGTACGAAACGAGCTTTGATGTTGCGCTCGCGCATCATGTCGCGCAGGAAGAGGGCGAAGCTCAGGGCCGTGCCGCCGGCACCGGCCTGGAAGCTGAACCCGTCGCGGACGATGCCGGCCTCGTCGCAGAACCGCGCCGTGAGTTCGGCGATGAGCAGACGGTCCGGCGACTTGGTGATCTCGGTGGTTCCCGACACGATCTTGCTCGCGTCGCCGATCTTGTCCATGACCACGACCTGGTCCACGTTATTCCCCTGAATCTGCCAGGGGATGCACGGGAACGGCACCAGGTTGTCGGTCACGGCGATCACGTGGTCGGCGTACATCGAGTCCGCGAGCGCGAAGCCCAGCAGGCCACAGGCGGTGGGGCCGCGGTCGCCGGTGGCGTTGCCGAAGGGGTCGGCCGTCGGGGCCGCGATCACCGCGATGTCGATGTGCACCTCGCCGTCCTGAACAGCCTGCCAGCGACCGCCGTGGCTGCGCAGAACAGCCATGCCCTTCATTTTGCCACTGGAGCAGTAGTCGCCGAGGGGACCGTTCATGGAGCCTTCGATGTGATGGATCACGCCTTGTTCCATCAGGTCGATCATCCCCGCATGGCAGGGAAACGACGCGCTCGGAAACCAACGCAGATCCTTCACGCCCAGTTCTGCGGCGGCCTGGAACACGGCGTTGGCCACCATGTCTCCGTTGCGCAGATGGTGATGGCTGCCGATGGTCATGCCGTCGCGAAGACCGGCATTTCGAAGCGCCGTTTTGATATCGCCCACGACCTTGTTCCCGTCGGCCGGATAGTCCTGACAGGCACGGATCGGGGGGGCTGCCCTGCGGCCGTCGGGGACGAACTTGCCTGCGCCCTGGAAAGGCACTGCCGCGGCGCCGTTGATCTCCACCGGAACCTGGCGGCCGGCGGCGTTGGTGACCAGCTTCGTCATGCCGGAAACTCCTGATCGGGGTGATCGAGCAATTCCTCGAGAATCTCACACGAAGCCCGCACCAACTCCGGGCAGACCTCCTGGGTCAATCCCTCTACCTTGACCCGTTCCGCAACTCCCGGTTCGCCGAGATTCACTCCCAACAGTCCGGTGCACGAAGTGCAGCCCTTGCGGGCCGCGTAGCGGCGCAGGTACTCCTGTGTCAGAATTCGGATGCGTTCCTCACCCTCTGCATCGTCGGGACGGGTGTGGCCGTATTTCAGGCCGAGCACAAGCAGGGCGCCGGAGGTCGCTCCGCAAGGTCCGTCGGTACGTGAAACGCCTCCGGCAAGCGGAGCGGCTGCCTTCAAGGCCGTCTCGCGGTCGAGTCCCAGATCAGGTCCGTATGTCGCGAGCAGCGACTGGGCGCAGCTGTAGCCTGCCACGAACATGGCCACGGCCTGTTCCGACTTGGGGAGCATCATACTTCGTCCCGGTCTCGCCAGTCAGCGGCGAGCAGACCGACTTCGAGAGCCAGAGTGATGACCGTGTGCGCCCGTTTCACCACCGGCGCATCGATCATCTTGCTGCCCAACGACACGACGCCCAGGCCCTCCGCCTCCGCTTTTTCGAAGGCGAGAACGATCGCCTTGGCCTTGGCCAATTCGGCGGCACCGGGGGCGAACCCCTCGTGCACCGGTGCGATCTGACGCGGGTGGATACAACCCTTGCCGATGAAGCCGAGGGCCTTGGCTTCGGCCACTGAGGCGCGCAGGCCCTCCTCGTCGGCGACGTCGCTGAAGACCGTGTCGATGGGCTGCACACCCGCCGCCACGGCGCCGTTGACGACCTGACTCCGCGCCCAGAAACTCTCGCGGCCTTCGAGGGTGCGGGGTACGCCGATGTCGGCAGTGTAATCCTCCAGGCCGACGGCCAGACCCACGACGCGACGGCTCGCCGCAGCGATGCCGAAGGCGTTCCAGGCTCCCTGGGCCGATTCGATGATCGGCATCAGGTACACAGAACCCTCCAGATCACGCTCGCGCTGGATAGACCGGATCCGCTCGTCCACGCTGCTGACTTGGTGAGCCTCCTCCACCTTCGGAATCAGCACCACGTGAACGTTGTGGGGAATGATCCAATCGAGATCTTCGAGCCCGCGCAGGCCCTGGTTGATGCGAACCATGCGTTCGGTACCGAGGGTGTCGACCTGGCGCAGGGCGTTGCGCACAACGACACGGGCGGCATCTTTTTCCGCAGGCGCCACGGCGTCTTCGAGATCGAAGATCAGGCCGTCAGGAGCGTGCAGTGCGGCATTGACGAAGAACTTGGGCTGGTTGCCAGGAAGATAGAGCCGCGACCTGCGCAGACGTTCGCGACGGGAGGGGCCGCTGCAGCAAGAGCGCATCTCGGGCAGGAACTCCAAGTCGAGATCCGGCAAAGCCCTTTTCACCGCACATTCGAGTCGGGCGTCGAGAACCCAGGGCAGGGCACCCATGTCCTCCACTTCGATGACGGCGTCGGTTACTCCGAGAACAGCGCAACCCTCCATCAGTCGGCTGCGGATCCTGTCGCCGTACATGCCTGCGACCTTGCTCTTCAAACGGACATCCAGTCCGCCTCCTGTGCGGATCTCCACCGCGATCCAGCAGTCCGAACGTACATCGGTTCCCCGGGGTCCCGCTTCGCCACACGCGCTCATGGATGTCTCCCCCACATCAGGGAATGTTGTCTTGAGAAGCCTATCCTGGAATGATGATGCCAGGGGAGGAACAGGGCAAGCCTACCTTGCCGCTTCTGGCTGAACAGTATATCGTTTGTTTCGAATCTTTTTGACCGTCGTGTGTCATCTGCGCCCACACTCCAAGTAACCCGAGGTGGAATCATGATCCATTCCGCACTGCTCTTCTTCGTTGGCATGGTATTCGGCGCCGTTGTCGCCGGACTCATCATCTGGAATCGCGCAGCCGACTCGATGCTCCTGGAAAACCTCAGTACCATGGGCTTCGCTGAGACGGTTCAGGCCATCCAGGAGCGTGCTGTGGCCGCCGGCTGGAAGTTGCCTAAAATCCACGAAATCAGCAATACGGTCAACGAGGCGGGATTCGACGTTCTGCCGGTCACAGTCATCGAACTCTGCAAAGCCGACATCGCCGGCAAAGTGCTCAGCGACCCCAAGGGCCGCCGGGCTGCCTCGATGATGCCGTGCCGCGTCGCCGTCTATCAGAGCGCCGGCGACGAGGTTGTCATCTCCCGTATGAACTCGGCGCTCATCAGCCGTCTGTACGGAGGCGTCGTCCAGGAAGCCATGACCGAGGCGGCCGTGGGCAACGAGGAGCTTCTGGCTCCGTTGCTGAAACAATAAATGACTCAGTCCCTTCGGGTTTATGCCGATCATGAAATGGTGAACCCTCGCCCGGTATCACGATGATCGGAGGCATTCTTGAACGGCTTCTGTCCCACGGTTCCAGTCAGCAAGGCAGGTGATGTCTTCTGTCTCGACGTGATGCGAAAATTCGACGAGATTCTCCATGATCCGGATGTGGACTGGGACACGACCGCCCGACGCCTCGTATGCCTCGCAGCCGACAGCATGCCCCAATTCGACATCGGCATGGCCCTCGATCAGATCCAGCCGGGTACGGTGGCGATCTACACCCCCGATCCCGGCACCGATCCCAACGATCTCAACGCCCGGTTTCTCCGCTCCACCTGCAATCGAACCGACTGCGACCACGATCAGTGCAATTACTTCAAGAAACTGACATCCCGCATGGGATTCGGCGATGTCGAGATCTTCGTTCTCCGGTCCGCGGGCCAATGCATGGGTGCCTTACTCTGCCGCGGCAGCGACGCTGAACAGTTGAAGTTCGCCCGACCCTTCCTCAGCTTCCTCGCCGATCACATTTCCGGATCCTGGGGCCTCGTGCACCGGGTCCGCGATCTTATGCATAACACCGAGAATCAATGGGCCGAGGCCGCCGCAGATCGTGAGAAGAGCAACCGCACAAGTGAATGGTTCAAGCTGAAGCTCCAGGACCTGCGCCAAAGCCAAACCAAGCTGCTGGAGCGGTTGTCCTACGAGCAGGCCCTCACCGACTGTTCACGAACCCTTCTCGCCGGTCACAACGAAGACGACGCGTTGGTCCAGGCCATGGAATCGCTGCTCAAGGCCACCCGGGCGCGGCGCATCATTCTGTGTCTGAACGACAACACCGGCTTTTCGACCACGATGACCCACGCCGTGACCGCCAACGACTGGCAAACGAACCGACACAGCGGCCGTGAAAAATCGATCGCCTTCGATCAGGGTTTCTTCGCCGTTGCCGGAGGTTTGGGGCGGGGCGAGATCATCCAGGGTTCGGTGACGGAGATGGATGAAGGACGCACCACCGCGTTCAGAAAGATGGGACTCCACTCCTTCGCCCTCATCCCCTTTTTCGTTCTCGACGAGTGGGTGGGATTCCTCGGTTTCGGCTCCGACACCGACGCACCGCCTTGGGAAAACGAGGACATCGACATCCTGCGATCTGCATCGGAAATGGTGGGAATCTACTTTGAACGGGAGCGGATGGGACGTCAGGTCCGCCGCAGCGAGGAAACGACCAGGGCTCTGCTCAACGCTCCGACCTTCGCCGCCGTCCTGATGGACAAGCACGGCGTGATCATGGAGTGCAACGAGTATGCAGCGACTGCCTTCGACGTCGTCGAGGAAGAAGCCGTCGGCACCTACCTCACAAAATCCATGAAGCCAGAAATGGCCGAGGTGTTCGACGACGCCCACGCCCGCGTCGTCAACACCAGCCAGGCCGTCACACGCACCTTCTCGCTTCATCGTCGCCACTACGAGATCATGCTGTTCCCGATCCTCGGACCCGACCATGTCTCGGTGACCCGTCTCGCCTTCTACCTTAGAGACAACACCGACGAGAAGGAGCAGGAACAGCAGAACTCTCAGGACCAACGTCTGGCGTCGATCGGCCAACTGGCTGCGGGCATCGCCCACGAAATCAACTCTCCGCTGCAGTACATCACCAATTACACCCAGTTCCTGAACGAGGCCTTCACGGACCTGAAGGGTCTGCTCGAAGGCTACGCCGGGTTGATGGAAAAGGCGAGCGCGTGCGAAGGGGCAGCCGAACTCATCGCAGAAGCGCACCGGATGGTGAAAGACGCCGATCTGGACTTCATGCTTGAAGAGATTCCCAATGCGCTGAAGCACACGACAGACGGCATCGCCTGGGTCACTAAAATCGTGCGTTCAATGAAGGAGCTATCGCATCCTGGACAGGTCGACATGTCGCCCGTGGATCTGAACAAAGCCGTAGAAGCCAGCATAACCGTATCTCGGAACGAGTGGAAATACGCCGCCGAGCTCGAATCGGAATTCGACGAAGACCTGCCCCTGGTCACATGCATGGGGGGCGAAATCAACCAAGCCGTGCTGAATCTCATCGTCAACGCGGCCCATGCCGTGGCCGACACCGGTGCGGGCCAGGATGGTGCACCCAAAGGCATCGTCGGTGTCCGTACGCGGCGCGATGGCGACATGGCAGAAATCACCATCACTGATACTGGCACCGGCATACCCGAAGACATCCAGGCACGCATCTTCGACCCCTTCTTCACGACCAAGGACGTGGGCAAGGGCACCGGCCAGGGACTGGCCATCGCCTACAGCGTCATCGTGAAGAAGCACAAGGGATCTCTCACCTTCCAAACCGAGCAGGGCCGGGGTACAAGCTTCGTCATCAGCATTCCCATCGCAGGAAACGGATCAGAGCCGGAGACATGCCAAAGCGAGCCAGTATCCCTCGAGGTGTGACGAGGACCTGAATCATATAATGAAGCCCCGACGCCTTGGCGCCGGGGCTTTCCCAGTTCTCATAGATATCAGGATCAGACCTCGATCCGGTCCTTGATCGAATAGCACATGTCCGTTGCATCGTTGAAGTCGCCATCGTCGAGATTGATGACACGCTCCACATTCCTGATCGCTGAGCCTGAATGAGCCGAAGAAGATCCGGGGGTCTCCCCTCCGACGTCGGCCGAGCAATACACGTCCGTGTTTACCGGCGAGACGTCCTCAACTAGGCTTGGTGAAACAACATCCCGGTGCTCACCGCCGCCGGCGACCATGTTCCGGAGCATGGACACGAGTTCGGACATGACGATTGCCTGAGACGACAGTTCGCGGGCCGCGGCCGCCGACTGTTGGGCGCCTGCGGCGTTGCCCTGGGTCAGCTGATCCATGTCGTAGACCGCGCCGCTGATCTGGGTGATGCCATCGACCTGACGCTTGCGCATTTCGCCGGCCCTGGCCGATATCTGGCTGAGATTGTCGATATGGGTGGAGATCTTCTGTAGCCCCTCCATCACGTCGCGCGCAACTTCGACACCGCGACGAGAGCTGCTGCGGGACTGTTCGATCAACTCCGACGTATGACGCGCCGCCCCCGCACTGCGCTGGGCCAGATTCCGCACTTCGTCTGCTACGACGGCAAAACCGCGTCCGGCGTCACCAGCACGCGCTGCTTCAACGGCGGCGTTCAGGGCCAACAGGTTCGTCTGGAAGGCGATCTCGTCGATGCTGCCCACGATGGTCGCAGTCTGATCGGAGGCCAAGCGGATCTCTTCGATAGCCTTGGACATCTCCTTCATGGCGGACACGCCGTCGCCGGCTGCTTGCTCAGCTTTGCGGGCCGTCTGCATTACGTCGTCAGCCATATCGATGGTCTGCTGGGAGAGTTCCGTGAGGCCGGAAAGCGAACGCGTGACGTCGCATAGCCGCACAGACTGTTCGCTGGCGCTCTGAGCCTGGTCCGCCGATAAACTCGAGACGGCGGCGGACGAGGAGTCCACAAGATCGGCGTTGCGGGACAGATCCTGGATGACGTCTTCGACGGGCTGCACCACGGAGCGGGTGACGACCCAGGCGAACAGCCCGATACTTATCAGGCCGAGAATGACCGCTCCAATCAGGATGCGCCATACGGCGGCCTGCATCCTGGCGTCGGACTTGTCGAGAGACTGAATGACCTCCACGGCACCGTACATCTCACCCTCATGATTGCCCTCCATGAGCGAACCGGAAGGGTCGAGCCCCTGATCGTTTCCCCACAGCGCCAACGACTGTGACGGATCACCGTGGCAAAACAGGCAGTCCCGGGACATGAGGATGGGACGGAAGTAGTGCAACGTATTCCGATCGTCATCGACGACCATATACTCATCGAGACCGTCCGCTTTCATCCGCTCGAGTGCAGCCTTTTCGAGCACATCTGGTTGATTGTCCTTGTTCCGCGGCTGTATCCGGGGGAAGCGGAATCGATATTCGTCCCGATGTTCCTCAGCAATCGAAGTGTTCCAATCTGCCATCATGGGAACAGCGGCCATGACCTTGTTCATTTCATCCCGCTCGTACCAGCCCCTGAGGAGCTCCGGTGTGATGATGCCCGTTCCCCACTTATCGGACATTTCAGAACGCGTGATCTCGGCAGCCAAGGCCACGCTCCTGCTCTTATCCAGGTTCATCTCATAAGCCTGATCCTTCATGCCAAGATAACCCTGCCAGGTCAGCAGAATCGTCAGCAGCACTCCAGCCAGAGAGCCTGTTGCGATCAGACGCCATTTGACGCTGAGGCCCGCCCAAATCCCCGAGCCGGATCCGCGCAGACCATTCCTTTGGGTGGGCATGTCATTTGCCGTCCAAGTGGAATCCTAACAAGACGGGACTGCCGTCCAGGTTGTAGGCCGTCACGCCGTCATGCTTGGCAGTGGCGACGCATTCCTCGGTCGACACGCTTTCGAGCAACGGGACGTCGAGCCATACATCCGAGCCCTCTCCCTGCAGGACGGGTACGACGTGTCCGCAAACCACGTTGAGCATCTCCTTGACGCTGTCGCGGCCTACCTCGAGTTCGTCCTCCACATCGTCCATGTCCATACCGAGGATGTTCTCGGCGATCTCGAGGCAGAGTTCTTCCGGTACCGACAACGACACCGTGCCGCTCACATCACCGTGGAAGCGGATACTGGCTCGACACCACAGTCCATCGCCCGTCGGCATGTCCGCCATATCGCAGGGATCGCCGAACATGAAGGCCAGCTTTTCGACGATATCGAGGAAGACCTCGTCGATGGTCGTGTTGTTCCAGGCGTTCATGCGTTTGCTCCCATCACCTGATCCACGATTTCGCGGATCTGTTCGGGGGTAAAGGGCTTCTGAATGAACCCTTTCACACCCAGTTCCCTGAGACGCTGGAGACGGTGGTCGCCCCCCGCGGACGACACCACGACCACCGGTGTGGTGGCGAGGATTCCCCGGTTCACCATTTCGGCGACCATGGTCTCACCGTCCATCTCGGGCATCACGATGTCCGAAATGACCAGGTCCACGTCGTTGTTCTCAAGAATGGCCAAGCCCTCGATTCCGTTCGAGGCCTGGTAGATCGTGTCGTAGGGGACTTCCGCCAGCTGCAGCGCCTTCTTGACGACGGCGCGGACAGTGATGGAGTCGTCCACGAGCAGAATATTCATAGCCATCAGTGCACCCCTTCCTCGGTCAGCTCGAACAGTTCCTTCAGTTCCAGCAGTTCTTCCAGAACCTGGCTGACGATGCGTTCACCCGTCGCATTGTCGACGCCTACACGGCGCGCCGCTTCACAGTCCTGCCTGTATTCCATTCCGTCCCTGCCCCCGCCCCAGCCGATGTCCATGCAAAGGATGTCGGCCACGTGGATCAGGTCGGTGAGTCGTCTGTCACCTTCGCACCGCTCCGGGCTGTGATGCCAGCGCACCGCCTCGGTGATGTGGGGCGGCACCTTCCAGTGCCTCAACAGCATGCCCGCAACCGCGGCGTGGTCGGTTCCGAGTACCGCCCGCTCCGCCTCGTCGAAGGCATACTCCTCATCATCGACCAGACGTCTGATCTCGACGATTTCATCGTCGACGAACATGCCAAGCACCGACTTGCCGAGGTCGTGGAGCATGCCCGCCGTGAACGCATCCGATGCTTCGCTGTAACCCGTCTCCATGGCCAGGTGACTGCACGTCATGGCAGTGGCCAGGGAATGTTCCCAGAGACTTTCCGCGCTCAGGTCGTAACCGGCGACTTCGTTGCGTGCCATAGGCGCCACACAGATGGCCAGGGCCATCTGATGAATCCGCTTCAATCCTAAGCGTGTCATGGCGAACTGAACCGAGCTGATGCTTCCGGAACATCCGAAATACGCCGAGTTGGCCAGACGCAGGATGCTCGAAGTAAGCCCGGCGTCGGTTTCGATGACCTTGGCCATCTCCTTGTAATTGATGTCGGGATTGTTGCAGCAATCCCGCAGTTTGATGATCACTTCCGGCAAAGGTGGTACGGCCGACACCTTGGACAGGATTTCTCTCTTGAGACTCACAGTTCTACCTCCTGCCCACCGGATTTTACGACTGTCTTGCCTGTGTTCATGTCGAGCACGAGCGTGCGTGCAGACGCCCCGCCCACGTCTTCGGCCTGAATCAGAATGTTGTTCTTCCAGAGAATCTTGCGCACGACCGTGTAGTTGCGCTGCCCGATCTTGAAGATCTTCTCCTTGCCGAGGGGGGAGCCGGCTCCCGCCACCTTCGCGACCAGGTTCTTCTTCTGGCCCCCGCGGTCGAAAATACCCTGCAGCAGCGCTGTCAGACCCGTATCGACGAACATGTGGGGCTTGAGGCGAGCCTTTTCTGGATCGATTTTCGAAAGAGGCAGCATGCAGTGGATCATTCCACCCACCCTGGCCACGGGATCGTAGATCACCACACCGACGCAGGACCCCAATGAATAGGTCACCAGAACGTCGCTCGTGCTGGTCGAGATCTTCATGTCCGAGATTTCGACGGTGGTCAGCGGGCGACCCGACTGAAGCATCGACACATCTTCGAGTTGTATCGTCATGCGTCGCCCCCGTTCATCAACGCCCGCGCTCTATTTGCGGTCCTGATCATGCATTCACCTTCCGATAGACAGAGGGTTGTAGAAATCCGAACTTGCTGTCGACGCCGAGCAGAGTTTCCGCATGTCCGACGACGAGAAGTCCGTTCGGATTCAAGAGGCGATGGGCTTCATTGATGATCCTCGCTCTCAACTCTCGATCGAAGTAGATCATCACGTTCCGGCAGAAAATCGCATCGAACATCCCCTCGATTGGATAAGGCGTGGCGTTGAGATTCAGGCGGCGGAACAAGATGTTCCGCTTCAATGCATCGGTGATGACTGCGTGAGTTCCGCCGTCGGGGGAAAATGCTCCCCGACGGTACTGTTCTGGCACTGCCTCCACCTTGCTGAGCCGGTAACGTCCAGCCATGGCCTTCTTGAGGACACGTGTCGAAACGTCTGTGGCGAGGATCCGCACATCTGCACCCTCGATTCCCTGCACCTGTCGCAGCATCATGGCCAGGGAATAAGGCTCCTCACCGGTTGAACAGCCGGCCGACCAGAAGCGGAACTTACGCTTGCCGGCCTCCAGCCAGCCCGCCACCTCTTGCTGCAGGCAATCGATGTGATCTGGCTCCCGAAAGAAATGTGTGACATTGGTCGTGATGGCGTCGATGAGGTGGACCAGCTCGTCTTCACCCTTTGCACCTTCAAGATACTGTACATACTCGGTGTACGAAGAAAGAGCGAGCAGGCGGAGACGGCTGTTGACCCTGGCCTCCACAAGCGCCTGCTTTGTCTCCTTGAGGACGATGCCGGCGTGGTCGTGCATCAGCTTCTGAATCGTCGCAAACTCCTTGGCGCCAATCGCTTCATAGCCTGTTCCCGACATGGTCGTCGGCGATGCCATCATCGTGGTCATTGCTCCGTCTCCAGACCGCTCAAGACCATCGTCTCTTCACCCGTCAGCACTTTTTGGATGTCCAGAAGAATGACGACTTCATGGCCGAGCTTGCCCATGCCGATGATGAAGTCAGCATCGACGGCGTCGCCGAACTCCGGCGCCGCGGTGATCTGGTCTTCGGAGATGGTCAGAACTTCAGACACTTCGTCGACAACGATGCCGACGGTCGCCTTCCCGTCTTCACGATCCATCTGCACCACGATGATGCAGGTGCGATCTGTGTTCTCCACGCTCTCCATGCCGAACTTGGCGCGGAGATCGATGACCGGAATCACCCGACCACGGAGATTGATCACACCGAGCACATAGTCCGGCGTGCGGGGCACCCGCGTCACGTCGGTGATCCCGTTGATCTCCTGGACCTTCAAGATCTCAAGCCCGTAGGTTTCTCCTCCCAGATTGAAGGAGAGGTACTTGCCCGCCTTGGCGATTGGTGCAGCTCTGGTTTTCAGCGACATTTCAGTCTCCTCTTTGATTCTCTAGAGCCCCATGATCGGCTCGAACGTAATCTTCTTTATGTGCAACCTTGACGAGGCCAGCGATGTCCAGGATCACCGCGACGTTTCCGTCGGACATGATGGCGCCGCCGGCGAGACCGGGCGTGCCTTGGATCGTTTTGCCCAGACTCTTGATGACAATCTGCTGCTGTCCTTCAAGATCATCCGCAAACAACCCGATTCTCCGATTATCGCTCTCGACGACCACTACAACAGACTCGTCAAATTCCCGACGCGCGCCCTCGATATCGAAAAGACGTTCGAGGCGGAACAACGGAATCAGCTCTTCCTCGAAACGAAGCATCTCGCCCCGATTGCGAACCGTGGTGACGTCATCCTGACGGGGTCGCACCAGACGGACGACCGAGAGCGTCGGCACGATGTATTGTTCCGCACCCACCTTGACGACCATCCCATCGATGATCGCGAGGGTCAGAGGCAGAATGATCCTGAACAGACACCTTCGGCCTGGGCTGGATTCGATTTCGATGGATCCACGCAGCTTTTCAATGCTGCTGATCACAACGTCCATGCCGACTCCACGTCCGCTGACGTCGGTAACCGTGCTGACTGTGCTGAATCCAGGGGCAAATATCAGGTGTTGGATTTCACTGTCGGTGAGAACCTGGCCCTCGGTGACCAGCCCTTTCTTGATTGCTTCCGCCAGGATGGCGTCGCTGCTCAGCCCCCGCCCGTCATCCTCGACTTCGATGACGATGTTTCCCCCGCGGTGATACGCTGTCAGGGAGATCGTGCCGACCATGTCCTTGCCGGTATTGAGCCTGGCGATGGAATCCTTCTCGATGCCGTGATCTACTGCGTTTCGCAGCAGATGCACCAAGGGATCGCTGATCTGTTCTACGACCGAACGGTCCAGCTCGGTGTCCTCGCCCTGGACGATGAAGTTTATTTCGCGACCGCTTTTCAGAGCCAGATCGTGCACGAGCCGATTCATCTTGCGGAACACGGGTCTGACGGGAATCATGCGCAGAGAGAGTCCGATCTCCTGCAGCTCACGGCAGATCTTATCGAGACGGTCAACGTTCTTGGCCAGTTCCAGAGATACATCGTCGCGCTGCGACACTGACTGGCTGACCATGGCCTCGGCGATGACCAGCTCGCCGATGTTTTCGATGAGGAGATCGAGGCGGGAAGCATCGACTCGCATCACTTCACGACGCGGCCCACTACTCTCGGGCTCCACAGATGCCTTATCGGATGAGGGTGCGGACCCATCGTTCGGAGCGGAGGCGGTCGCCTCCAGGCCGGCGACGACGTCGTCCGCGGATTCGGGTGCGGGCCCCTGCCCCGCAAGCTGCCGGAACCGCCTGCCAAGCCAGTCTTTGACTTCAAGCAGCCGACCGACACAGTCGATCGTGGGTTCGCTCGTGAGCATGTCTTCAGCGGCGTGAGCCACCTTCGACAAATCATCGATCCCAAGCAGTGCGGCTTCACCCTTCAGGGTGTGGAATACACGCATCAGGTAGCCCACATCGGGTTCGCCGCCCTCCAACCCCAAAATCGCCGCCTCGAGATCACCCAGCTCCTCGGTCTGTCGATCTAGGAATTCCATGAAGATTTCGGCATCGAAATATGGGTTGCCCACTGCTTCGAGGGGAGTAGGGGGACACTTCTGTTCATTGGCACCGGGGTAACCGGCGTCTTCAAATGCCACGCCATCGACCACGACCTTCGCCAATGCTGCACAGGTCGCTCGAACCCAGGCCCAGTCCGCACCTGGATCGGCTGAACCACCTCCGAAGATCTGCTCACAAAGAACCGTAGCTTTGCGTACCTTGGTGCGGTCGGAACCTTGACTGTCCCCGTCAAGGATCTCTCCGATCTCTTCAAGAGCTTCGCACAGGGTCCTCGCTGCGGCGGCATCGTGCTCCGGTACCCCTTCCAGGAAACCGGTCACATGCTCTACCAAGCTC
The DNA here is from genome assembly GCA_937910695.1 of uncultured bacterium. Taxonomy (GTDB): domain Bacteria; phylum Krumholzibacteriota; class Krumholzibacteriia; order LZORAL124-64-63; family LZORAL124-64-63; genus CALEMW01. The sequence continues at coordinate 19,832 of CALEMW010000025.1, forward strand.
TGAACGTCCTGCACCTTCATCGTTCCACTCCTTCGATCTTGGATCTCAAGGGGATGAGACGGGCGGCCCCACAACGTCCTCGACGCCGCCGGGTCCTGATCATCCCGGTTGATCTCGCAACCGCCGTGCCATGAGGCTGCATCTGTGACCCAAGCAGGATCATCTTCGTAATCTGTTCTCCCCCAACAAGTAACGATGCTGACGGCCGCTTCCTGACATCGCGCTCGGCGACGACGACGACGCTGTTGGTGGCTGATTTCCGCCCACTCGAGGTCATCGCTAGCCTCCGATCAATATCACGAGATCCAACGCCACTTCTTCGAGATCTTCAGCCATATGATTCAATTCCTCGCTCGCCGATGCGTTTTCCTCCGCACTGGCTGCATTGGACTGGGTAATGCTCTCGACCCTGGTAATCGAATCGTTGATCTGATCGAGTTCGATGGTCTGCTGTTCTGTGGCCTGGAACACCTCGGCGATGGTCAACGACGACATGGCCATGTTCTCGACGATGCCTCCGAGCTTCTCCTCCATCTCTCTCACGACCGAGGCTCCCTCCTCGGCGTCGCGCAGGGCGTTCTCGATAAGACGTTGGGTGTTGTTGGCCGCTTCGGCGCTACCGGCGGCCAGGTTCCGCACCTCTTCGGCCACGACCGCGAATCCTCTGCCCGCCTCGCCGGCCCGAGCGGCTTCCACCGCGGCGTTCAGGGCCAGCAGATTCGTCTGGAAGGCGATCTCGTCGATGACCTTGATGATGCGAGAGGTCTCGTGGGAAGATTCCTGAATGGCGTTCATGGTCGCACTCAAGCGGCTCATGGCACTCGAACTAAGGTCGACGGCGCGGGACGCCTGCATGGACGACTTGTCCGCCTGTCCTGCACTTTCCGCCGTACGACGGTTGCGGGCGTGGAGCTGCTTGATGGAGGCCGATGTCTGCTGCAGACTTGCCGCCTGTTCGTTGGCTCCCCTGGCGATCACACCTGCGGAGCCTGTAAAAGCATCAGAGCTGTGAGACAACCGACGGGATCTGTCCAGAAGCCGTTCGGAAATCCGTGTGACGGGCCGGATCACTAGCTGGGTGAACACGAACCACATCAAGAACCCCTGTGCCAGAATGGCCCCGGTCATCGTAATCCCCATGACGATCAGCTGGCGTCTGATGGATGCATGGGCCGATGCCACGCTTACGCTGATATCGGTACCGCCCAGGACATCGCCTGCACTCGCTGTCTCGTGGCATTCGATGCAACTGTTCTTGGCCTTCAAAGGCTTGAGGTATCGCACTACGTGATTTTCTTTGTCTTCCTGAAGCACATCTTCCCCTGTCGCGAGGACCGTGCGCTGTTGATCGTCGAGAACCTTTCCGAGCTCCCGAAGACCATATTCCCTCTCCGTCACCACTCCGCGGAAGGACCGGGCGTCTACGATTCCCTCCTGGCTGCGGGTGTCTTCCAGGAAGCGTTCAAGACCGACCATGTCGCCGGTCTCCCCGAACGCAGACATCGCCAGCGTGATGTTGGACGTCATCACACGGGCAGAGCTTTGAGCTTCCTGTCCAGTGATCCTGGTGGTGAGCACGGAGTTGATAACCCCTCCGGTGCCTAGCACGACGAACAGGCTGCAAACCACCCACACAATGACTTTGTGACGCAGTGTCATGGCTCTCTTCCGGTTTCCTGGAACGACCGGGGAACTCTTGTTTCCAATGGTTCCTCGCTCCTTGAATCGGCCGAATTGGGGATGGGTTGAGCCAAATTCAGCACTGATCGCCGAATACAGAAACGGCCGCGGCTCCTGAGGGGCCGCGGCCGTCCGTCTATGATTCTGTTTCTAGAGCTTGGCCAACGTCCTGGTGAAGAGTGTCCAGATCTTCGCCACGGACGAAACACTCACCTGTTCGTCAGGCGAATGGGCGCCTGTGATGTTCGGACCGAACGAAACGATGTCCAGATCCGGATACTTCTCGGTCAACAGACCACATTCCAGACCGGCATGGATGGCCAAAAGCTCTGCTTCCTTCTTGAATGTGGTCTTGTACATGGCCGCCGTCGTCTTGACCATCACCGACGAGGTATTGGGCAGCCAGCCCGGATAACCGCCTTCCTGGACGATCTCGCAACGGTCGAACAGCATGGCGCTGAGGGACCGATGCCGCCGCGCCAGACCCTCGAGAGCCGACGTATTCGACGACCGGCTGCAACAGACGATCCTGACCCTGCCGCCGTCCGTACTCACGACGCCAACATTGGAGCTGGTCTCTACCAGTCCGGCAATGGCCAGACTCATCGTCAATACGCCGCTGGGCAGGGAGTCGAGCATCGTCAGCGTGCGGGTCGTACAGTTGCCGCCCAAGGAATGAGTCAACTTGCAGGTTCCAACCTTGACGATGCAGCCGTCGTCCACTCCCTTCAATTCTTGGGAGATGATCCTGGCTGCTTGGGCGTCGATCAGCTTCTTGAACAGCTTGACGTCGGCCTCTGGCACGGCGACGGTCGCGGCGGCCTCGCGGGGGATCGCGTTGCGCATGCTGCCGCCGTCGATGCTCGCCAGCTTGAAGTCCACCTGCTCGCGTACGGCCAAAAGACAACGCGTGAGGATCTTGATGGCGTTGCCCCGGTTCTTGTGGATGTCCAGACCCGAGTGGCCTCCCAGCAGTCCTTGAACACTCACCTTGCGCCCGACAAGTCCCTTGCCCAGAGCCACCTTCTTGTTCTTCAAGGTGAGGATGCTGTCCTGGCCTCCGGAACAGCCGATGAAGATGGCATCGTCCTGTTCCGAGTCGAGGTTGATCATACGGCGGGCCGTAAAGAAGCCGGCCTCCACACCAGCGGCGCCGGTCAGGCCCCGCTCCTCGTCCACCGTCAGCAGACATTCCACCTTGGGGTGCTTCAAGCCCTTCTCATCGGCCAGAGCCAGACCCATCGCCACACCGATGCCGTTGTCCGCGCCGAGGGTCGTACCTTCGGCCGAGACCCAATCGCCCTTCTTCACCAGCTTAAGGGGATCTTTGGTGAAATCGTGCTTCGTTGCCGAATTCTTTTCGCAGACCATGTCCACGTGACCTTGCACGAGAACCGCGGGACGTTTTTCCATGCCCTTGGTGGCCGGGATGGTGATCAGCAGGTTGCCGACCTTGTCCTGCTTGCAACCCAGGCCCCGTTCAGCGGCCCAGGCCTTGAACATGCTCTGAACGGCGGCTTCGTTGCCTGAGCCGCGGGGAATCTCGGACATGCGGTCGAACACGGCCCACACGGACGTCGGTTTCAGCTTGGCGATGGCGCTCACTTCATTGCTCCCGGTTTGTTGGTTAACCCTCTTCCGCGCGGGCGCGGAACTCGTCGTTCACCTGAATCGAAACTTCGACGCGGCGGTTCTGTGCCCGGCCGGTCTCGGTGCCGTTGTCGGCCACCGGCACCGTCTCGCCGAAGCCGCGGGCGCGCAGGCGATTCACGGTCACGCCGTGGCCGCCCAGATAGCCGCTCACGGAATCGGCGCGGCGCTCGCTCAGTCCCATGTTGTAGTCGGCTTCGCCCTGGCTGTCGGTGTGCCCGAGGATCAGGATATCTGTCTCGGGGTACTTCACCAGGACTTCGGCCATCTGATCGAGGCGTTCCATCGAGGCAGAGCGCAGGGCCGCCGAGTCGAAGTCGAAAAGAATGGCGCTGTCGAAGGTCACGCGGACCTCATCGCCGACACGCTCGACATGGGCGCCGTCGATCTCTTCGAGTTCGGCGGCCTGGTTGTCGAGATAGTTGCCGATCAGACCGCCGACGAGGGCTCCGGCCACGCCGCCGATGGCGGCGCCTTGGGCGTCGTCGTCGCTCACGGCGGCGCCGGCCGCGGCACCGGCGGCCGCACCGATCACGGCACCACGCTGGGTCTTGCTCATGCCGCAGCCGGTCAGGATCAGGGCGAGGATCAAGGTCAGGACCGTCATGATACGCATTCTGCTCATGGGATTCCTCCGAGTGTTCTAATCGAGATCTGCACTCAGCGGCGAGGCTGAGATCTCCCAGTTACCACGTTGTGGCCGGCCCCGGGATGGGAACACAAGCCAGGAATATTTACCGTAGTGGCTCAGGCGACCGGCCAGAGACGGCAGTTGACTCTCATTCAGACACAGAACGACAAGAGAGGTCACATCGGACTGGTCGGGGTCTGTGACCGCCATCGTCACGATGTTCTTCGATAGATCGATCCTGGTGCCGTTGAGGAAAAGCATGGTCCCGGCCGTCTGGGCGCCGTCGGGCAGCCAGCGCTTCAATTCTGCCGCCTCTGGATTGACCGCAATGCGGGCTTTGCCCATGGTCGCGGCATCATAAGAGAGCATGACCGGATCGTCTGCCTCGATCCACGCAGTGGCAAATTCTCGGCCTGCGGGGGTGGCGGTCAGAAATCCGGGAGACTCCTCGCCTAGCACTTGACTCAAGGTCGGCTCGATCTCCACAGGGTGCAGGCGCCGGAACACATGGTCGCCGGGATCGATGTGAACCGCCACAGCTCCGGGAGCCTCAAAAGAGAATTCGCCCCGCAAACCTTCGAGCCGCACGACATGTTCTCGTTCTCCGGATCGTGTTTCGATCACTACAGGGATGTCGAGAACCCACGCCGGGCCCTCCTGGGTGAGAACCACGTCCACCTTGTCCCCATCGTGCTTGACGCTCTCGATGCTCAGCAGAGGAGCCCCTGTGCGATCCAGCCACTGGTCGCGCATCCAGGACAAATCGACGCCGCCGTGGTTGGAGAACGCTGCGAAGAAGTCGTCCCAAGACAACTGCTGGAAGGGATGCGATCCCCAGACGTCGCGCAATGCTGCCAAAAACGCTTCGCGTCCGATCGATCGCTCGACCATGTGGAAGACCATCATCGATTTGCCATAGCCGATGGCCCGAGTGGCGCCGCTGTGGCGGGCCTTGAATTCGCGCAGGCTCATGTCACGGTCGTCGTGGACATAGGCTGCGAAGTCCTTGAGCAGATTGCGACGGTACTCGTGGGCCGCCGCTGCCGATTCCAGCTCCTTGTAGTGGTAGTCGGCACAATAGACCGTCAGACCCTCGCACCAGTTGCCGCCGGTGTCGTCCACGAAGGCCGAGTTGCCCCACCAGTTGTGGGCGATCTCGTGGCCGAAGCTCGTGGTCGGAATGAACGGCAGCCGCAGCACCGTGCCCCCGAGCAGCGTCCACGACGGCATACCGTAGCCGGTCGGAAACCAGTTCTCGACGGTCGCGAACTTCGCGTACGGGTAAGGGCCGATCATCTCGTCGTACATCGCGAGGTAGGCGCCGGTGCGTTCCTGGTAGGTTTCGACCAGTTTCTCGTCGTCGTCGAGGAAGTAGGTGTACGAGGTCACGTCGCCGAACTGCCTCTCGGTCACTTGGTAGCGGTTGGCGATGAGGATCAGTCCGTCGGCGGGCTTGGTGGCTTCCCAGACCGTGACGAGTTCGTCGCCGACTACTTCGTGCCGCACCCGCCGCCCCTGGGTGACGGGCTCCCATTCCAAGGGTGTGTGGATCGTCAAGTGGTGGGTGGCCAAAGCGTCTGGGTGGAATGGCAACCACCCCTCTGCCGCCAGGTAAATGCCTTCTTCGGAGATCGTCGCCTGGATCTCCCGACCGACGTTTTCGCGGGAGAATGTGATGTTGTCGGTAGTCTCCAGAAATCGTGCGACGAAATCGTAACGAGTCGCAACCGAATCATCTGCTGGAGACGAGCCTCTTACGTCCACGGCATAAAGTTCTTCGGCTGGAGGGCCGGCATCAGGCATCGTCACGTCAAAACGGAAATTCCCACCCGGCTTGACGTACTCGGCGACGATCAGGGAACTGTTGCACATCAGGGAGTCGATCCCTGCAGGTACGGTAAGTACATCCGAGATGTGGATTTCGTGCTGATCGAGATCAAAATGAATCGTCACGTCGTGATGAATGACGGGCTTGTCGGCCGCACGGGCGTTCGTTGCGGCCACGAACAAGATCATGATCGTGAAAAGGGCCTTCATCCTCGCTCCTCGTTCATGTCTTCGCCGTAGTGATCTTGCGTCCCGCAGGCGGACGGGTGTCGGTGCGGGCTCAGTCGACCACCACGGTCACGTAGGACCGCCCCGAGAAGTAAGCACTCCCGACACGGACCAGATCCACAAGCGTCACTGCATCGTAGCGTGCGAACACGTCCATGTACCCGCCGACGTTCCCGTCCAGCTCCGCCATGGCCAGATAATAGGCCTGCGCGATGCTCGAGAGCCGCCTCATCATCAAACGTCCCTCGCGGGCGTTGCGGATCTTGTCGAGTTCTTCCTGGGTCACGGTCGCCGCATCGAAGTTCCGCACGGCGTCAACGAGGGCTTCTTCGCCTTCTGCCAGACGAGGCGTCGGCGGGTTGAGCCAGGCGGTCAGACCGGCGCGGTTGCCGTGGATTCCCACCGAAGCGCCGACGCTATAGGAAAGACCACGGGTTTCTCGCAGATCCTGCCCCAGCCGGTCAGAGAGCACGGCGGTGAGCAGCTCGAGGGCCGCAGCGTCGTCCGGAACGATCTCGAACAGGGAACCGAGGCGCAGCGACCCCATCTGGCCGCCCACCGTATCGGTCATGCGCACGTCCGCAGTGGTAACCGGGGTCGGCGACAAGCCGGGGCCGGGAGTGCCGGGGCCGGGAATCTGCTCCTCGATCAGACTCACGAGCCGCTCGTGAGGTAACGACGACACGATGGTCAGCACCAGGTTCTCAGGGGAGAATGCGCGACGATAGACACGACGCACGTCGTCGTAACTCAAGTCGGCAATCGAGGCCGGGTCACCCTCGGCGGGAAGCGCCAACGGGTGATCTCCGTAGAGGGTTTCCGCCAGCAGCACGTCGGCGCGGGCGCGGGCACTGCTGAAACGGCGTGTCAGCATCTCCTCCACGCTTTTGCGTTCGGCATCGAACTGGTCCTCTGTGAAGCCCGCGTGCTGAATCAAATCGAGGATCTGCACGAAGGCTTCGGGACCGTTGTCAGCGGTCGTCTCGAGGCGGATCCAGGAAAAACGACCGGTCGTGTAATAGTCGTCCATGGGGAAGCGCGGGTCGTCCACGAACTTCACCTGGGCGCCGAGTCCGCGCAGCTTGCGAGCCGTGCACTGCTCGTCGCAGCCGCCCACGCCCTGCAGCATCAGCCGGTGCGCCATGTCCACGGCGCCGGGGTGTTCGCCGTCGATCTCGGAACGGTTGCGCGCCGCCAGGTGGGCGGCGAACAGGGGCGATGCCGGATTATACAGAGTGATCAGGGTCGCACCATTGGCCAGTTCCGAGCGCTCGATCCGCACCGCGGAGACGGCGGGGCCGCCGTCTTCAGTGACGGGTTCGATGCGAGGCTGGCACCGCACGATCAGGTGGGGACTGTCGACCAGATAGGCACCGAGTACGCGGCTTACGTCTTCGGCCTGCACTCGACGCAGGCTACCCAGATAGTTCAGGAAAAAATCGATGCCGCCCTGGGCGATGGGCTGGGCCGCCATGATGGCTAAGCTGCGCAACTGCTCCCGCTCGATCAGCGTCTCGGTCTCCTGCATGCGGACAACTTCCTGCACGTCCTGCTCGGTGATCCCCCACTCCACGGCCTGACTTAGGGCATCGAGTACGAAGTCGTGGTATTCGACGGGGTCAGCGTCGTCGCCAAGCTCAAGTTCGATCACCAGGCGTCCGAACCCTTCTGACATTTCCCACCAGGAGCCCACAGCGGGGCGCTCTTCGATGGGCAGTTGATCCACGGCCCGGGTCAGCACTCCACTCGCGGGGGCATCGAGCAGGTGGGTGAGCACCAGAAAGGGGAAGTAGTCCGGCGAGCCGAACTCCGGGGCCTCGAAGGCCATGGCCAGCACGTGCGCATCGCCAGTGCGCCGGGTCACGACGCTGGTTCGATCAATGTACGGGGCCGGCGTCAGCTCGGGACGATCCACTGAACCCGGGGGAATGCTGCCGTAATGCGTACGGAGCAGCTCGAGAATCTCGGCCCGGTCGAAGTTGCCGGCTACCGTCGTGATCATGTTGTTGGGCACGTAATGGTTCTTGTAGAACGCCCACACGTCGTCGCGATCCATGTGTTCGATCGTGCTCAGAGTACCGAGAGTCGGCATGGCCAGGCTGCTGCCGGAATAGAGCGCATCACGGACGGCTTCGGCGGACTCGTCGCCGCCCCGATCCCGCCCCTGCACGATCTCGCCCACGACAATGCCCCGCTCCTTTTCGAACTTCTCGATCGGAATGATCGACTTGAAGAGCATCTCGGCCTGCAGCTCCACGCCTTCGGCCACATGGCCGTCAGGTACGAGCATGATGTAGTTGGTGAAGAAGTCGGATGTGTGAGCGTTGTTCCAGGCGCCGATGCGGTCGGCCATGTCGTACTGCTGCTCCTGGGTCCAGCGGTCGCTGCCGTTGAACAGGAGGTGTTCGAGCATGTGGCTCATGCCGCTGGTGCGGAAATCCTCGAAGGCCGAGCCCACCTTCACCTGGGTCACGACGCTGACCATGCTCTGGGAAGGGTTCTGCATCAGCAGCACCTGAAGGCCGTTTTCCAGCCTGAGCACTTCCAGGTGGGCGGGCATGTCGTCGACTACCGGCAGTTCGGCCCCCGGATAGCTGGTTCCACCCGACCAGGCTGTCTCAGGTCCTCTGGGGGGTCTGGCGGCAACGGAATTCATCGCCGCGAAGAAGATGAGAATCGCGACGACCGCGACGGGAATGGTCATGCCTATTCGGTTCCGCATCGTTCCGAACTCCTGTGCCTCGGGTTCTTGTGGTTCAGGCTCCCGCCGCGGCTTGGGCACCGCGGATGATTCCCAGGAAGTCGTCGGCCTTCAGGCTCGCGCCGCCGACCAGGCCGCCGTCGATGTCCTCCATGGAGAACAGTTCCTCGGCATTGTCCGGCTTGACGCTGCCACCGTACAGGATCCGCATCCGGTCGGCCACCCCCGGCCCAAGCAGACCGGCGGTGATTTCCCGCGAGAGGGCGTGGATCTCCTGGGCCTGGTCGGGCGTCGCCGTTTCGCCGGTGCCGATGGCCCAGACGGGTTCGTAGGCCAGCACCAAGGTGTCGGCCTTGGCCCGGGTCAGTCTTGGCAGAACGCCCTCGAGGTGGGCGCGGACCACGTCGGCGGCGCGGCCGGCCTTCCGGTCCTCGAGCTGCTCGCCGTAACAGAACACGGCGATCAGGCCCGCATCATGAACCTGCTCGATCTTGGCGACGAAGTCGTCGTCGGATTCCCGCTGGTCGGTGCGACGCTCTGAGTGAGCCACGATCACATGGCTGCAGCCGACCTCGGCCAACATCGATGCGGCCACTTCTCCGGTATGGGCGCCGGCGGCATCGTTGGCGCAGGTCTGGGCGCCGCAGTGGACGACCGAATCCTCGAGCACGTCGGCCACTGCGGGAATCGACACGAAGGGCGGACACACCAGCACTTCGCCGCGCAGGTCCATGCCCAGCACGCCCATGCTGATCTTCCGGGCCAGCGTCACGGCCTCGGCGGGTCCCATGTTCAGCTTCCAGTTTCCGGCGGCGAGGTATCGTCGCATATCCAACCTCCTGGAGACGGACGGCAGTCCGTCCTTGATCATCATTCGTAAGTCGTCAGTCGTCGAGGCGCGGCAGGAACGCCAACAGCAGGCGCGCCATACGGTCGCGGACCATCATCCCCACTTCCACGACGTCCCCGTGGGACAGTTCGGGCTGTCCGACCTCCCGGGCAGGATTGGTGATGCAGGACAGGCCCGCCACCTTCACGCCCAACACGTGCAACAGCGCCACCTCCGGCGCCGTGGACATGCCCACCGAGTCGCAACCGGCCCGGCGGAGCATGCCGATCTCGGCCTTCGTCTCGTAGGCCGGCCCCCACATGCTGCCGTACACGCCGACATGGAGGGGTACATCGGTCGCCGCGCCGGCCTCGCGCATCAGTTGCGCCAGATCGGGGTCGTAAAGCCGGTAGGGCCGACCGGCGCGGCCGGTCTCGGCCTCCGGCGCCAGAAGTCCCCGCAAGGGGTCGTCGAAATGCATGTCGAGGTGGTCACGGATCACCATCAGGTCGCCCGGCACGAAGTGCAGATTCAGACCACCGGCGGCGTTGGTGATGACGGCCGTGGTCACGTCCAGACCCGCCAGTACGGCGGTCGGCAGCAACAGCTCGTCAAGAGGCAGGCCTTCGTAGGGATGCAGACGACCCTGCATGACCAGCACGCTACGGCCGCCGGCGAGGCCCGCCACGAGTCGGCCCTTGTGCTCGGCCACCGAGGTGGTGGTGAAGCCCGGAATTTCGCCATAGTCCACCGACTCGACGTCGTCCAAAGCGTCCACGAAATTGCCGAGACCACTGCCCAGAACCAGACCCGTCGGCGCTGTGAAGCCACGACCACGCAGCCAATCGGCGGCGGCGGCCACGCGATCGCGCCAGTCGGGGCGCAGGATGTCGAGGCGTCCGCTCACGCGATCTCCAGTTCGTCGAGCCCGTTCATGTCGCGAAGCTCGCTGAAGCGCGCTGCCACCTCGGACGTCAAAACCGATTTGACCTGCTGGGTCAGGAACGAACTCTTGAATCCGTTGAGCAGCAGGGTTTCGACTTCGAGCAGGCTGAGATCGAAAGTGTCGACGGCCAGCCGCAATTCGCGGAATTGGTCGGTCCGGGCGAACAGCGTATTGTCGGTGTTCAACGTCACCCGCAGCCCCATGTCCATGTAGTGGCGCAGAGGGTGATCCGCAGCCGTGGGCACTACGCCTGTCACCACGTTGCTGCTCAAGCAGAGCTCCAGGGGCACCCGTCGGTCGTTGACCCACTGCAGGAGATCCGGATCCTCTCCCAGGCGAGTGCCGTGGCCGATGCGGTTGGCGCCGCAGTAGTGCAGAGCCTGATGGATGGACTCCGGCCCGAAACCCTCTCCGGCGTGGATGGTCGAGCCGAGGTTGTGGTTCATGATGTGGTAGAAGGCCTGACGGTGGTACTTGGCCGGGTAGTCGCGTTCGGTGCCCGCCAGGTCGAAGGCCACCACGCCCCGCCCCTGCCAGCGCACGGCCAGTTCGGCCAGGCGCAGGGACTGCTCGGGGCCGATGGTCCGCAAGCCGGTGATGATGACGCCGGAACGGACTCCCGTAGCTTGCCTCGCTTCCTCCAAACCACTCAGGACGGCCGCCACCGTATCGTCGAGAGACAGACCGGCGGCCTGGTGGCGCAGAGGACAGAACCGCACCTCGAGATACCACACGCCGCAAACGTACGCGTCTTCGACGGCCTCGCGAGCCGTTCGCTTCAAGGCGTCGTGGGACTGCATGACGGCGGTGGTGTGATCAAAGAAGCCAGTGAAGTGTTCGTGACAACTGGCCCGATCGACCGGGAAGTAACGGGCCTGGGTGGCCCGCGCCGACGCAGGCACGTCCATGCCCACGGCCGTCGCCAGCTCCATGAAGGTCCCGATACGCAGGGATCCATCCAGATGGAAGAGCAGGTCGGTCTTGGGCAGTGCTCTGAGCATTTCGTCGGAAATGCGCGTTCCCCTCAGCTGGTCACTGCGTCGAAACGCCTCGTGGCTCAAGCCGAACCTCCCTGCGCCTTGGCGACTTCGCGTGCGATTTTCGCCTCGTGGGTTGTGCGTACCAGCGTCAGCAGTTCGGCCTGGGCCGCCTCGTCGTCGCGGAGGTTGATCTGTTCCGTATCGATGATCCGCACAGGACAGATCTCCGAGGCCCGCGGAATCCAGTCTTCGTAAGCCTCGTGCAACGAGGCGATGAAGTCGCGGGGGATGCTCTTCTCGATGTCCCGTCCGCGCTGCCCGATGCGCGCGATGGCCGTGTCCGGCTCGCAGCGCAGATAGAGGATCAGGTCGGGCGGCCTCAGGAACGAGATCATGTTGTGGAAGACCTCGCGGTAGTTCTCATAGTCGCGGGTGTCCATGGCGCCCATGCGGTGCAGCACCGGGGCGAAGATCTCCACGTCCTCGTAGATCGTGCGGTCCTGCACGGCCGAGAACCCGTGGTCGATGATGTCCTTCTGCACCTCGAAACGCTTCGAGAGGAAGTAGATCTGCAGGTGGAAAGCCCAGCGGGGCATGTCCCTGTAGTAGTCCTCGAGATACGGATTGTTGTCGACGGGTTCGTAGTAGGTGGGCCAACCGAGGGCGTCGCCCATCATGGCGCAGACGGTTGACTTACCGACGCCGATGTTGCCGGAGATGGAGAGGTAGAACGGTGTCTTGTCGGAGTTCGCGGACACGGTCACGGCGGCTCCTAGGGTTGGTCCGGGGGCGGTTCCGAGTGGACGGCGAGATAGTGATCGTACGAAATGAACTTGTACACGGCACCCGTGTCGCCGGAGACCACGAAGACGAAAGCCCCGTAGTTGGTCGTCGTGCTGTTGATCAGATGATCGATCACGCCCACACTCACAGGTGCAGGCGTCAGTTCGGTGTTACCGAATTGAAGTTGGTAGGCCCCGTTCTCATCGAAAATCTGAACGCGGGAATTCCCGGAGTCCGCAACGTAGAGCCAGCCCTGACCGTCGCCGGCTACTGCGACCGGGGCGTCGAAAGCGCCTTCGACATCGCTTGCTCCACCCACCCAGTCCGCCTCGTTGCATTCGGGAGCGTCACCGAGAACGAAGTCCGCCTCAACGGGCGGCACGCACGTGGCGGCGGCGATGAGGATGACCGTACCGCGCCAGGGATCGGAATCGTCTGGGGCGGGAGTCACGTCGGTCTGGTCCGGGGCGGGATCGAAACGGTGGACCCAGTTGCGCATGGGATCGGTCTCGCACACGTACATCTTGGATTCGTTGTCTACGAACATACCTGCCGGCTGATGGACCGACCTCGTGCTGAGACCTCCGTCGCGACAGAGGATGCCCACGGGCACCGCCGTACCTCCCTCGTACCAAGCGTACCTGTGGACGACGGCCGAGTCGGGATCGGCTATGTAGACATAAGTGATGGCGCCCGGCGAAGCCTCGTCGACTCCCGCGGCGCAAGCCGCAAGATGATTTGCCGACTGGACATCGGGCAGCTCCGCCGCGCCGAGTGGAGCGAAGTCCCTCGACGACCAGGCGCTCAGTCGACCGGCACCGGCCTCCCAGACGAAGATGATGTCGTCGCCTTCGTCGGTACAGACGGCAACCGGATCATCCAGGCCATCCAGCCGTTCTATCTCGTCGTATTGGAGGTTGCGCTTGGTCAGGCTCTGGTCGTCGCCGACGACGTAGAGCACATTGTTGGCCACCGCCAGCTGTCGCGCACCGGCGTCCAGGAATTCTCCGTAGTCCAGATAGGCGCTCACCGAGAACAAACCTACTGC
>CALEMW010000026.1 GCA_937910695.1 uncultured bacterium
TGATGTCGTATTGTCTGAAGTTCACCGAGAGCCAGGTCGAGACGAAGTTCGTACCGGCGGCGCCCTGATTGGACATGAGATCGAATACGAGGTTGTCGCCCGTAGCCAGAAGATTCTTGCCGCCCCCGCCGAGCCAGGTGTCCAGAAGATCCAGGTCGCCCGACTTGTCGAAGTTCTGGTCGTTCTGGTTCAAGCAGTAGTAGCTCAGATTGCCACAGGTGTAGAGCATCGTGGAGTAGCCGGAGATCTGAATACCCGTCGCCCGCGAGCCCAGTCCGTTGGACACGCCGGATGATGGTGCGTTGACGTAGTAGATGTCGTAGTCGATACCTTCGTCGAATCCCAACTCCCGCATCGAGTGGATCCATTCGTTCTCGCCGCCGCGGTTGCCGAAGTCGTTGACAAACAGGATGTCGGCCTGGTCGCCGGGCGTCGCCGAGAACAGGGTTGGCAGGCCGTGGACGATGAACGATGAAGGCCATAGCAGGGGAACGTAATTGGGATCGCCGCAGAAGATCCCGAATCCCGAAAGATCCTGAGGAAGCGTCGTGACCTGTACGTCGCCGGCCAGATTGTCCTCGGCATGGATGTAGTAGTGAATGACGTCGCCGGGGAAGAAGAAGCCGGTATCGGGTAGATCGAAAGCATACCGGTCCGGGATGACGATGCCGTTGGACAAACGAACCATGTCCCCGTTCACGAATCCCATGGTGGGATGGGTTCGATAGGGGTCGAACAGCAGATTCGCCTTCAACGCGTAGTGCAGCGTAGGCCGACCGTTGAGTTCACTTCCGTCGCGTTCAGCGGAAATATTGAAGGTAATGGAATCTCCCGGCACGACAGCCGCGCCGTTGGTGCTCAGAATGTCTAAGGCCATATCGAACCGGATGGAGTTGTTGCCTAGATTCCCGTAGTCGATGATCCCGGAAGCAGGGAAGTTGTCTTGGGCAAGCTCGAGTTCCCGGGTCGAAATGGCAGGGCCCTGGATCTGAAAAATGCGGAAACTCACATTGTCGAAATACGGCGCCGATGTCCCGTCGGTGCCGTTCAGGCCCCAGATCCAGCCAAATTCGTTGTTTCCGAGAGCCAACCGCACATGGGTCGCACCTTGCTCGACCAGGTAGTCGACCCTGTTCGAAATGCGGCTATAGTTCCCCAATCCGAAATAGTACTGATGACGATCGTCCCAAACCGACCACGTCGAGCCGCCGTCCGTGGACGAGCTCAGGTGCCAGACATAGAACAGCCCGTTCTCGGCCGGAAGATGGGCATAGACATCGAATTCGAAAAGAGCCCCTGCGTGGCTGGTATGAAGAGGATTGCCGGCCTCATCGGCCCAGGCCAGCGGCGGAGACCAGACCTCGTTCCAGAGATGTTCCCCGGGGCCGGCACATCCACCCGTGAGATTGTGAGTGAAGGACCCAGGACCATAGGTCCACGTCGAGCCGAGGGTGCCTCCGGTGCAGGGCACGATGATGGCGTTGTCGATGAACGCCACCTGGGGTGAAGATTGTTCGACACAGGGATCGAGGGTGGCGAGGTAGGGCCAGATGTCAGCGAAGTCGCCCACGGCCGTGGGATACGCCACCTGCCAGTCGGCGCCCGTCATGCCGCTCTCGAAGTCGTCGGTCGTGGTCGGGAGGCCGTTGTCGCCGCTGACGGTGATGTTGTCGAGCTGGGCCAGGCCGGAGGTCGGCCACAGACAGTCGCTGTCTGACCATCCCCCGTCGGATGTTCCTTCGAACCTCAAATGGACCTCGTTGTTGCCCACACCCTGAAGATCGGTGGGCGCAACGGTGAACGCGATGGTCTCGCCGATCAGCGGATTCCAGACTCCTGCCGACTGGGTGCTTCCGTTGTAGGTCGCAACCGTGGTCACGCCGTCGAGGCAGAGGTACTGGAGTCGCAGGTAGTCGTAGCCGGGTTCGTTGTCGTAGTTGGCGTCGAACGTGACCGTCACGTTGGTCGCCAGGGCGTTCTCGGCGACCGTGCCCGTCCAATCGAGGTACTCGATATAACCGTTGCCGTAGCCTTCGGCTGGATCGGCTCCCCCGCAGGAAGAA
The DNA here is from genome assembly GCA_937910695.1 of uncultured bacterium. Taxonomy (GTDB): domain Bacteria; phylum Krumholzibacteriota; class Krumholzibacteriia; order LZORAL124-64-63; family LZORAL124-64-63; genus CALEMW01. The sequence continues at coordinate 2,064 of CALEMW010000026.1, forward strand.
TAGACTTGGCCGCACCACACGGCATTGCCACCGACGGGTGCGTTGAACGTGTCGACGTGCCAGATCGCGTTGGTCCTGGCCGTGAGATCCACGGACGTCCAGCCCTCCCAGTCGGGCAGCGAGGGGTTGGTGTCGCTCTGGAACATGCCGTCGAGGCGGTCGGGGCCGCCCATCAGGTAGACGGTGTCGCTCTTCGCAGCGGAGAGTCCGGTGGCGAACAATGTGCTGTTCGGTTCGGCGAGATCGACGAGATGATAAGATCGGATGTCTGACCCAGCAGCGCCGGCGGCAGCGACCGCATACAGGACGATCAGTACGAAAGCTACTCTGCACATAGTGCATCCTTCTCGATTGAAATTGAGATAGAGCAAAGAACTGGATCAATACTGTCAATCAACGGAATTCTAACACACAGCATCAACGCGACGGGTCGATAAGGGGGTGCAGCGAGTGGGCAATCACGCCCCCGTAGATCGTGATACCCGCATAGTTGAAATGCATGTCGGCAGGCCAATAGAGCACATCTCCATCTTCCCCCGCAGCCTCGATGAGTCCCTCCCTCGCCGCGAGCATCTCCACACCCCGTGCTGAGGCGACCGCCGATACCGTCGGCGTGACGAAGTCGTTCCACAGCACTCCTTCGACATCGGGCACTGTTTGCTGTCGATGGGGATGCACGACCATCAGCACACGCCGTTCGTCTCCGAGCAGTTCGACGAGGGTTTTGACGAGCTCGTCGACGTTGCGCCGGAAGACGGCGATCTCCGCCGCGTACTTCTCGGCGCTGCCCTCAGGGTCCATGGCGTTGGAGAGGCTGCCGTGGGGATACCAGCTCCGATACTCCCGACGCAGCTTCGGCATGCGGATGCGGGTGTGATGCAGCTTGTGGATCATGCGCACGAGATAGAGGCCGTGATCACGGGCGTCGAGCAGGCCCTGCTCGAAAGCGACGGCGATGGGCGTGGCGCTCACGCCCGCGATGCGGCCGTCGGCGTCGCGGCGGATCAGGCGTTCATAGCGCATGTAGTCGTCGCCGAGGTCGGTCTGGTCGATGACGACCACCACGAAGTCGGGGTCGAGGACAGGCACGAGGCGGCGGGCCTGGGGCACGAGGATGGCCGGTGAGTAGGACGAGTGGCCGGCGTTGTACATCGTCGGCGGCGGGGCGTCGGGTGCGAGTTCGCGGAGGGCTTCCCAGGTGCGCTGGACGAGGGTGTTGGCGTCGTCGTAGCCCTCGACGAAGGAATCGCCGAGGAAGAGGATGCGCGGCGCCGCGGGGTCGGGGTCGGATCGCAGGGCGTTGAGGCGCACGCCGAGGCTGTCGCGGCGGATGGTGTAGGTGTCTCCGGCCGCTTCGCCGTACACGTCCGCAGAACCGAGGGTCCAGGTCTCCTCCGGCAGAGGCACGTGGTTGAGCTCGTCGCTCATGCGCGCGAGGGTGACGTGCTCCATCTCAAGGTCGTAGAGAGGGCCGATCGCCTGCTGCAGGCGCAGCACACCCTCGACGACGGCGAGGTTGAGCAGGGTGAACAACAGGATCTTGAGGATGCGGGGCTTCACATACCACCTGCCGGCCCGGGTCCGCGGCGCAGAACATCGCCGCGGACCCTAGCACGACAGGATCGGGCAGGCCACTACTTGAGGTAGGTCAGCCGCTGCACGGCGACGAGGTCCCCCTGGCGTACACGCGCGAAGTAGGCGCCGCTGGGCAGGGTGCGGCCGCGGGCGTCGCGGCCGTTCCAGGTCACCGCCCGACTCGCACCGACGGCCGGGGCGTTCAGGCGCTGCACGATACGGCCGGCGGCATCGTGGATCGTCACCTCGGCCGGACCGTCGTGCAGACCGACCAGGCTCAGCACGACGCGGCCGTTGAACGGATTCGGTACGGCGCTCACCGCGAGGGGAACCGGTGTGTCGGTCGCGGAGACCGGCACCCAGATCGGAACGTAGTCGGCGGCCGTCGTCAGGTTGCCGTCGCCGTCGCCCAGCGGGCATTGGGCGGCCAACACGCTTCCGTCGGCGGATCCGTAGGCGCCAACGGCCAACACGAGTTCGGCCGGGCGGAGACCGGGATACAGGTCGTCGAGGTGCAGCGCGCCTTCGAGGACCGCGCCGGCGGCGTGGTCGAAGCGCCCGGCGGGCGGCGTGGACTCGGCGGCGTCGAACCAGCCGCGCCAGCCGTTGTCGCCTTCGCTGGCGAGGAAGGCGTCCCAGGTCACCACGATGCCGGCCTTCGACCAGGGAGCATTCGCCGGAAGCTCGGTACCGTCGACCAGCATCATGAAGATGTCGGCGGACGGTTGGGCGCTCGTCATGTCGGTGGCAACGTAGAGCCAGGGTTCGTCCCATTTCACCCAGACCCTGCTCGCGCCGCAGTCGGAGACAAGATCGGCCGACATGTCGAGCTGGCCGTCCATGACGAAGGGCGAGGTCTCCACCACGCCGCCTTCGACCGGCAGGTGCCAGTCGGCGCCGCCGTTGTTGTCCCAGGCGCCGGCGCCGTCGGTGAACACGACGTCGACAGTCGAGGCCGACGAAGACACCGTCCAGTCCAGGCGCCAGGCCGTGGAGTCGGGGTCCCAGGTCATGGGGCTGTCGAGGACCTGCTGCCAGCCGTCGATGCCCCGGTGGGCGAGCACCGAGGCGGCCCCGGCGAGCACGCGTCCCACCGGGTCGTACCAGAGCGAGGCGGCCTGGCCGGCGACCAGAGTGTCGGGGTCGGTCCATACGACGTCGCCGCCGGGCGTGACGCCTCCCCCGCTGCCGACCCAGACGTGCTGGATGGGCGAACGGGTGACGTGGCCGAGGGCGTCTTCGGCCTCGACGTAGTAGTCGAGCAGGACATCCTCGTAGCCGGCGACCTCGACCCAGGCCTCGTCGGCGATGTGCGTGGGCAGCTCGGTGAAGTCGATCTCGGACATGGGCCAGGGCTCGTCGGTGGGCATGGTGCGGACAGTCATCGGCAGGGCCGACCAGGCGCCCACCCCCGCCCCGCCCGCGTAGGTCTCGTTGTGGACGGTGGCGAGGTCGTTGGTCCCGTCCGCGTCTTCGCGGATCATCAGCTCGATACGGGCCAGGCCCGAGACGTCGTGCACGAAGGTCCAGACATGGAAGTCGGAGGGCAGCGTCACGCCGTTGCCGCCGGGATAGCCCCAGAGCGAGCCGCCGCCCTGGCCGCCCGGGTTCCAGGGCAGGCGCTGGGGCAGCCAGACGGTGGGCGCCACGGTGTCGGGGCCCGAGACGATGATGGGATCGGCCAGGGCCACGGCCTCGTTGCAGGCCAGCGTCGCCTTGATCTCCATGTCGAGGGCCGCGCCGTAGTACATGTAGCCGCTCTCGTAGCCGGCCAGCAGGAAGTGCCAGGCCCGCTCGCCCACATGAGCGCCGCCCGTCGGGGCGGCCACCTCGGCGGGGTCGATGGCGGGCAGCAGCGCGGCGGCGGTCTCCACGCGGTTCTGGGCGGCGATCAGCACGGCCCAGTTGCGCTCGTCCTCGGCCCAGCCGCCGGGGATGTCGAAGTTTCCGGCCGCGTCGACCAGGGGCCAGTTCCAGTTGATGTACTGGGGCGAGCCGAAGTCGCCGTCGGCGTTGACCCAGCCGCCGTCTTCCACATGGACAACGTCGGAAGCCGGCACCGGATGGTGGCGCAGATAAGTGGCTACGGTCGTCGGAGTGTGACCGGCAGAAGCAGCCGCATGAGAAAAGCCGGTTACATTCTCATGATAATAGGAGTCGCCGCCGCTCCACGCATTGTCACCGTCGTGAGCGAAGAGGGCGAGCATCGGACGTGTCGGATCGTTGGCCCCGGCCAGCGCGTCGACGCCGCCGGTGCCGAACAGACCGTACCCCTCCTCCCAACCCATGGCGTTGGCCGCGGGCACAACGACGATGGTGTCGCCAAGACCGGTGTTCGGATCTACGTAGACGGCGCGGTGGGGCGTGAAGCCGTAGGGATACGGCACCTTCAGGGTGACGCCGCGGGAGATGGTGTGGTTGGTCCAGTTCGCCTGAGCTGGGTTGAGCTGGTCGGCCGGGTTGGGGGCGTCGGTGTTGTCGCCGTTGGCCGTCCAGGGATAGCCGTCGCAGGCGCGGGCGATGTGCAGGTCGGGCACGATCGACCATGTCACCCCGGCGTCGACCAGGGCCGGAATCAGGCGTTCGCTGAAGCACATCTCGGCCGGGAAGAATCCCGCCGACTGGGCCCCGGGCCCCCAGGCGTCGCCCCAGATCTCCCGGGCGCAGGCCAGCTCCATGCGCAGCGCGGCGTCGGGCAGCAACGGCCCGATAGCATGGTGGAAGCCCACCAGCACGAGGTCCAGACGGGGATCGCCGGCGGTGTTGCTCCAGCTGTGGGCTGTCCGATAATGAGACCACCAGTTGTTGGCATATATGCCGCCGTTCCAACCGGATACCCCGAGCGAGTTCAGGTTTTCGATCAAGGCCCCGGCGAACGAGATCTGGGCCCCGGCCTCGGACAGATCGAGGATCGAGGCGAGGGCGTCCTTGGGGTACCACTGGTAGTCCGCCACCCGGTCGGGCTTGCTGAAGATCGTCGTCTCGTCGTTCTGGGAATGGCCCAGGCTGATGGTCTCGTAGACCGTCTCATAGCGCCCCGGCGTCCAGGTGCTCTGATCCGGCCAGTAGACGGGCTGATGCATGTGCCACAGATAGGTCGTGTGCACGCCCGTCCCCGCCGCCGCCGCCCCGGCCAACAGCAGGATCGCCACCCCGATGATGTTCCGTTTCACGCTCGCCCTCCCCCGTCCACCTGATGATGCGCCCCGAAGTCTACCACATGGTCGCCCCTCGAATCATTGGGCGATCGGAATGGCGGACGGCCGGCGGTCGCGGCGCTCCGAGAGACAAAGACACACACCCCGGGGCGACATTCGCGAAGCGCTGAGCCCAGGGGTGTGTGTCTTTGTCTCTCGGAGCGCCAACTCGGCGCCCGTTCGTCAGTCCGATTGCCTCATGACTTTGAGGAGCGTCCCCCAGGAGGGCGCCGCCCCATGCATCAGGATCCCCACGCGGAACAGCTTGCCGGCCGTGCGGGAGAACACCACGATCGCGACGAGCAGCAGCACCCAACTCAGCACGACTTGCCACATCGGCGGCGTCTCGAGGATCACACGGATGAACATGAGTACCGGCGTGAACATCGGGATCAGGCTCATGACCGTCGCCAACGTTCCTCCAGGATCCTGCATCACCACAGTCAGCATGAGCATCGGGATGATGATGAACATCATGATGGGCGTGGAGAAGGGCTGGGCTTCCTGGATCGTGTTGCAAAGAGCTCCGACACCCGCAAAAAGCGCCGAGTACATCATAAAACCGAGGATGAAGAACAGCAGGAACGAGACCAGGATGAACGGCGAGAGTACCGAGGCATCGAAGGTCATGCCTGCTATGGAGATTCCGCGTGTCGAGGCCAGATAGAGCGACAGCACCCAGATGGCCACCTGCGTCAACCCCGCAGCGCCGATACCGAGAATCTTGCCCAACATCATCTGGCTCGACGGCACGCTCGAGAGCAGCACTTCGACCACGCGCGAGGTCTTTTCCTCGATCACGCCGACGAGAGTCTGCTGGCCGTAGAGGATGACCATCATGTAGAGCATCATGATCAGGGTCATGGCCATGCCGAAGACACCACGTTCATCGCGGGCGGTGGCGTCGCCTTCCTCGCTGACGGTCAGACGCTCCCAATCCGTGTACGAGAGCAGGTATTCCGTCAGATCCTCGGAGATGCCCGCTTCCGCATAACGCGCCTTGCGCAGCACTGCATTGACGGCCGGGCGCAACGAATCGCTGGCCAAGCCCGCCGCGACGGACTTGACATAGAAGCGCAGCTTGCCGTTCTCCATGAAATCCGGATCGAAAACAATGCCTCCGTTGACGGTCCCTTGGGTCACCAAGTCTTGAACTTCCTGAATGCCCTGCTCGAGGCTGCGGCCGTTCAACTCGACCGCCATCAGCTCGAGACCATCACCGGACTGCTCCGCGACGATATCTTGCAGGTCCTTGAACCAACGGCCCTCAGAGTCCAGAACAGCTACGGTGCGCCGTTCTTCTACCCTGTCCCCCATAAGCATGGGAATGATGATGGTCATGGACATGAGCAACGGGATGAGGACGGTGCTGATCACGAAGCCCTTGCTCTTCACTCGCTCCTTATATTCACGTCGGATGATGGCCCACAGCTTCATGACGCCACCTCCTGGGTTGCAAACGCAGCCCCGCGGCGTTTGCGGACTGCAGAGATGAAGATCTCGTCCAATGACGGCCGATGGGCGGAGAACAGACTCAAGGCGCCTTCTTCACGCAGCCCATCGAGCAGTTTCTGGTGGTCCGCACCCTCGCTCAGGATCAGGCTCCAGGCGCCTTCGTTACGCTCGGTCCGAAGCACGCCGGGCAGTCCGGAGGGCATGTCGCGTCCATCCACGAAGGCGGCTTTCACGGAATCGAGAGGGAAATCGCGCTTCACTTTGGCCAAGTCACCTTCAAGAATCACCTCTCCACCCTCGATCAGGCAGATCGAATCGCACAGCTTTTCGGCTTCGGGCAGCATGTGCGTCGAGAAGATGATCGTGCAGCCGCGGCGGTTCTCTTCGCGGATGATGTCGCGCAGGACCTCGACGTTCAAGGGGTCGAGCCCGCTGAAAGGCTCGTCGAGGATGACCAGTTCGGGATCGAACTGGAAGACCGAGGCCAGCTGCACCTTCTGCTGCATGCCCTTGCTCAAGGCGTCGATCTTACGGCCGGCCCAGTCGGAGAGCCCGACGCGTTCGAGCCAGGCTTCCGCCTTATGCCTCGCTTCGGACCTCGGCACCGACTTGAGCTCGGCCAAAAACACGAGTTGGTCGAGGCAGGTCATCTTGCGGTAAAGGCCCCGCTCCTCAGGCAGATAGCCAATGCGGTCCAGCCGCTGCCGATCGAGCGGGTGTCCGCCGAACAGGATTTCGCCCCCGTCGGGAACGACGATGTTCATGATGCTGCGGATCGTGGTGGTTTTGCCGGCCCCATTGGGACCGAGGAAACCATGGATGGCTCCCTGAGGAATGGACAAGCTGAGATTCTTGACGGCGTGCACCTTGCCGTAGCTCTTGCACAAGCCACGGATCTCCAGGACGGCCTCGCCGACCGGACCGGTCGGATCGTGGGACATGGTGGTCCTTTCGCTGTGATCGGGTCCAACGGCGCGGCCGTCGGGATCTCACGAGGATAAGTAAGCGGCCCGGCATGAGCAACAACGGACATTGAGGCAGAAGGTTGCGCTGTGTTGGGTGCATAGAGAAAACCCGGGGCTCCCCCGCCGGGGCCCCGGGTCCTCAAACCGGATCAGTCTAGGACCTTTCCGGTTACATTGCGCCCGAGCTCCTCGTTCATGGCATCTTCAGGGCATCTGGCTACGAATCGAGAAACCCCATCGCGTGATGTCCAGCGAAAATCCGAAGCCGAAGAGAACGGGCGTCGTTCGGTGACTCTCTGGGGTCAGCGAGTCATGATGACTGGATGAGCATAGGGATCGAAGATCACGAAATATTCACGGCCGGATAATTAATGCCACGACCGCAAAAAAAAAACACGGGGCAACCCCCGCCGGTGGCCCCGTGTTCTGGTACCGAGCTATGAGCAGTACTCGTGCCCGGTCCCTGCGAACATCTGTCGCGGCCCATCGAGGCCATCGACATGAGTAACGATACAGGTCGAATCTCACAAAACGATCACGCACTTCTCATATTTCCGGAATCATCACGATCTCTGCTCCAGCGAGGCGAATCCGCTGCCGATTCATAGTCAGGTTGATATTCGCCTCGAGCGGTAGCATCTTGCACCGTTTACGGAGGTTGCCCTGGGCGACGTGATACGTTTGTGAGACTCTCGTGGCATCATGAAGGGACGATGATCATGAACACGACAAGACCGCGACGGATCCTCCTGGTCGAGGATGACCGCGACCTCACCGAGGTCGTCACACTGCACCTCCAAAGCGAGGGGTACGAGGCTGTGTCCGTACACGACGGTCGCGCTGGAGTCCAAGCCTTTCAACAGGGCGAGTGGGACATGGTCCTGCTCGACTGGATGCTACCCGGCATTTCCGGCATGGACGTGCTCCGTACGATCCGTGAGAAGAACCGACAGATCCCCGTGCTCATGCTCACGGCGCGAGGCGAGGAGACCGACAAGGTCCTCGGACTGGAACTGGGCTGCGACGACTACATGACCAAGCCCTTCAGCCTGCGCGAACTCACGGCGCGCATGAAAGTGCTCCTGCGCCGCATCGAGCTGGCTCGGAGCATCGCCGAGGGCGGTGAACACGACCGCGTGCTCGAATTCGGGTCGCTCCAAATCGACAACGCTAAACGACGGGTTTCGGTCGACGGTGAACCTGTCCAGCTGACTTTGAAGGAGTACGACCTGCTCTTCACCCTGGCCGCCAAGCCGGGACGCACTTTTTCGCGGCGGCAGCTTCTGGACCTGGTCTGGGACCAGGATTCGGATGTGTACGAACACACCGTGAACTCCCACGTGAACAGGTTGCGCGGGAAGGTCGAAAACAACCCGAACCGGCCCCGTTACATTCTGACGGTCTGGGGCATCGGCTACCGTTTCACCGACGAGTACTAAGGACATCATGAGCGCCAGGAACATCGTCCACAGCCTCCACTTCAGGATCACCTCGGTGTTCCTGCTGCTGCTGGTCGCAGTGTTCTGGGGCTATACCGCATGGGTGGATCATTCGCTCTACGGAGTGGAATGGGCGCCAGGCGAGCAGGAGTGGTACGACATTTATCGCGACGCAGAGATGGACAGCCTCGCGGTGTTGATCTCAGACCGGGTCGACGACATCGACTACATCGCCGCGACCCTCGCCGACTACGGCAGAACCATCGCAGGCTACGACGCCGAGATGGCCATGTTCGACGCCGAGGGCCTCGTCGTCGCCACGAGCGATCCCGACTCCCTCTCCCATGTCCTGGTCAGGATCCAGACCGCCCTGCTCGATTCGATGTCCCTGGAGACCTGGGACTTCACGAGCTATCCCAATCCCGACGACATGGACGCCTACGAAAACCGCATCACCGCGGTGGTGACTCTGCACGCCGACGGCGACACCCTGAACGCAGCCGACGGTTGGCTGGTGTCGACGTTCACTCCCCTGGAAGTGGACCTGGAGGCGAACACCGAGGCTAACCGCGTGCGTATGATCTGGGGCGCCGCGGTGATCCTCGTCTACTCGTTCTTCGTGGGCCTCACCCTGCTGACCTGGGTCAGTCGCCGCGTACGGAGCCTGTCGAGGGACATGGCAACGTTCCGCGAAGGTGACTTCGAGCACCGCACCGCCGACTCCGGAGCCGACGAGATCGGCCGGCTCGGTCAGGACTTCAACCGGCTGGCCGACCGACTGACCACCGTGATCGCCGAGCTCAGGCAATCCGAGGAATACCGCAGCCAGCTCGTGGCGAATATCTCCCACGATCTGCGCACTCCCATGGCCACCCTGCGCAGCTATGTGGAAAGCTTCATGTTGCGTTGGGACTCCCTCGAGGCCGCCGACCGCGATCGCCAGCTCAAGACCATCACCTCGAATCTCGACAACCTCGAGGGTCTGATCGAACGGCTCTTCGAACTCACGCGCCTTGACAACGGCAATGTCGAATTCCGACGCGAGTCCTTCTCCCTCGAGGAACTCGCCGTCGATGTGCTGGACCGCATGGAAGTCAAGGCCACCGAACACGGAGTCACCATCGACCTGAGTGTCGAGGACGGCCTGCCTCTCGTCGAGGCCGACGCCTTACGCATCGTACAGGTGCTGCAGAACCTGTTGGACAATGCCATCAAGTTCAACGAGACGGGCGGGTCGGTGTGGGTGACGCTCAGACCCGTGGCCGTGGGTGTGGAGGTGGAGGTCCGGGACGACGGCCCGGGAATTTCGGACGAGGACCGCACCCACGTTTTCGAGCGCTTCTATACGGCGGACAAGAGTCGGTCGGACAAGGGACGCGGCTCGGGATTGGGTCTGGCCATCGCCCACCGCATCGTGACCAATCACGGCGGCACGTTGACCCTCGAGAACGCAGACGAGGACGGGGGCGCCATCTTCCGTTTCACGCTGCCGGCGGCCGACGCCTAGCCTTCATCATCCCTGTTCAATTCCCGCACCACACCCAGAGTCCCGATCAGAGCGATGGCGAACAGGACGGCGGCCTTGGTCGGATCGCCGATCAAAGCCTGCCCGATGCCGAATGTCGTGCCGTACACCAGGGAAACCCCCGAGATCCAGGCGACGACGGTATGACGACCAAGGCCGTCGTGTCGGACATCGGCCGTGGCTGTGCGCACCGGCCCCCAGAATCCTCCCGGACGCACCTTACGGACGAAGGCCTCGAGTCGATCGCTGTCGACCGGGCGGGTGAGGAACGTGACCGTCAGCCAGGTCACGATCGTCACCGGCACCAGGATCAGGGCCTTGTGATGGGTCTCGAGGTTCATGCCCCCGAGGCGGACGGGAGTCCCGAACAGCTCGTACGCCGGACCCGACTGCACCGCCGCTGTGATCTCGAAGGCCACCGCCACGACGACCGACGACGCCAGCGCCGCGATCTCGCTCCAGGCGTTGAGCCGCCACCAGAACCAACGCAGGATCAGCACCGGCCCGATGCCCGCCCCCATGGCCCACACGAACAGCCAGGCCTTGCCGATGGAGGTCAGTGAAAGCGCCACCAGCACGGCCAGGGCCATCAGCACCGCAACGCAGATTTTCGAAACCAGGATCGTCTCCTTGTTCCCAGCCAGCGGTCGGATGAAGCGGCGGTAGATGTCGTTGATGAGATAGCTCGCACCCCAGTTCAGGTGCGTGTCGATGGTCGACATGAAGGCGGCGAAGAACGACACCAGCATGATGCCGAGCAGGCCCGGTCCCAGGACATCCCGCATGAGGATCGGATAGGCAGCTTCCTCGGTCGCCCCTTCGGGAACCACCGGAACGAGAACCAGCGAGGCGAGAGCGGCGATGATCCAGGGCCAGTAACGCAGGGCGTTGGTGGCCAGGGCGAACCAGAGAGTGGCGCCGCGGGCGTGGCGTTCGTTCTTGGCGGCTGCCATGCGCTGGATGAGGTAGCCGCCGCCGTCGGCGTTGTGGCTGGCCCACCACATCAGGGTGATGAAGATCAGGAACTTGAAGAGGTCGGATTCCAGACCGAGGCCGCCGCCGGGGATCATGGCCAGAGTGCTTTCGCTGACGAGGGGCGACGCGGCCAACTGCTCACGCAGAGCGCCGAGGCCGCCCACCTTCCCCACCGAGCAGACGGCCAGGGTAATCGCTCCGAACATGGCCAGGGCGAACTGGACGACGTCGGTGACGACCACGCCCCAGAACCCGGAGAGCAGGGCGTAGCTCAGCGCCAGGGCGGCGCCGACGGGCACCGCGATCTCCCGCGGCACGCCGAGGACGGCTTCGGCCACGGTGCCCAGCCCCAGCAGGACCCAGCCCATGACGATCAGGTTGTAGAGGATCGCGAAGTAGCCCGCCTTGAAGCCGCGCAGCGCGGCGGCGGGCTTGCCGCTGTAGCGCAGTTCGATGAGCTCGTTGTCGGTCAGCACCCCGGCCCGGCGCCAGAACCGCGAGAAGAGGAAGACCGCGAGGATCTGCGCGAGCACGTAGTGCCAGCCGAACCAGTTGTACCAGATGCCGTCGTTGCGGATGAAGCCGGTGACGGCCAGCGGCGTGTCGGCGGCGAAGGTCGTCGCGACCATGCTCGTGCCGAGGATCCACCAGGGCAGCGTGCGGCCGGCCAAAAAGTACTGGTCGGCCGAGGTCGAGGCGCGGCGGCGGAAGGCCAGGCCCAGGCCCACGGTGAGCAGGATGTACGCGGCGATGATGGACCAGTCTATGATGTGGAGGTTGGTCACGAGGATTCCCCTCGGTGGAGTGGCAGAGTCAGATGGGCGGTATGGGCTTCCCCGTCTCGGTGCAGGAAGACGACGATCTCGCGGTCGCCCTCGAAGCGGAGCTGGCGGACGACTTCTTCCGGCGACAGGGGAAAGCCCCTGGTCTTGACCACGACCCGGCCGGCCCGGTGGGCCGTGAGGGCGTCCTGGAGCCCGCGACGGGACCAGGGCAGCGAATCGATGCGACGCCACGAGCGGGCCAGGGCGTCCCGGGAAGGCTCCTGCGCCGAGTGGTAGGCGATGCCGTGGGCCAGGAGGCTCCAGTTCCGTTCCCGAGCCAGGTCGTTCAGCAGGCCGGCCCGCAGCACGGCACCATCGGGTTCGAGGATCCAGGGGCCGGGAGGCGCGATCGATGCCGGCGGCTCTTCGCCGGCACTCCCGTATTCTGCGGCGACGACGTCGGAGACCGGACCGCTGAGCACGGTGGCTCTGCGCCGTGATGTTCCCGGCCGGGACAGGGCCCCGCCCCAGAAGGCGGCTTCGCGGACCACCCCGTTCCAGGACACGAGTTCCACGTCATAGTCCAAGACGCTCATGCCTTCGAGCAAGCAACCGGGTCCGGACAGGGCCTCATGATCCAGATCGAGGCCGGGGCCCCACTTGACGCACCAGCCGGCGGCCGCGGCCAGCACGGGTCGCAAGTCGGCGGGTCGGGGAGAAAGGTCCTCGGGCCGGATCAGCCGACGCGTGCCCGCGGCCCGCCGGGGTCCGACGCGGCGCCCCGGGTCGGCGATGATCACCTCGTGGTTCGGCAACGGGCAGGCGGGGAACTCCCCACCGATCACGTTCCCGTCGCCGCCGACGGCCCTGAGATTCACGCGGGCCAGCGCCGCAGCCAGGGGGTCCCGTTCGACGCCCCGGACGGACAGCCCGGCCAAAGCCGTCCGGGTCAGATCGCTACCCGCACCGCAGCCGAGGTCCAGCACGACGGCGGTAGCGTACATTTCGGCGATGCGGCGGGCCCGGCGCGCCGCAACAGGGTGTGCGGTCGCCTGCTCCAGGAGTTCCGGCACGAAGAACAGGCGGTCCGCGTCGGGAAACCGCTCGGCGGCCCTGGCACGGGCCTCGGCGACCCGCAGGGCCAGCAGGACGAGGGCATCGCCGTGGACGTCGCGAAGCCGGCGCTGCTGTGCCGGTCCCGGCGGCGCGTCGAGCGCGGCCAGTCCGTCGAGCAGGGCTCGACCGGCGCCGGTCGCGAGTGCGGTGACGAGATGATCGTGTTCTGTGGTCAAGGGTGCTCCGGTCTCGGGCCAAACGACGAGCGACGCACGGGTGCGTCGCTCATCCTAATGGCTCGTCCCGGAGACGTCAGCAGGGGATTCGGCGGATCAGGTGGCGGGAGTCAATTCCCTGCGGACCTGGTCGACGTCTTCGACGATGTTCAGGAAGCGGTCGATGTTCATCAGCGAGAGGACATCCTGGACCAGGGGCTGGACCCCGGCGAGAACCATGCGGCCGCCCAGTTCCTTCATCATCTCGTTGACATAGAGGAAGGTGCCGAGCCCGCTGCTGGCCACGAACGGTACCGCCCTCAGATCCAGCACCAGGGTCCTCTCCCCGGCCTCGATTCTGTCCATGCAGGTTTCCCGTAAATCGGTGGCCGCGTCGGCACCGAGGCGCCCGGTCAGGCTCAGCACGGTGAACCCGTCTTGGGCTCCGTCGGTGATGAAAAACGTCTCAGACATGGAGAGGCTCCTCTTCAGGGGTTCGAACATCCACCGCCGGTTTGATGGCGCAGACATTGCCGATGTTCAGAAGCGTGCGGTATTCCAACTGTTCGGTCAGGGTGCGGATCAGAGCCCAGCCCAGGCCACGCCCCCGCTTGCGGACATCGCTGTTCTCGAGATCCGGGACTTCGACGGACGCCGGCGGGCAGGACCGGCCTCGGTCCCGCACCATCACCCAGCCCGCCAATGCGTGCTCGGACGTGGCGGGGTACCACCAGAGATCGACCTCCGCTCCCGGCCGGCCGAGATATCCGTGCTCGAAGACGTTGTTGATGTGCTCGCTGAGGGCGAGTTCCAGCAGGCCGAGGTCGCGCTCGCCGAGCGAGGCGTCCATCAAGGCCTTCATCCAGTCGCCGATCTGCTCACTGCCGCCGCTACGCGCGGATACCTGCAGATGCATGGCGCCCTCGGTCAACTGCGTCAGTTCATCTTCACTTTTCAGGTCCCCGATCAGGTTGCCGGCGTTTCCGGAGACCTGTGACGTTTCCGGGAGCTTGGAAACATGCCCGGGGCAACCGACCAGCAGCAGAGTGAGGTCGTCGAACCGGGACTCGTGCCCCTGCCAGCCGGTCACGGCGGCCTGCAGGGATTCCAGCACGGGCCCGTGCCCCTGGCCGTTGGCCCGGCGCAGGATCTCCTCGACCCTGGCCTGGCCGAACTCCTCGCCGTCGCCGCAGCGGGGCGCTTCGGTCAGGCCGTCGGTGTAGAGCAGGGCCAGGTCGCCGGGACCCAGCAGGACGGTCGTGTCGTGATAGGACGAAGCCGCGATCGCATGGGGAATGATCCCGAGGGGCACGCCCTCGGACCGATATTCCTCCACCACGCCCATGGCCGGGCGGGCCAGCAGCAGCGGGCAGTGGGCCGCGCTCGCGAACGTGAGACGTCCGCGATCGGGGTCGAGGATGCCGTAGATGGCGGTCACGAAGACCCCCGGAGAGAGCGAACCGTTGAGGTCCCGATCCAGGGCCGTCAGCAGTTCGGCCGGACTGTCGTAACGGTCGCGCCGAGCCTTGACCAGCGCCGCGAGCATCGAGGTGACCAGGCAGCCGCCGAGCCCTTTGCCGGCGACGTCGGCCATGAACACGCCCAGCTTGTCGCCGGGCAGCTCGAAGGCATCGAAGTAGTCGCCTCCCACCTCGCTGGCGGCCTGGTAGAGACCCTCGGCGGCGAACCGGCCGCAGGCGATCTGGCGGTCCGGCATCAGTGACACCTGGATGGAATGGGCGAGATCCATTTCGTGATCGAGCCGGTTCTTCTCGAGCATCAGGGTCTGGGAGGCCTTGATGCGGGCGGCCATCTCGTCGACGGTTTCGGCGAGCATGCCCAGTTCGGTACGGTCCTGCAGGTTCATGGGCGTTTCGAGATCGCCCTGACCGATGCGGGCGATGCCCGCCTTCAGCACGCTCACGGGCCTGAGCATCACGTGCATCAGGGCTCCGGCACCGAACACGCCGACCACGAGCAGGATCGCCGAGACCATCATCAGGGCCTTGCGGGACCGACTCACCACATCGTCGACGTAGCTTCGACGCAATCCCACGAGAACCATGCCGAGCTCCTGTCCGTCCCGGTGCTGGACCGCTACGCTGGCCACGATGAGATCCGGACTCGTACGAAGATTGCCGTCGTGTGCGGAACCGGCGACGGATGCGAGGCCTGCGGGCTCCACGAATACCTGGCCGAACTGCCGGGGATCGGCGTGCCCCTGGATCCGCCCCTCATGGTCGAGCACGACGACGAAAGCCAGCTCAGGACGATCCTCCTGGATCTGCTGCACCATGGGCATGAGGCTGAGTTCGGGGAATTCATCGAGCAGGGCGTCGGCGCTGACATGGGCCAGGTTCCTGGCCTCGAGCACCAGGCGGGTTTCGACCTCGCGGTGCAGGGAGTTGCGCAGGTGCTGCTGAGCCACGCTGCCCACGCCGATCACGGCTGCGACCACCAGCGCCGCGACCGCAAGGCTGAACACCCAGTTCAGGCTGAAGACACGCCGTTGCTGCTTTCCATGGTCCTGTGTCTGCTGATCCAACGAGTACCTCCGCTGATCATCGTCCCGTGTCGTCACGCAGGCGTTTGATCCGGTTCAGCTGCTGCCGGGCCCGATCCAGGTAGGACCGGGTCCGTCGATCTTCAGGGTCGACCCGCAGGGCCTGTTCCCAGCTCCCGACGGCGTCTTCGAGACGCCCGGCCGCGAAGTGCCCCATGCCCTGCTGCAGGTATTCCTCGACCAGGCGGCTCCGGACATCGGCGACGTCGGGAGATTCATCCCAGACGAGCTCCCAGATGCGCACGGCTTCGTCGGTCTGCCCCTGTTGCTGAAGCCCCAGGGCCCGTTCGGCCAGGGCCTCGAGTTCCCGACGTCGGGACGGGTTGATCGAAGCCTTCTGTTCCTTGTTTTCGGCCGTGACCGACAGCTCTTGAGCGTTCCCGTTCAGGTTCGCCAACGCCGCTTCCCGCGCCCGTTCCGTTCGACGGCGCTCCTGCTCATAGTCCTGGCGCCGGACCGCTTCGGCGATGAATCCGTCGAGGACCTTCAGGCTGTCCCCGGCTGCACCAAGGTTCGCTGCGGTGCTGCGGGCCCCGCGTGCCTCGTCGAAAAGGCCGGCCCGGGCGAGCCCACGCCCCTCGTTCATCAGGGTCCCGATCTGCTGGACGATCGCCTGGTCGGTTCGGCGGAGCATGGCGCGCGCGTCGATATCGTCCGGGGTCAGGTCCGCGACCATCGCGAAGGCGCGGCGTGCCGTGACGAGATCTCCGGACGTGAAAGCAGCGAATCCCTCGTCATACAGGGTTCTCGCCTCGAGACTCCGTTGACTGCGGCGTTCGCTTTCTCCCTGCAGCCGCTCCAGGTCGGCCGCGGCGGATCCATCCCTCGGAGCGATGTCGAGCAGACGGGTCAGCGTCAGGATCGCGACGGTCAAGTCGCCGGATGACTCCTCGCGTCGGGCCTGGCCCCTCAGGACGGCCACCTCGACCGAATCGACATCCGCCCGGCCCGGGTCGAGGATCCTCAACATGCCCAGCCGTTCCAGCGCCTTGGTGTAATCCTCGCGTTCGAGGGCGGCGGTCGCCTCGGACAACAGCGCGGAGGTACGCCTGCGGTTGTCTTCGGCGAATGCTTCGGCCAACTGGCGTTGCCTGGCCTGCTCGGCGGCGACACGCGCCTCACGACGGCTCACCGCCGTGCTCGGCCCGGTCGTGAAGGTCAGGCCCAGCCGCTGGATATCCCCGAGGCGGTTCGATTCGTAGGCGTAGTCCAGGGCGAGATCGTGCCAATGCACACCGAAGCCGGCGGTCCAGGCGCCCGAGAGCGAGCCGGTCCGCAGAGCGAACTGACGGCGATAATCCGCCTCGAGGCCAAGGTGCCAACGTCCGTCGGACCCCTTGGTCTGGTCGAGATCGACGGCGGCGAGCACGTCGATGTCCTCACCGGCCTGCTTCCGCCAAGCCGATGCCAGACGCAACCCACGGGGATCGGGGACCTCATCGAGGTCCAGGCGGACCGTGGGCTCGAGGGCATTGCGTACGGCCACGCCCACCGTCCAGCGGTCGGCGGCCTGGCCCACCACTCCCGCCAGGGCCATCGGCCGGAGCAGGACGCCGAGATCGAGTCCCGTACCCCCACCCGAATAGCCGGCGAGGGACTGCCTCTGCATCTTGAGCACGCCGCCGACGAATACGCCCCCGCCCACGGCGCGACCGTAGGCGATGCCGATTTCCGATTCCTTGTCCTGAAGTTCGTCGGGAAGCAGCACGTTGCGGTCGTCCCGGTGTTCGATGCCGTCGACCCCGAACAGCCGCACCGTCACCGCGAACGTGCCGTAGCGCCAATGGGGATAGACGGCCGCCATGTACTGCTCGCTGAACCCCATGCCGAACAGGCTCGTGTGGGTCATCTGGAACTGGCGACGATCCAGCCGCGCGAGGCCGGCGGGATTCCAAAGCGAGGCGCTGGCGTCATCGGCCACGGCCCCGAACGCACCGCCCAGAGCGAGAGCACGGTTGCCGGCCCCGAGGGCGAAGACGGACCGGCCGCCGCCGTCGTCCAGGGCGCGGGCGGGCGTGAGGCCCAGAACCATGGTCGCCAGGGCGGCCAGCACAGTCGGCAGGGTTCGGCGGAGGATCCTCATCGCACCACCGCCACCTTCCGACGCAGGGTGCGTCGCTCCCCGCCGTCGAACTCGACGACGATTTCGGCGATGTACACACCGTTGCGAACGACGGCGCCGCGACCGTTACGACCGTCCCAGGCATCGTCCTGATGAAGTCCGGCAGTTTTTCGTTCCGCGTCGACGACGGTCACGACCATCTCGCCCCGGGCCGTGAAGAGGCGCAGGGTCACCGTCGCGGGTCCCGACAGGGCATAGACGAATCGAGTCGTTTCGCGTCCGGCGGCGAACGGGTTGGGGAAGTTGCTGTAGGTCTCGTCGAGACCGCCCAGCGAGACGGTGCCGCGGTCGGTCCAGAAGGGGAGGGATTCACCTTCGACGGCGAGAATGCGGACAGGAACCAGGTCGCCTTCGGCCTGTCGAGCCGAAACGAGTTCGGACCCGAGCCCGAGTTCCAGCGATGACGCCGCAGGAGCGTCGTGCAGGGTCACCATGAGTTCCAACAGGGCGGACTCGCCGGCTGCCAGCCGCAGGTCATGCAGCGGGGTCAGCACCGCGAGGGTGTCGGCCTCGCCCAGATCGTCCGCCACCGCCCACTCGATGCCGTCGATGCTGGCGATGATCCTGCGGACGCTGGCACCGACCGGAATCTCCAGGCCGCCGTTTCGCGCCATCAGCCCCAACGAAGCGACGACGAGGTCGCCTGCAGGAGCCGCAGCGGGATTGGTCAGGACCAGATCGGCTACCGACGTGGTCGGCGCCATGGGGGACAGCACCGCAGGCATGTGTCCGCTCCAGGAGAGCCGGAGCTCGTCGGACGGCAGCCTCAGGATGCGGGGGCCCGTCGAAAGGGGCACGACGATTCCGGCGTCGGCCGTCACCTCGACCGGAGCGTGAAGATGGATGTCCGAGGCGACGATCCCTTCGGGCGCCAGCAGCAGGACGATGGAATCAGCCACAGCGACGGCCCGCGGACTCGCGGCAATGACCAGATCCAGCGTGGCGCCGGCGGCTACGGTCTGGGCCTCGAAGACCAGATTGATGCGGCCGTCGGGCGAGGACAGGGCGGTCGAGCGGGCGACGACGTCGTCGTTCCACAGAGCGCAGACCGACTCCAGCATCGTGTCGGCCCGCAGGGCTTGGCCGTCGGGTGTGCGGGCATGGATGGTCAGGGTGTCGAGGCGGGCGGCAGAGGTGCCGACCGCGATCGGGTGACGGATCGCCACGGCGAGCACGGGCAAATCGGTCGCGCCGCCTGTCAAGGCGAAGCCGCCCTGGGACGATCCTCCAAGATAAACGAGCTCCACCGGATCGAGGATCATAACGCTGGGCCCCATCAGGAGGGACGGCGTGGTCACGACGCTCACCGGAACGCCGGAGTTCTCATCGCGGGCGTCCCATCCCGACACGCCGGAGGTCGTGAGACGGAGAGACGGCGCCGGCGCGTCCCCGGTCAGCGACAGAACGATCGTCAGCTCCGCGTCCTCCCCCGCGGCCAGGGTCAGGGGCGTGTCGTACTCGACCATCAGATCGGCCGCGGCGTCGGCCGGGAGGGTGATCGACCCCAGAAGGTCGTCGCCCGCGGTGACCGAGACGTCGGTCACGATCGAAGCCGGCGATGCCAGGGGCATCCCGTCGTCGTCCACGAGCCGGATGGCGAGAGAGCCGAGCTGGATGCCCGCCCCGCTCCCCACGGAGCCGGAATTGTGCAAGCCGAGCACGAGGGCCCGGACATCGTCCTGGCCGCGGCTGGCCTCGACGGCCGCGCCTGCAACGGCGACGACCTGGAGATCCTCGGCCCCGGCCACGATATGCGCCGCTTCGGTCTGCAGCGGGAAGGATCCGGCCGAGGGCAGGACCGTGATCGGCAGACCGCTGACGACGTCCCTGGCGGCGATCGCCCCGTCGTCGGGCAGGGAGATCCTGAAGATCTCATCGGGAGCCTCTTCGTCGACGTCCAGCGCGAGGGTCAGCAACACGGTCTGATCGACACGGACCTCCAGGGGCTCGCCCAGGATGATCGGGACCACGGGCCCGTCACCGGAGACGATCGCCCGCACGCCCAGCACATCGCTGCCGTTGCGCAGGACCACGCGACTCAAAAGATCGGACGAGGCCAGGAGCGACCCGTCCTCGTCCACGCACGTCACCATCACCGTATCGATACGCGCCCGGGACGAGGAGCTCTCGCCTCCGAGGGAGAGGGCAAGGGTCATGGCCGTGATGTCGGCCTGCCCCCTGTTGACCGAGAAGGGCAGCTGGGAAATGGTGCCGACCGACAGGGCCGCCGGAGGCGACAGGATCGTCAGCGGTGTCGAGGTGACCCACAGGGAGATCAGCGGATCGCCGGTCACCGCGCCGGTCCCGTGCGCCGCGACGTCGAACGAAACTTCGCCGACGGCGATCGCAATCACCGACCAGCGGAAGACGGCCGACTCGCCGGGATCCAGATCGGCGATCGCGGGAACCGGAACAGGAGAGATGATCACCATGCCCTCGGCGGAGGGAACCGGGATCGCCGGCGCGACATCCGAAGCCCGTTCCAGGCCCGCGTTCCAGACCGTCAGCTCGAGGGTCTCCTCCTGTCCCGTCACCGCGACGGACGGGTTCATGGCCAGCGAGGCGTGAAGAGGCGCCTCGCTGAAAAGAAGCCTGCCTTGCGGGTTCAGGTCGGCGTCGATCGGGCCGTCGTTCCCCGAAGCGAACCCGAGGCCCTCACGGGGAATCATGAGATCGAAGACGGTCGAATCGGACAGCGTCGGCGTCGTGGTGACGCCCACGAACAGACGTTCCCCTTCAGGCGGCACATCGAGGTCCAGGCCGGCCAGGTACCAGGTCGATCCCCGGAGGTTGAAGGTCCCCAACAGCTCGTCGTCACCGTCGCCGGGCGCGAAGCCTTCCGCGCCGCCATCACGCCACAGCTGCAGGGAGGCGACGGAGCCTCCCCCGGCGGACCCCACGTTTTCCAGCCGAAGGGAGTTGAGGATGTCGGCGGCGTCGCCGTTGGCGGGAACGGTCAGATCGAGGGCCAGGACGGGCCCTTCGCCGGGCGCCACGGTGCGGTTGAGCGTGGGACGGGCGTCGAGCTGAGCGGCGACATGGCCGTCGACGACCAGGCCCCCGTCGGACGAGAGCGGCCAGTCTCCCTGCACGTCCGCGTCGGTGGCGAACCGGATGTCCAGGGCGCCGGCGACGGCCACGGCGAGGGAATCCCCGTCGGCTGCGTGGTGCAGGGCGATGTCCCCGCCGATGCGGAGATGCCGGGTCGAGGAGGTGGGCACCGGCAGATCGAGACCGCCGAATACGGCCCGGCCACCTGAGAAGGAGGCGGTCGCGAGGATCGACCCGTCCTGATCCCTGAGCACGAGCCCCGAGACGACGTCGTCAAGCGATCCCGGTGCGTCCGACACGCTGCGGTTGGTGATCGCGAGAGACGTCATCCGTCGCGGCTCGCCGTAGGTGTTGGTGATCGCGAGGTCCAGCAGTTCCCGGTCCGGGGCGCCGGGGTGTACGGATGACCACGCGTCTCCGGCCACCGACACGTAGATCCTGTCCGCGGCACTGACGACCTGCTCGAAGGCATTGGCGACCGCAACGTCGCGGGGACCGTCGTTGCCCCGCGCCACGGCCACGGCATGGACGGGCAGTTCCAGACGGACGGTGCGTCCGCTCTCGGCGCCGGCGGCGATGTCCGCCGTCACAAAGACCCTCATGCCGCCGACCGGCAACGGTTCGACCAACCCCGTCAATGCCCAGCGATCGCCGGTGAACACGAATCCGCCCAGGCTCATGTCCTGGCCGGCGTCAAAGACCCCGTTCCCGTCGTCGCGCCAGAGTTCCAGGCGCGCGAGGTCCGTACCGGCCCTGGCATCGCCGCGGTTCACGAGGGCCAAATCCTCGAGCGTATCCTCATCATAACCGTCGCCGGGCAGCACCAGGTCCATCACCACGGTCTGCTGACCGCCGGGAGGCAAGACACCGGCGTCCACGTCGTGGACCATGACCTGGGAGGCCACGAATCCATCGACGGCGAGACCTCCCCCGGAGGCGAGGGGCCAACCGCCGTCGATCAGGACGTCGCGCGTGAAGCCCAGGGCCTCGGCATCGTCGCATTGCAGGGCAAGGAGATCACCGTCGCGTGCGAGCGGGGACGCAGCGCCCCTGACGATCAGCGTCACGGTATCCCCGGCGGCGAGTCCAAGCGCGAGGTCAGGGAACATCGTCGTTCCCCCGGACATGGTCCGAGACCCGGTCAGGCCCGTCGTCGACCCGTCGGGCTCCCGCTTCCAGAGCGAGAGATCCTGCCAGGACGCATCCATCTGCGACGCCGAGCCCTCGCCGACGGACGCATTGGCCAGCGTCAGGGTCATGAGCGTATCGGGGGCCACCGACCAGTTGACCAGCTGCAGTTCCAGAACTTCGCTGGGGGCCTCGCCGGGGGCCGCGCTCACGGGCGTCGCCGGCAGCGCCGAGATCAGGATATGGCCCTGCTCGGGCCATGCCACCGTGAGCTCCTTCGTGGCCACGTCGTTGTCCGCCACGGGGTCCACCTGATCCAGGGCGGCCACCGATGCGGCATGGACGATCCGACTGCCTCCGGTGCGCTCATCCACCCGCGCCATCAACGTCAGGGTCGCCGTTTCCCCCTGGGCGAGAGCACCGATGTTCCAGATCCCTGTCAGGGCGTCGTAGACGCCGTTCGGAATCGTGCCGAAGAGCTGGAGGCCCTGCGGAAGGGTGTCGAGGACCGCGATGCCGGTGCCCGCGTTCGGCCCCATGTTCTCCAGTTCGAGATCGAAGCGCACCAGGTCGCCCTCGGCGGGTTCGACGACATCCGCGATCATCGACAGGGCGAGGTCCACGCCGCCCACCGTCACGGTGTTGACCGCCACGTTGTCGTCCAGATCGGAATCCTCCTGACCGAACGGCTCGATGCGGGTCGTGTGATCGAACGACATTCCCGTCGTTCCCTCGTCGACCGTGACACGAACGAAGAGCGCACGCGACGACGCCGGTTCGAGGGTCCCCACGTCCCAGCGCCAGACACCGGCGGCGGCGTCGGACACGAAGTCCTCCAGCGGAGGCGTATGGGACGCATAGGTCAGGCCCGCGGGAAGACTGTCGACCACCGCGACGCCCGTCGCCCGATCGGGGCCCTGGTTGGTCAGGTACAGGGTGATGATCAGCTCGTCGCCCTCGTTGGGCGATTCGAGATCCACGTAGGAGGCGAGGGCCAGGTCCGCGCCGAGCACGTGGATGTCCGCCTCGACCGCGTCGTTGGCCGGGTTCAGCCCGTGCTGATCCAGCGACACGATGCTGGCCGCCCCCACGTGATCGGAGCCACCCTCGCCGGGCAGGACGTCGCTCGTGAGCACCAGGTCGAGATCGGCACCGGCTTCGAGCATCGGCACCGACCACAACCTCGCCACGTCATCGTAGGAACCGCCCTCGGCCCAGGCCGCCGTGGGCGCCACGCCCGCAGGCAGGCTGTCGCGCACCACGATGTTCGTCGCCGCATTCGGGCCGTGGTTGGTGAGTCTGAGGCGCCATTCGAGCGACTGGCCGACGTCCGGGGCGGCATCGTCGGGCTGGAGGGTCAGACCCAGATCGGCGTCCTCGTCGACGATCAGCGCGACCGTCGCCGTTTCGTTGCCCGGCCCGGAATCGCCCTGCTCCACTTCCGCCACCGTCGCCGCCGCGTGGAGGGTGTCGCCGGCCGCCGCAGGGGAAACGGCCGCCGTCAACTCGATGACGGCGCTGTCGCCGACCGGTACCTCCCCCACGATCCAGCGACCGGTCAGCTGGTCGTAGTCGGGATGATCGCTGGCCAGGTAGACCAACCCGGATGGCAGGGGACAGCCCACGACGACGCCGGTGGCCGGGTCGGGGCCGTCGTTCGCGACCGTCAGCGTCAGGTGGACTTCGTCTCCGGTGGCGGGCGTCGCGTCATCGCTCGTCAGGTCGAGGCGCAGGTCGGCGGCCGGGATGCGCAAGGAAACCACCGCGAGGTCGTCGAGGGGTTCGGGGTCGGCCAGAGGCGAAGATTCGATCGTGAGGGTGTCGACGAAGACTTCCCCGGGCGCTCCGGCCCCCACCAGTGCCTGGACGAACAGGTTGAGGGTCTGACCGGGTGCGAGGGCGCCCGGACGCCAACGACCGGTCAGGGGGTCGAAGTCGGCCGAGGGCGGCGTATGGGACTGATAGTCGATGCCCGCCGGCAGGTCGTTGCGCACCACCACGCCGTCGACGCTGTCGGGACCGTCGTTGGTCAGGCTCAGGGTGTAGAGCACGGGCTCGCCCAGATTGGGCGTGGCGATGTTCACCGCGAGCGAGACGCCGAGGTCGGCCCCCGCGACGGTCACCGCAACCGACGCCGTATCGTTGTCCGCTTCGGGGTCGCCCGGGAGGACCGAGAGCACGGCGGCCTGCGCCGTCAGGACCTGGCCGACGGTTCCCGGCGAGACGAGGGTCTCGATCGTGAGCACGGCGTCGACGCCCACGGTCAGGCCGCTCAGCGCCCACTGGCCCGACACGCCGTCGAAGACTCCCATGTCCGGCGTCGCGTTCAGCAGAGCGAGTTCCGGCGGCAGGGTGATCCCGATCACGGCGTTGTCGGCCTGATCCGCACCGAGGTCGGCGACGGTCAGCTCGAAGCGGACGGTGTCGCCTTCCGTCGGCCGGAGCTCGTCGGCCGTCATCGCCAACGCCAGGTCGGCGCTGCGGACCGTGATCGTGACGGAATCGCCGTTGTCGTTGCCGTCGGGGTCGGGTTGATCGACGGCGACGATGTCCGCCTCGACCGCAAGGACTTCGCCGCTGCGGTCGGCGTCGACGACGGCGTTGATCCGCAGCGTATCGGTGGCTCCCTGGGCCAGGGTGCCCGGCGACCACAGTCCCGTCCCGGGGTCGTAGCCCTCGGCCGGCGGCTGGTGGTCGACATAGGTCAGGCCGCTCGGCAGGGCCGCGAGGACGTCGACGCCGTAGGCCGTGCTCGGCCCGTCGTTGTACAGGCTCAGCAAGAACGACACCGGTCCGCCGGCCGACGGTGCCGGATCGTCGACTTCGAGGCTCAGGGACAGATCGGCGCTCTGCTGGGTCAGGGTCGCGGTGTCGAGGTCATCGGCGGCCTGGAGGTCCTCCTGATCCGCGCCGATGATGCGACCGGTGTTGACGATGGTGTCGCCGCCGCCCACGTCGAGCTGCACCTGCGCCTGCAGGTCCAACGAGACGGTGGTGCCGGGAGCTACGGATCCCACGTTCCACACACCGGTGCCCGAATCGAAGGAGCCTTGTTCCGGCACGGCGCCCTCAAAGAGAAGACCGGCCGGCAAGGTGTCGGCCACGGCCACGCCCGTCGCCGCGTCGGGGCCCGCGTTGGTGAGCTCGAGGGTGAACACGACGCTGTCGCCGATGTTCGGGGACGGGTCGTCCACGTTCTTGACCAGGCCGAGATCGGCGGCCTGGACCCGGAGCTCAACCGTGTCGAGGTCGTTGATCGGGTCGACGTCGCCCTGGTCCACCGAAACGATGCGGGCCCGGTTCATCAGGGTCTGCCCCCCCCCGACCGGCATCGACCGTCGCAGAAAGCAGCAGGACACAGCTCGAACCCTGGGCCAGCGCGCCGACGGTCCACAGTCCCGTTCCGGCGTCATAGGAACCCTGGCTCGGCGTGCTGCCCGCAAAGGTCAATCCGGGGGGCAGCGAATCGGCCACGGCCACGCCCGTGGCGGTGCCTCCGCCCACGTTCTCGACCGTGAGCGTGTAGACGACGGTGTCGCCCGTGTTCGGCAAGGGATCGTCGAGGACCAGGTTCACGGCCAGATCGACACCCAGTACGGTGAGCGTCGTGGTGGCCGTATCGTCCAGGGGGTCAGGGTCGCCGGGAACGGAGGACGCCACCGCCATCGTCACCGGAATTGCCGTGCCGGATGGGGCCGTCACGTTCGCATCGAGGGTCAAGACTGCCGTACCGCCAACCAGCAGAGACGGCAGGGTCCAGCGCCCGGTGCCGGAATCGTAGGATCCCTGCGACGGCGTCGCCAGGGCCAGGGTCAGCCCCGGCGGCAGCAGGGCGTCGACGACGATGTCGTCCGCCGGGTCCGGTCCCTGCTGGCTCAACGTGGCGGTGAAACGCACGAGCTCGCCCTGCTCCGGCGCCGGTTGATTGACTCCCAGCCCGAGGGCCAGGTCGGCGGCCTGGACAGTGAACGTGATGCTCGCCTGGTTGTTGGCGGGATTCGGGTCTTCCACATCCGTGGTCGTCACCGTCGCCCAATCGATGATGCTCGCCCCGATCGCGTCGTCATCGACGCGGGCGTTGACCCGCAGCGTCGCCGAGCTGCCCGACCCGAGGGTGGCCATGGACCAACCGCCGTCGAGGGGGCTGTAGCTGCCGAGGCTGGCCGAGTGGGACTGGTAGGTGAGCCCGGCAGGCAGCAGGTCGACGACGACGATGCCGGTCGCGGCGTCGGGGCCGTCGTTCCCCAGCTGGATTCCGATCTGGATCAGATCCCCAGCCCTCGGCGTGGGAGTCAGCGAGGTCACAACGAGGCCCAGGTCGGCGGCCTGGATGCGCACCCCGGCACTCAAAGCGTCGTTCGCGTCGTTGGGGTCGTACTGGTCGAGTTGACTGACCGAGACCCTCGACGTCTGGATCGTGCCGCCGGCTCCCTCGGCCACCGTGGCGGTGATCGTCAGCTGGGCGGCCCCGGCCATGGGCAGGGACGACAGGCTCCACAGGCCGGTCCCGGGATCGTAGACGCCGGCGGTGGCCGTCGCCGAGACATGGGTCAGCCCGGCCGGAAGGGCGTGATGGAGAGCCACCCCCGTCGCCGCATCGGGTCCTGCGTTCCCCAGCTTCACGACGATCTCGACCTGGTCGCCCACGTTCGCCAGCAGAGGCGCGATCGCTGCGGAAACACCGAGGTCCGCCTTCGGCTCATGGAACGTGGCCCAGTGGATCGTCTTGCCCGCTTCGTTGACCTCGGGCTCTGGCCCGACGGTGAAGCCGGACGGGCCAAGTCCGAGGATGGCGCCGACGAGATTCGCGTCCTTGGTGTACATGAGCGAGGCGTTGCCCGCCAAGCTCGCCGGCCGGTGGACGCCGCCCTTATTGTTCTCTGATTTCACCACCACGTAGTCGGGCAGGAAACCGCCGGCGGCGATCTCGCGGGACGATGACGCGTCGCCGACGAAGGAGCCGACGGCCATCTCTCCCGGCACCTCTCTCCAGGCGATGTAATGACTCTGGAAACCGGCGACGTTGACGTTCTTCTGGTTGCCCACTTGGAAGCCCGAGGTGGTGAAGTTGCCGATCCGGTCGGCATTGAGGCTGTCGTTCTTCAAGGCCGCGCTCTGCAGGGACGGCATCGTCGACATCCGGTGGTAGGGATGTTCCCCGTCCTCGGTCATCACGATCACGTAGTCGGGCTCGAAGCCGACATCGGAGACCGTCAGGGGCGTCCCCGTCCCCATGAACGTGCCCAACGCCATCGCCCCCGGATCTTCGGCGAAGGCGATCCACCAGTAGTCGTTGCCGTTGCCGTTGACCTCGGCCATCGCACCCAGGGTGAATCCGTCGTCCAGGAAGCCCGTGATCATGTTGGCGAGCAGGTTCTTGTCCTCGCCCAGGTTCTTGGCGAAGCCGTCCGGCATGGTGGCCGACCGCAGGATCGCGCTCTTGCCGGTATCGCCCTTGACGATCACCACGACAGGGCGAAAACCGAGGCCGATGATTTCACGGCCCGCAGAGGAGTTGCCAGCGTACTGGCCCGTGCGGATTTCGAGAGCGCCCGCCGTCGTCGCCCACGTCAGGCACGCCAGGACGATCCATGCCGTCCGGGCAATGAGACTCCTGATGGTGGCATGCGTGCGTTGAAGCAAGACCAGGGCTCTTTCCATCGATGATCAAGGGCCGAACCGCTCCGCCCTTTGGGGCGCAGTCGAACGGGACGGATACTGATTCCTGGGATCCATCGACGGAAATATGGCGTTCTTGAGGTTTTTGAGCCGATTCGAACCCAAAAAAGTGAGGCAGCCCTCCGGCTGCCCCCCTTGGGATACTCTTGGCCCGCAATCAGGCCATCTGGACTTCGACGATCCCCGGCGCCGCCGCCAGGGCCGGGGCGATGGCCTCGGCGTTCGGCAGTCCCGCCTGGGCCGTGTTGGGCTTGCCGCCGCCGCGTCCACCCGCCGCCGCCGCGACGGCTTTGACCAGGTCGCCGGCGTGGAGTGTCTTCGAGGCCACCAGATCGGCGCTGACGGTGACCAGCAGGGTGGCCTTGCCCTCCCACTCGGCGGCAAGCACGGCAACCCCCCGGCCGAGACGGTCCCGTGCCCGATCGCCGAGTTCGAGCAGGGCGTCGCGGCCGTCGGCGTCGACACGGGCGCAGAGCAGCTTGATGTCGCCGAGGTCCACGGCGCCGGCGAGCAGCTCGTCGAGGCCGCCGGCGGCCGAGGCACGCTTGATATTCTGGAGTTCCGCCGCCAGGGCGTCGCGCTCCGCGACCAGCGAGGCGATCTGCTCGACGGGGTCGGCGTCGCGGCGCAACAGTCCGCGGACAGCATCGAACTGGGCGCGTTCGGCCTCGATGACGGCCCGCGCCGCGGTGCCGGCCACCGCCTCGATGCGCCGCACCCCCGCCGCGCTGCTGCTCTCGCTGAGGATCCGGAAGGGCCCGATGTCGCCGGTCCGCGCCACATGGGTGCCGCCGCAGAGTTCGAGGGAGAAATCGGCGGTGCTGCCGGGAATCTCGATCATCCGCACGCGGTCGCCGTACTTCTCGCCGAACAGGGCCATGGCTCCGCGTTCACGGGCCTCGGCCAGGGGGACGTCGTCGTGCACGCGTACCTCGGAGTTGGCCAGGACCTCGTCGAGAACCAGGGACTCGACACGGGTCAGATCGGCGGCGGACACGGCGCCGTCCTGGTGGAAGTCGAAGCGAAGCTTGCCGGGCCCCACCTCCGATCCCGCCTGGGCCACATGGTCGCCGAGCACGCGCCGCAGGGCCGCGTGGAGCAGATGGGTGGCGGTGTGATGGCGCATGGTCTGGCGGCGCACATCGGAGACGGTCAGCGTCACGGTCGGGTCGTCGGCCAAGTCCGCCGCGAGGTCGGCGGCGTCGGCGGCCACCACCATCAGGGGACCGTTTTCCCCGCCGACGGTCGTGAGCACCTCCACCTTCGTGCCGTTCGCAAGAACAACGATTCCCGTGTCGCCCACCTGGCCGCCGGACTCGGCGTAGAAGGGCGTGCTCTCGCAAAGCAGCTGGGCGATGCCGTCGCCGGCGGCGCGCACGCCCACGGCACGGGCGCACCCTTCCAACGCGCCGTATCCCTTGAATGTGGCGCGGAAGGCGGCGGGATCCTCGGCGCCCAGGGCGGTCCAGTCGCCCACGCCGGCCATGTAGCGGCGTTCCTTGCCGCTGCTCGCCCGCTGACGTTCCATGCAGGCGGTGAAGCCCGTCTCGTCCACGGTCAGGCCGTCCTCCTCGGCGATCACGCGGGTCAGGTCCAAGGGGAAGCCGAAGGTGTCGTGGAGCTTGAAGGCGTCTTCGCCTGAGATCTGACCAGAAGACGCATCTCTCATTTCTTCATAGACTTGCAGGCCACGGTCAAGAGTCAGATTGAACCTTTCCTCCTCGCGCCGGATCACCTCGATCACCCGTTTCTGGCGTTCGATGATCTCGGGATAGGCCTCGCCCATCTCCCGGATCACGACTTCGGCGCAGCGCCAGAGAAACGGCTCGGAGAAGCCCAGGCGCCGGCCCGCTCGGGCCGCTCGGCGCAGAATGCGACGCACGACGTAGCCGCGGCCGTCGTTGCCCGGAGCGGCCCCGTCGGTGATGGCGAAGGTCACCGCCCGGGCATGGTCGGCGATGATCTGCATGGCGATGCGGTCCTCGCCTTCGGGGGCGCGCCCGCTGAGCTCGGCCACGAACCCGATCAGCGGCGTGAAGAGGTCGCAGGCGAAGTTGGAGGTCACGCCCTGGCACACCGCCACGAGACGTTCGAGCCCCATGCCGGTGTCGACGCTGAGCATCGGCAGCTTGTGCAGCGTGCCTGCTTCGTCGCGATCGAACTCCATGAACACATGGTTCCAGATCTCGAGCCAGCGATCGCAGTCGCAGACGCCGAGGATGCAGCCGTCAGGGTGGTCGCAGGCCATCGCTGCGCCCTGGTCCACGTAGATCTCCGAGCACGGGCCGCAGGGGCCGGTGTCGCCCATGGACCAGAAGTTCTCCTCGTCGCCCTGCGCGAGGTCGCCCAGGCGCATGATGCGCGCTTCGGGCAGCTTGATCACGTCGCGCCAGATGGCGTAGGCATCGTCGTCGTCCTTGTAGACCGAGGCCCAGAGGCGTTCGGGGTCGAGGCCCATCTCCTTGATCAGGAACTCCCAGCCCCATTCGAGGGACTCGCGCTTGCCGTACTCGCCGAAGGACCAGTTGCCGAGCATCTCGAAGAAGGTGTGGTGACGGGCGTCGCGTCCCACCTCCTCGAGGTCGTTGTGCTTGCCGCTTACGCGCATGCATTTCTGGCAGGAGGCGGCGCGCACGTAGTCGCGCTTCTCCTTGCCCACGAACACGGCCTTGAACTGGTTCATGCCCGCGTTGGTGAAGATGAGCGTGGGATCGTCTTCGGGCACCAGGCTGCTGGAATCGACCACGGTGTGGCCGCGCTGGGCGAAAAAGTCCAGGAAACGGGCGCGGATGTCCTTGGCTTTCAAGGGGCTGCCTCTCGGGTAACGGATCTGCAAACGCCGCGGTGGTAAGCCGCGGCGGGGAGCACTCCAGGCTGGTCTGGCGATGCGACAGCGGCTATTGTAAGCACGCGCACTATGAAAATCAACAGGTGCCCCAGCGCCTCGGGAGGCCTCGTGACCCGATCCAAGCCCCGTATCTCCCTCGTTTTCGGCACCCGCCCCGAGGCCATCAAGATGGCGCCGGTGATTCTGGCCCTGCGCGAGGCCGGCGATCTCGAACCCCACATCTGCGTCACGGCCCAGCACCGCGAGATGCTCGACCAGGTTCTGGAGGTCTTCGGCATCGTTCCCGACGCCGACCTCGACCTCATGCGCCCGGACCAGACCCTGGCCGGACTCACCGGTCGAGCCGTATCCGGCGTCGACGAGTACCTGGCAGACGCCCAACCCGACCTCGTGCTTGTCCAGGGCGACACAAC
>CALEMW010000027.1 GCA_937910695.1 uncultured bacterium
CGTAGTAGGCGCGGTCGCGGCCGACTTCGGCCACCACCTCCTCCACGCACATCGTGCGGCCCGCACGCTGTCGGGCTTCGGCCGGACAGGTGTCGGCGCAGGCGCCGCAGCGTTCGCAGGTTTCATCGGGGCGATTCACCTGCGGGTCCATGTCGAGTCTCCCGGCAATGCCGGGGCCGCAGACAGGGGCGCACTGGTCGCAGCCGATGCAGCGGTCGTCCTTGATCATGACTTCGGGGCGCGGGTCCATGCTCTCGGGGTTGTGGCACCAGGCGCAGCTTAGGGGGCAGCCCTTCATGAACACCGTGGTGCGGATGCCGGGGCCGTCGTGCAGGGAGAAGCGTTGGAGGTTGAGGATGGTGGTGGTGGTCATGTCCCCAGTTCCTCCAGATAATACTTCCGAATATACCGCTCCTGCACCTCGAAGCTCCAATGCACGTCGCGCACCACCTCGGCCGCCGCGGTGGCGTCGCCCTGCTCGAGCCAGCTCACGATGGCGTCGTGTTCGGCGGTCGACGCCTCTTCCCATTCGCGGATGAAGCCGCGTCGGCGTGGGAAATCATACAAGCGCTGCTTCATCACCTTCACCCGCGATACCAGTTCGGCGTTGCGCGAGAGGTGCAGGTAGGCGTTGTGCAGGGCCAGGTTCGCGGTGTAATAACCGCCGAAGTCGTCGGTGGCCAGAGCCTCTTTCGAGGCTTCGTTCCAGCGGCGCATTTCGCGGATCACGTCGTCGGTCAGCACGTCGGCCTCGGTCAGCAGCACCGACGATTCCAGCGCGCCGATCATCTGGTACAGGTTGCGGATGTCCCGTTCGGTCAACGAGCGCACGATCACACCGCTGCGCGGGCGGATGTCCACGAAGCCTTCGATCTCCATCTTCAGCAGGGCTTCCCGCATGGGCGTGCGGCTCACCCCGAGCCGTTTCGACAGATCGTTCAGGTCCACGACCTCGCCGCCGCGCAGTTCACCTCGGTCGAGCAGCTCGCACAGCACGTCGTAGACCTGCTCGCGCAGCGAGGTGGATTGGAGGGGCTGGGTGATGGCGTCGGATCTCATAGTCGACTCCTGGGTGAATAGCATTGTTCATCGCGTTATCGACGACGGTTCCCCGCTTGGAGAGCATATCGCTCGCTTATCGTGCAGAATCGAGCGCCAATCCGCTCTGACATTGGACACTGTATCTAATATATCAGATATATGCTCCTTATACAATCCCCAAAATAATGAATGAAGGCGTAAATCACCCCTTCCCGGATTTCTATATTCTGTTATCATTGACTGATCGCGAATCTGGATGATCTTCCTCTCGGATTCGCTCGCCCTTTCACCTTTGGGGGATAACATGATCCGCACCTTGTTAACGACGCTCCTGCTGCTCGGCCTGTCCGCGGCCGCCCTCGCCGGTCCGCCGGTGGACGGCATCTACGAAACCACCGACATCGGCGGCACCATCGCCACCGGCCGCTACACCGAGTCCTGGGCTCCCGGCGGCGGCGCCCTGATGCCCGGCACCGTCCTGAACGCCCAGTCGTGGGACGGCATGTCCCTCGGCACCGAATGGGGCTACTCCTGCGGCATCATCGAGACGGCGCCCGTGGTGCTCACCGACTTCGTCAATGCCAACGGCACCGGCAACCGCACCTACATGAAGACCTTCGTCGGCGGCACGATCTGGCTGAGCGGCAGCGGCCCCTGGGCCGGCGGCGACGCCTTCTACTCGGGTCCGATCCTGAACTACGTCGAATTCGAGACGATCCAGTACGTGAACCACGTTCAGGTCCACGCGGTGACCAACGTGCAGGCCACCGCCTACTTCGAGGGCTATCCCGAAACCTGCGTGGCGTTCTCGGTGGCCAACGGCGTGGAAGTTGGCAGCACCGCCCTCGGCGACCCCATGCCGGTGAACTACCCCGACTTCCTCGACACCGCCTGCAACGGCGGCGGCACCGAAGGCGCGTGGTGGAACATGATGACCATGTCCCTCTACATCGACGGCTGCGCGGTGAGCAACGACGATATGAGCTGGGGCCAGGTCAAGTCGATGTATCGGGATTAGCATCGGGCGCTTCTCTCGCACGTGCCTGAATGCTGACGGTACACAGGAGGGCCGACCCCATGGGGTCGGCCCTTTTTGATGCCGTGTTTTCCCTGTGCGTGGATCCACGCAGGGAGCGTACGATTCAGAAAGTTCGGGACACCGTCAGCCCCCCGGGCATGGCGCCCACCGTCCACCCGTCCCGCTCGTCCCGGCGGTTGGTCACCAGTCGCCCCATCACCAACCCGATGGTCGCACCGGCGATCACATCGGACAGATAATGCTTCTGCGCTTCGATGCGCGCCGCCCCTGTGATGCCGGTCATGATCGCGGCCGGAACCCCGGCCTGCCAGCCGAGGTGGCGCCACAGCACGACCACGGTGCTCGCGGCGCTCGAGGTATGCCCCGAGGGAAAGGAGTGCTCGCCGCCGTTCGGTCGATGGCGGTTCACACTGAACTTGAGCGCGCCGGTCACCAACCCGGTCGCGAAGAACGATCTGGTCAGGTCGACACCGAGAGCGGCGATGCGCGCATCGTCGGCCAGCGCGCCGTAGGCCAGCGAAGCGAAGCACATGCCGCCCACCAGACGCCCTTCGCCGTACACGTTACCCGCATCGAGCACGAACCCCAGCTCCCGGTCGGGATGGCGATCGCCTGAGGGAATGATCTCGTCGTCGATCATCGCCACCGCCGTGCCCACGGCGCCGACCGCCAGGATCGTCCAGGTGGCGTTCCAGTGCAGGTCTTCGCAGGCGGGTGAGCGGCCCGGCTCGTCCTGGGCCTTGCTCGCCGGGGCCGCCAACAACACCAGACACACCATCATGATGATCGCCTTCATGCCCCTCATCTTTCTGTGCTCAGATACTCCGCCTCGGGATGATGCACCACGATCGCACTGGTGCTCTGCTCCGGGTCGAGCTGGAACCCCTCGGACAGATCGATGCCGATCCGTTTCCAATCGAGCATCTCGGCCAGCAACGCCTGGTGCTCGAGGTCCGGACACGCGGGATAGCCGAAACTGAAGCGTCGACCGCGGTATCGTCCTTTGATCATCTCGGTCGGGTCCGCGGCGTCGTCGCCGTCGATGCCGAGTTCGGCGCGCATGCGTTTGTGCCACAGTTCGGCCAGGGCCTCGGCGCTCTCCACCGCAAAACCGTGGGCCAGCAAGTACTCCTGGTACGAGTCGGCAGCCATCAAGCGGGCGCAGTATTCTGTCGCGGCGGCGCCCATGGTCACCACGCTCACGCCGATCACGTCGAGGTCGGCGCGGAACCAGTCGGTGAGGCAGCGGTGAGGCGCGCTCAGGCGGCGGGGGAACGGGAAGCGCCAGGTCGGTGCGGCGTCGTCGGGTGAAGCGAACACCTCGACCACATCGCCGGCGCGGCGACAGGCGAACCAGCCGTGGATAGCGGCGGGGCGCAGCCAGCCCTCGTCGCGGGCCGAGGCGATCAGCCGGGCCAGCGCGGGGTCGATCTCCTCGCGCACCAGCCGCTCGTACTCCTGCTTCGGCAAGCCGGCGCGGGTGTAGCCCCAGCGGCCCTTGATCAGGGCGGCGCGGTTCAGGTAGGGCCACACCTCGTCCAGGGGAATGTCGGTGTGCACCTGCGTGCCCCAAAACGGCGGCTGCGGAGCAACGACGTCGGCGGGCAGCACGACGGAGGCGGGATCCACGCGCACCGCCTCTTCGAAGGCCTCGTCGACAAGCTCGCGGGGCTCCGCCGGCGGCGGCTCGCCCGCGCTGATCCTTTCGACAAGATGCAGCCCGTCGAAGGCGTCCCGCGCGTAGTACACCTTGCCCTTGTAGACCCGCCGCAGGTCGACCTCCACGTACTTCTTCGTCAGCGCCGCGCCGCCGAGCACCACCGGCACGTCGATGCCGGCGCGGTTGAAGGCCT
>CALEMW010000028.1 GCA_937910695.1 uncultured bacterium
TCGACCTGAAGATCGCCGGCAACGCCGTGTTCGAGCGCATGTACGCCGAGCACGCGCCGGCGCCGTACCTTTCGCTGCTGATCGACGACTGCATCGCCGCGGGCGTGGACTACAACGCGGGCGGTGCAAGGTACGACACCAGCTACATCCAGGGCGTGGGCACGGGCACGCTGACCGACTCGCTCTCGGCGATCAAGCACCTGGTGTTCGACGAGGGGGCGCTGACGATGGAGGCGCTGCTCGCGGCCCTCAAGCACGACTTCGCCGATGACGAACCCCTACGCCAGACCCTCCTGAACAAGACCCCCAAGTACGGCAACGACGACGACCGCGCCGACGCGCTGATGACCCGCTGCTTCGAGGCCTTCTACGAGGCGGTCGAAGGCCGGCCCAACGAGCGGGGCGGCGTCTACCACATCAACATGCTGCCCACCACCTGCCACGTGTACTTCGGCAAGGTGATGGGCGCGACCCCGGACGGTCGCCGCGCCGGCCTGCCGCTGAGCGAGGGGATCTCGCCGGTGCAGGGGGCGGACCGCAAGGGCCCGACGGCGGTGATGAACTCGGCGGCGAAGATGGATCATCTGCGCACCGGAGGCACGCTGCTCAACATGAAGTTCTCGCCCGACGTGCTGGAGGGGGAGCGGGGGCTGGAAACGATGGCGTCGCTGGTGCGGGGGTACTTCGCGAAGGACACCCATCACGTGCAGTTCAACGTGGTGACGGCGGAGCAGCTGCGGGAGGCGCAGGTTGATCCGGAGGGGCATCGGCATTTGATCGTGAGGGTGGCGGGGTACAGCGACTATTTCTGTGATCTTTCGGCGGAGTTGCAGGAGGAGATCATTCGGAGGACGGAGCATGAAGGGTTTTGAGCCTGGGTTTGTGTTTGGTTTTGATGAGGATTTTCGGTCGCCCGGGTAGTGGGATTGGTGCTATGGTCGGGACCGGATTGCGACGCACCCTGCGCCGAAATGCAGACGAGCACGAACAAGGGAGCTGGTCATGGGTGACAAGGGCGGCAAGAAGGATAAGGATAAGAGTCAGAAGCAGGCCAATAAGAAGAACGAGGATAAGGCGAAGGCTATGAAGGATAAAATTCCTCAGAAGAGGCCGTAGGAATTTTCCTGGGCTGTACTGGGACCGGTCACCGATTCCATGCGATACTGGTGGGTGAATCAAAACCAGACGTTCCGCCAAGAGCAATCGGGTGGCTACTTGTGGTCGCCCAAGCGTAAGACCAACCGATCCCGAAATCACTTCTATGACACGATGCGCGAGGTTCGTCCCGGCGACCTCGTTCTGTCATTTCGGGACCAACGAATCTGCAGCATCGGTGTCGCGCGATCATACTGCTATGAAAGTCCCAAGCCGGTCGAGTTCGGCACGGCGGGAGCCAGTTGGGACGCCATCGGCTGGAGAGTCGATGTTCAGTGGCACTCCCTCATCAACCAGATCAAGCCGGCCGATCATATCGATGTTCTTCGTCGTACGCTGCCAGCCAAATACAGTCCTATTCGTGCCGTGAATGGGCGTGGGCTCCAGAGTGTCTATCTGACGGAGATACCCATTGGGATGATGGAAGCCCTGGCGGGTCTCATTGGCTACGAAGTTCGTGTATTTTTAGATGCCCCGGTGGACCCACTGGCCGAGCTCGTGGCAGATCGACCAGGCGTCGCCAATTCGCTGAAGGAAACGTGGGAGCGTCACCTCGAAACCGAGATCCAAGAGAATCCAACGATCAACGACACGGAGCGAGTGGCTCTAACGCGGGCGAGAAAAGGTCAGGGCATTTTCCGCGAGAATGTCAGGCGGATCGAGCGGTGTTGCCGTGTCACTCGTGTCGAGAACGCGGAGCATCTCATTGCCAGTCATTGCAAGCCGTGGCGGCATTCCACGAATGAACAGCGTCTCGATGGGGAGAATGGGTTGTTGTTGACGCCGACGATCGACCATCTCTTCGATCGCGGGTTCATTTCGTTCGAGGATTCGGGGCGGCTTGTGGTTTCGCCCGTTGCGGATGATGTGTCGCTCAAGCGAATGGGATTGGATCCATCTGCGGCGATGAATGTCGGGGGGTTCACTTCGGGTCAGAAGAGCTATCTGGATTATCATCGCGATGAGATTCTGCTTCAGATTCGTTGAGTAGTTCGATGGGTAAGGGGAAAACTGCAGTGATCGACACTCAGTGCAATTCTCTCACGAGCCATTGGTCCAGGAACCATTCGAGATTCCCCTACTTATTTAAGATTGACATAATGTCGTCGTATAGGGTAAAATATCACCTGTATGTTATGTAGCCGTAAAGCATGCCCAATGTTGAGCCTGTGGTGTCGAGCTTAATAGTTGACGAATTCGCGCCTAATAGGGCAAATAACACCCTATAGGAGGTTATTTCTAAAAATGTCGCTCGATCTGTCAGGACTCTATTCCGTGTTCTCGCTGGACGAGGCCATGCAGGCCCTTGGCCGCCATTCGAGCAAACTCGCCACCGTAGACTATCTGAAATACTATCTGAAAACACAGCGATTGAAACTGGTGGCCAGAGAGACCTATGCAGTCGTGCCGCCGGGGATGGATCCGAGCCAATTCAACCCTGACATATTTCTGGTCGCGGCCGCTGTTCGCCGGGATGTTCTGATCGCCCACCATGGTGCGCTTGAACTGCTGGGAGTCGCGCATTCGATGTGGCATGAGTATGCCGTTTGGACCCAAAGGAAACGAGCAACACTCAGTCTCGGAAATGCGAACATCCGCTTCATCACAGATCCGCACCCGGCTTGGTCACAAAGCGATCGGCTGCTTGGAACCAAGACGGTCGAGAGGCAGGGCCGTCTCCTGAGGGTCACCGGACCTGAGCGCACTCTTGTGGAAGGCCTCAGGCGACCCGCTGATGTCGGTGGAGTCGAGGAGCTGGTTCAGTCGGCCAGTGGATTCCCGATACTGGATTTGTCATTGCTCGAATCACTTTTGACCATCTACAAGACGTCCAAACTGTGGGCTGCGGTGGGTTGGTTTCTGGAATCCCATCAGAAGACGTTCTATGTCCCTGACGAATTCCTTGATCAGTGCTCCCGGCACAAACCCAAGAACCCCCAGTACATGGTTCGCGGACATCGAGGGGGAGTGCTCGATAAACGTTGGAACCTGATCCTGCCAAGAGACATGGCTTCAGGGAGTCGTGATCATGGCTTTTAGTTTCGACTATTTTCAGCGTTGCGCCGCCGACACGGGATTCTCGACCTCAACCCTGGAAAAGGTCTCTCGTCTGGGAGAAGTTGCTGGTGATATCACGCGTCACCCCTTCCTGGGGACGCGGCTTCTGCTCAAGGGTGGAACGGCCCTCAACCTCTGTTTCGGCCCTCCTGCGCGATTATCCGTCGATCTGGACTACAACTATGTAGGTCGCCTGGGCCGCACCGAGATGCTGGAAGAA
>CALEMW010000029.1 GCA_937910695.1 uncultured bacterium
GCTTCGTCTCGACCGAAGGGGCCGCGACCCTGTCTCGTCTCGTGTTTCGCGTCGCCGCGCCGGCCCTGTTGCTGCGCAGCGTGGCCACCCAGCCCCTGGCGGAAACCGCCCAGTTCGGCACCATCGCAGTGATTGTCGGGGCCAGCGTGCTGACCGCCGCGGTCACTTACGTGATCGCCCGAGGCCAGCCGCGACGTCGGGTGGGCGTTCTGGCCCAGGGCGCGTTTCGCTCCAACACCGTGTTCTTCGGACTGCCGGTGGTGACTCAGGCCTATGGCGACGCGGCGGTGGCGCGCGCTGCGGTGGTCATCGGCACCATGGTCATCACCTACAACCTGCTCGGGGCGCTGGTGCTGGCGTTGCCGCGGGAGCGGGTCAGTGCCCGCTCTGCTGATCTCTGGCGCGACACGCTCAAGGAGATGGCCGGCAACCCGCTGGTGCTGGGCATCCTCGGCGGCATCGCCCTGTCCGCCTCGGGTTGGAGCCTCCCGAACGTCGCCGACCGCACCCTGGAGATGATCGGCCGCACGGCGCTGCCGCTGGCGCTGCTGTCCATCGGGTCGGGGCTCAATCCGCGGCACCTGCCGCGGGAGTGGCGGCCGGCCCTGGTCATCTCAATCGTGAAGCTGGTGGTCTATCCGGCGTCCATCTGGCTGGCGTTGCGGTTCCTCGGCCTCGAGGGCGAGGCTCTGGCGGTGCCCGTGGTGCTGCTGTCGTCGCCATGCGCGGTGATGGCCTACATCATGGCCAAGGAGATGAACGGGGACGAGCAGCTGGCGAGCGCCATCGTGATCGGATCGACTATGTTGGCGGTGGTGACGAGTGTGGGGTGGTTGGTGGTGTTGGGGTAGGGATATCGATATGCCAAGAGAGCAAACAGGGGACGCAATGATTGCGCCCCCTGCCGATAGGCCAGCCCATCTCGATGCCTATCGCCTCTATTCGAAAACGACCTGATCCTTCAACGACACCAGGATGCACACGATCTCATCGATCTCTGCCTGCCCATACTTCATGCTCTGCATGGCCGTCACGACATCCCCGCCGGCCGACAGGAAATCCGCATCGGTGAGTTTGAGATGCGCATGGGACGACGGCAGATCCCTGCCCTCGTACTTGACCTCGCCGCCCGTCCCCGCCGCCACGAAATCGGCCACGAGCTTCGCCAGGTTCGCCGGATCCACGTGATCCAGCGTACGCTTGATGGAGTCGTTCACGCCATGAAGTCGTACGATTTC
The DNA here is from genome assembly GCA_937910695.1 of uncultured bacterium. Lineage (GTDB taxonomy): Bacteria > Krumholzibacteriota > Krumholzibacteriia > LZORAL124-64-63 > LZORAL124-64-63 > CALEMW01. The sequence continues at coordinate 1,239 of CALEMW010000029.1, forward strand.
GGTCGTGAGTTCGAGAATGCGATCGTAACCGCCCAGGCGTTCGTACAAGGGCGTCTCGACGTGGCGGGCCGACCTGGCCGTCGAAGAAGCCTCGCACATGGCCTCCAGGGCGTTCATCTGTTCCGCGATCGTCGGCGTCGCATCGTCCGCGGCCAGGGACGCCGCCGGCAAGACAGCCAGCATCGAAATCAACACGGCAAAGGACAGGTTGGTCTTCAGCATCGTGGTCTCTTCCGTCAGGGGATAGCGGTGTCGATGCCGAGTGATTCGAATGGAGACCGAACCGCTGTTGCGATGGCATCGATACGCGAGGGACTCGAACATAATGACTCGCCAATCAAGATAACATTGATCCTGTTTGACGAGTAAAGAAATTCTCGATGTTCAGGAATCCCCGGCAGCAGAACCCGCACGCTTTGTTCTAGTGAAATGCAGAGACGCACGGTGCTTCCCGCGCACCGTGCGTCTCGAGTAGGATTTGGCAACCCCAAGGCCACCCTTTACTTGGCCAGTACGACCTTCCGTACGTCGATCCCCTCGTCGGTTCTCAATCGCATCAGATACTGACCCGCAGCAACCGAACGCCCTGCCATGTCGCTGCCGTTCCAGTCCGCCGTATGCCGACCTGACGTCAACACCTCGTCGACCAGCACCGTCACGCGGCGCCCGGCAAGATCGTAGACGGTCAACTCGGCGCGGCCCTGATGCTCAAGCACGAAGGCGATGGTGGTCCGCGGGTTGAAGGGATTGGGCCAAGGCTCTTGGAGCACGGCGCGGACCGGCAGAGACATCTCCGCCAGGTCTGCCGGTCCGTACCACGCAACGGCGCCGTCGACGAAGGTTTCTTCCAGCCAGTACAACGTTGCTCGGGCTGGAGGAGCCGGGTCTACCCAGGAATAGCGATCGGCACCTGAGAGAGCCGTTGAGGTGCGGCGCATGCGCTGGGCCTCGGAGTCGCCCCGCCAAACATGGAAGTCGCTCGCGATGCCTGCAGAGAGAACGCGCCAAGAAAGCGACGCTCCGCCCGGAATGCGCACGGCCTCCAGCGTACTCAGATGCACCGGCGTGGCCTGGTCGTCGTTGAAGACGGTGAAACCATATTCACCATTGGCAATCACGAATACACGCTCCCACATGTCCACGCCCAACCCGAAGCGTAACGTCGTTTCCTGATGGATGGTCTGGATATCCCAGGGGTCGGTGACATCATAGACAGCCGTGCCACCAGTACCGATGGCTGCGTACAGGCGAGTACCACGGGAACGCAACCCGTATACATACTCCGGCGGATCGAATGTGGTGAGGGGCGTGAGTTCGCCTGTCGGAGATAGCTGCAGCACACCGATGCCTGTATTGACGCCGGCGACATACACAACGCCGGCCGCCACCGTCACCTGTTTCAACGAACTGGTGGGATACACCATCGTGCCGACCATGACAGGAAGATTCGGATCCGAAAGATCGAAACACTGAATGGTGTTATTGCTCGCAAGAAGCATGAACTCATCCACAAACTCCAGATCTACGGCCGGTCCGACCGCCGTCACCGTACCGACCGCGACGGGTGAACCGGGAAGAGACAGATCATAGCTCGTGACGGAGTTGTCAGACGAGGATACATAGAGCAGACGTTCATGAAATCCCGTCGCCCTCGCATCGCCGGTGACAATCACGGTATCACGCACGGCAAACGGATATCCCGATCCAAGATCAACGACCACCGCGCCATAATTGCGGCAGGAAGCGACAGCATATCCCTCGGCGACGTTGAGATCTTCCACAACTCCGGGAAGGGTCATTGTGCCCAGAAAGTCGATGCTGGAAGGGTTATCGATGTCGTAGAAGCTCAGCCGGGACGATGAATGTTGACCCGCCACATAGAGAGTTCCACACAGCCCCGTCATGTCCGTCCTTCCAGGCAAGGCGAACTCGAATTGCGAGGCTGTCGATATGTCGTAGATGTTGGTAACGCCACCGGTCACTCTGGCGACGATATGCTGCATATCGCTGCTCAAGTCAAATACGGTCCGCTCCAGGCCGGGGTCATGGGATTCCATAAAAATGAGATCGGTAGAGCTGGCACCGAACGTGTAGAAGTTGTAGATGCCGTCTTCGACCACGAGCAGAACCTCGTTCTTGTAGTAATGGACACGGGTCGAACTCGAACTCATCTGGCCGAGGGAAATCAAATCGAATAGATCGAATCCATAGGCAAACCAACCGGCATTACCGGCGAAGACATGCAGAATACCGTCGCGTACTAGAATGCCATCGGGCACGAACGGATACTCCACAGAGTACTCCATCGGTCCATCTGGAGTGTTGGGATCCGACACATCGAAGACAAAAATGGAACCACCTCCTCCAAAACCCAGATAGACTTTGCCATTTTCGTAGACGATGCTGTCGACATCGCCCCAAGCCGATCCCGAACCAGCCGCTACGGGCGCAGCAGGGTCGGCCAGATCGAAGATATTGAGCTCGCCACCGCTACTCGTCACGTACGCCATTCCGTCGCCAAGACACATCTTATAGGAATCCGAACCGGCGAACTCGTTCTGCGATGCAATGACCGGATGCAGGGGATCGCTGAGATCCGACGTCACGAACATGCCGCGGGCTACACCTACCAGCCAGTCGCCGTCCACTTCCAGATCATCGATCAGATCGGGGTACTCGATTTCAGAAGTCATGATGGGATTCGCCATGTCAGAGATATCCCAGGTCTGGAGAAGCATCCCGGTGCCCAGGTACATGACATTGGGTCCACAGGCGTAGGCACTCGGGTAGCCCTTTCGCCAGTCTCCCACCTTCTGGACTCCACCATCCTGAGGCTCGGCCGACCCGACGGTCGGATGGAAGACAGTCAACAGCGCGAGCGCCGTGACGATGGCCAGCAGTCCCTTGAACCTGTTCATGACGACCCCCTGCAATGGACACGGATGGTATCTGGATTCCATAATCTCCCAGACCTATCGGCTGACCGAGGTCGTGATTGAGTGTTTTCAAGATCGGGATCCCCCTCGATTCGCCCCCTTCCCGTTGAATCCCCTCGAACAATCGACTACCCTCTCCATTCTGTACGACATCGCCGCCTCCTCCCCCCGACACGACACGGATCGGAGCCGCGATGCTCCGGCCCGAGGAGCACGTCCCCATGGCCTCGTCCACCAGAACCATCGTCCAAGCCTTCGACGGCGCTGCGATCCAAGACCTCGAACTGCACGACGGGCCGGCCGTCGACACCATGCTCGAAAGCTCTTGGCGGCTCCACCGCAACCACCCCCACGGCCTGCCCGCCCACGAACGCCGGGCCATCCTGAAGCGCCTCGCCGCGCTCATGGCGCCCGAGGCCGAGGCCTTCGCCCTGCTCATCGCCCGCGAGGGCGGCAAGCCCCTGAAGGACGCCCGGGTCGAGGTGGCCCGCGCCATCAACGGCGTGGATCTGGCGGCCGAGGAGATGGGACGCCTCGGCGGCCACCAGATCCCCATGGACCTGACCGCAGCGGGCGCCGGCCGCACCGCGTTCACGATCCGCGAGCCCATCGGCGTGGTGGTGGCGATCAGCGCCTTCAACCATCCCCTCAACCTGATCGTCCATCAGGTCGCGCCGGCCGTGGCGGTGGGCTGCCCGGTCATCGTCAAGCCCGCCGGCACCACGCCCCTGTCGTGCCTGAAGTTCCTGGGACTGCTCTACGAGGCCGGGCTTCCCGAAGACTGGTGCCGTTTCTGCTACTGCGCGCCGGAAGTGGCCGGACAGCTCGCCGCCGATCCGCGCGTCGCCTTCGTGTCGTTCATCGGGTCGGGCGAGGTGGGCTGGCGGCTGCGCAGCCGGCTGGCGCCGGGCGCACGCTGCTCCCTCGAGCACGGCGGTGTCGCACCGGTGATCGTGGCCGCCGACGCGGACCTCGAGCGCATGGTGCCGCTGCTGGTCAAGGGCGGGTACTACCATGCCGGGCAGGTCTGCGTGTCGGTGCAGCGGGTGTTCGCGGACGCGAAGATCAAGGCAAAGCTGGTGGACGCCCTCGTTGATCATGTCGAGAACCTTGTGACCGGCGACCCCGTCGACGCGGCCACCGACGTGGGCCCGCTGATCCAGACCGGCGAGGTCGATCGTGTGGAAACCTGGGTCGTCGAGGCCGTGGAGAGCGGCGCCGGGTGTCCCATCGGTGGCCACCGCCTGAGCGACCGCGTCTACGCGCCGACGCTGCTGGTCGATCCACCCGCGGGCTGCCGCGCCTCGGCCGAGGAGATCTTCGGCCCCGTGCTCAACGTCTACGGCTATGACGATGAAGACGCCGCCGTGGCCCGGGCCAACGCCCTGTCCGCCTCGTTCCAGGCCGCCGTGTTCACCCGCGACGTCGAGCGCGCCATGCGATTGTCCAGACGTCTGGACGCCGCCGCGGTGATGGTCAACGACCACACGGCGTTCCGGGTGGACTGGATGCCCTTCGGCGGACGGCGCACGTCGGGGCTGGGAGTCGGCGGCATGCTTTACGCCATGGAGGACATGGCGCCGGAAAAGCTGGTAGTGATCAAGGGGTGAGCCTCGTCAGGTTTCCTCTCAGCTCATCATGAACAAGGAGACTTGCTATGAAAACAACCCGCTCTGCGCGTCTGATTGCGATCGCCCTGGTCTGCATCGGTGCGTTGATCATCGGTGGCTGCGCATCGACCACGGCCACAGACTCTCGTGACGTCATCAAGACCGGTGAAGTCCGTATCTTCGAGGTCTTCGGCATGGATTGTCCCGGCTGTCACGGCGGGGTCGAAAAACTCGTGGAGGCGATCCCCGGCGTCCTTGACGCTCAAGCCTCATGGGAGAGCAAGCGCATCACAGTGATTCTCAGCGAGGGCAGCACAGTCGCCGATGAGACCATCCGCGAGACCATTGCCCGCGCCAATTTCACAGCAGGAGAACGTCTGCAATGACTACAAAACCACAGTCTCGAACAGTCCTCTTGACGTTGCTGTTGATTCTAATTTCCGTTTCGGGCCCGGTGTCCGCCGGCATCACCATCGATGCCGGCCTTACGCCGCCGGAAGGGCGCTGGATCGTGCGGACGCAGATGCGGATCATGTCCCGTGAGGCGGCCCCTGAGGGCATGAACACCGGGAGCATGAATCGCACAATGGTGCCTGTGGTCATCGTCCACGGCATGAGCCAAAGCCTGACGCTCGGCTTACGCCAAGTCTACGACTCCCGCTCCATGACCATGAACGGCATGACGACCAAGAAGTCGGGACGCGGGGACCTCTACCTCTTCGCCAAATACAAGATCCTGCGAATCAACACGCGCAACTACACGCTGGGAATCGCCCCGGTCTTCGGCGTCGAATCACCCACAGGTTCCGCCGACATCTCCAGCGATTATTGGGATATGTATGCCGGTCTATACGTGTCGGGCCGTGCCGGCGCCTGGGCGCTGGATCTCAACCTCGGCCGTTTCGCCCGGGGTGTCATGAAGGTGCCGACCGACGCAACCGTTGAAGGTGACGAATTCGGTGTCGACCTGGCCTTCTCACGACAGATCCCCGTGGGCAACTCAGGCCAAATCGCTTTGGCTCCTGTGCTGGAACTGAGCTGGCAAAACATCGACCCCGTTACTCCCGGCCTCGGTGCGAGCGCGGCCAACACCGGCGAATCCGTGTTCAGCCTGGCCCCGGGGCTCAAGTACACCGTCGGCGATCTGATCCTCGAAGGTCTTGTACGCTTCCCTGTCGCCCAGGATCAGAAAGGTATGCAGCTCGAGATGAAGCCGATGGCGCTGCTGGGAGTTCGGTACATGTTCTAACGATTCCTCCTGGTGCGAACCTCCCAATTAAGAAGAACCCCGCCGCCTCTCGGCGACGGGGTTCCTGTTCAACGCGCAGGCTAGAAACCTGACTTACCAGCGGCTTCCGCCGCCGCCGCCGCCACCGCCGCCGCCACTGCGGGGACGATCCTGAGCTTCGTTCACGCGCAGTGCGCGTCCGCCCAGGTCCTTGCCGTCCAGCGCCGAGACCACAGCTGCGATCACGTCGTCGTCCATCTCGACGAAGCCGAAGCCTCGGGGACGACCCGTCTCACGATCGTTGATCAGGGCCACCGAGTGAACGGTGCCGTGCTGACCAAACATCTGCGTGATTTCGTCTTCGGTCGCGGTGAAAGGCAGGTTGCCTACGTACAGTTTCTTCACAGTCTTGTCTCCCTGTGCCGGCTTGCCGGCTTAACCAAGCGCTCAGGGTCGCCGGCTTGTTCCGGCTAAACCCACTGCGCTTCAAACTGGCCCGACGATCCTTGTGATCGCCGAACCTTATCCCCGACGGTCGGGGGTATCCGGATGCATTGACCCACGAAGGGCCTAGGTGGATCAATCGTCTAAAGGACCGAAGAAGTCAAGGTTTACTCTAAAACTGATCACATCCACCGATCCAGCCTTTTGGCCCCGTTCCAGCTCATCCGGCGTTTCGGTCGCACTACTTGATGGCGATCCAAAGGGCCCGATTGGCGTTTCGCTCCATTTCCAGACCGGCTGTCGCGCCGCAGAACAGCTCGTCGAGACGATCCCTGTATGGTGCGATGCTCGCCGCCACGGCTTCGGGCAGGCCGTCCTGCCAAGGAAAACGGGTCGGATCCTGTTCCATCTTCCCCAATTCCACTGCTAAAGAATCGTCGGCCTGCGTCTCCCCTTGCTTCGCCAGGCACTCCCGGATCATGAGCGCAGCATCGGGTGACACCGCCTCTCCGTCCGAGAAGATCTCATTGCGAGTCTGGTCGGAGAGCAGCTGTTCGCGATAACACGCGGCGTAGATGTAGGAGTATTCCTCCAGCCCCATCGATGCCTCCAACAATGCCTCGTTGCGCAGCTCGAAGTATCGCGCCAGGAACGGCGTGATCGCCAAGGAGGCTCCGCCCAGCGCCGAGGCCGTGTCGCCGACGTCGCTCAGGTCGCCGGGATCCTTGGTTTCGAGGGCCGCGACGGAATCGAAACCGCGGCGCACCGATCCGTAGTCTTCGCAAGCGGCAACCATCCGCACGCGCAGCTCCAGGAAGGTTTCCATGCGTTCGGTGGGAATCCGTCCCGACGGCAGCGGAACATAGGCGGCGTCGGCTCCAAGGGTCCGATCGAGCACGACCAGCGACTCGGTTGCTTTGTGCAGGGGGATCCAGGTTTGCACCCCCACCACGGCCGCGATCAGCAGGGGCACCCCCACCATCAACGCAAGCACGACGAGGCACCCTTTCGCGACCGTACGACCTTGACCACCCATCCGCGTCACCTGCCTTTTCCGTTGGGACCGGAAGGAGTAACGCAGTGGAATGCGGCCAAGTTGCATGGAAGCAAGTTATGGCCGTCGATCAGGAGCTTACTTCACCAATGTCATGCGTCGGGTTTGAGCGTATGGGCCGGCATCCAACCGGCAGTAGTAGACCCCGGCCGATGCTGCTCGGCCCGACTCGTCCCGACCGTTCCAGACCACCTCGTGGCTTCCAGCGCCCACAGTCTCGGCGGCGACCAATGTCCGCACCAGGCGGCCCGCTACGTCGTAGACAACCAAGCCTACTGTCGCCGACGCCGGCAGATCGTAACGGATCGTCGTAGAGGGGTTGAAGGGGTTGGGATAGCACGGATGCAGGACGAAGCCCGTGGGCGGGAGTTCCTGAGCGACACCGGTTGTGACGAACGGGAAGTCGATATAGTTGATGTTGAAGCCGGCCGCGATCGCCGTGAACCGCATCGTCCTCTGACCGGCCGCCAGGGTCACCGTCGAGGATGACGTCTCCCAGCGTTGCCACCCGCCCGAGGCCGGAGCGATGACTTCGCCGGTCACATCCACGCCGTCGAACTCGACACGATACTTGGCGCCGGAGATGACCGAGGCGTAGCGCAGGTCGAGGGTATAGTCGCCGTCGGCGGGCACCACGACCGTGTATTCGAGCCACTCGCCGGCGCTGATCCAACCCACGCCGTAGCCGCCGCCCGTGTCGGAGCACGCCTCGATGTCGACATCCTCGCCGGGACGATACTGTCCGCCGGTGTTGCCCAGGTCCTGATCGTAGTAGGCGATGCCGTCGCCGCCGATGTCGAAGTCCTCCGCCTCGATCCGTACGGGCAGCACGAACGGGGTGCCGAGATACGGCGCCTGGCCGCAGCCGGCCCCCACGGTGAGGTCGACGGTGTCGGTGGACGAGCCGCCCAGATCGTCGATGACCTTGGCGGTCACCGTGTAGCAGCCGTCGGCCACGGAAGTCCAGGTGAAGATGTAGGGCGCTGTGGTGTCGGCGCCCAGGTACATCGCACCAAGAAAGAACTCGACGGTCACGACGGAGCCGTCGGCATCGGCCGCCTCGGCGGTGAATACGATATCGCCCGCGGGCGGATTGTCGCCCGCTGTGGGCGACGTGATGCTCACCGTCGGCGCCACGTTTGTGATGTCCTCGTACACACGCACATAGTCGATCAGGTACTGCTGCGGAAAGCTGGCCGAGATGCAGCCCGAACTCGTGCAACCCGTGTATTCGCCGCCGACCGCCGCGTTCAGGATGATGTAGAACTCCTGGTCGAAGGGCGCGCGCGGGTTGCCGGGCGCCGCATTGGTATACCACTGCGAACTGGTGCGGGTCATGAACAGCACGCCGTCCACATACCAGCGGATGGCGTCGGGCTCCCATTCCACAGAGTAGATGTGGAACGTGTCGGCGAAATTGGCGCCGCCGAGGGAATACGAACTGCTCGTCGAGGTGTTGTCGGGCCAACTGCCGCCGTAGTGGAGAGCGCCGCCGACCGAGGTAGTGGCGTTGGCCGACTCCATGATGTCGATTTCCCCGCTCGCGGCCCAACCACCGTAGACGTCGGCCTGGGGCATCATCCAGAAGGCCGGCCACATGCCGCCGCCGGTGGGGAGCTTGGCGCGCATCTCGACGCGGCCGTAGAGGAAGGTCTGCTTGTTGCGCGTGTGGACCTTGCCGGAGGTGAAGCTGCTGCCGCCGTAGGATTCGGCCTTGGCGGTCAGTACGAGGTTGCCGCCGGTCACCGTGACGTTCTGGGAGCGGTAGTACTCGAGCTCGTTGTTGCCCCACCCGCAAAGGCTCGGGCAGCCGTTGCCGATGTCGGCGGTCCAGTTGGCGGCGTTGAGGCTGGAGCCGTCGAACTCGTCGGACCAGGTAAGGGAATAGGTGGCTGAGACCGATGATGCCCGGAGAATGGTGAAGACGACCAGACCAAGCATCATGCGATTCCTGTAGTGCACCTGATTTCCTCCGGAAGAGCAGACTCACGCAAGCGATCCTCTCCGCGGCGGCAGACAGGAGAAACGTCTGCAAACGAATCGAGAATAGTCACTTGATGATACACGAATTCGGATCAAGACACAATTCTTTGTTCGATTACCGTACATAGATCGATCGTCACAAGTACAAGAGACGTCCGAGATTTCGAGTCCCTCGCCCCCAGTGACCTGGTCTGCATCACGCCTCCGTTCCCCGTCGACTCGATTCACAGGGATAGGTCATGCCCCACCGCTCACGTATTTCATCCATCGTTCCGATGATGGCCAGGCTCTCCGACGCCGGCATGATGTCGGACTCCATCGTCCCGGTCCTGATCAGGTCCATGAACGCCTCGGCCTCATGAGCATAACCGCCGCCCCGGCCAGGCAGGTCCATCGTCTCTTCCCGACCGTCGCGGGGGCGAAGGACGATGCGGGTCGCCCCCCACCACGGACGGCACAGGGTGATGCTGCCTTCGCTGCCGAAGATCGTGGCCTCACGAGGCGTATCCGCGCACAAGGATGCCGATAGAATCGAAAGCACGCCGCCCTGATGGCGCAACAGAATGGCACATTGCTCGTCGACGCCTGTGGCTCCGAGGATGGCCGTCGCATGGATCTCAAGAGGTGCGCCGCCGATCATGAAGGCCAGGTTCAGGGGATAGATCCCGAGGTCAAGAAGCGAGCCTCCCCCCAGATCAGGATCGAACAAACGGCTTCGCGGGTCGAACTCGGCGCGAAACCCGAAGTCCGCGACGATCGTGCGCACGGCGCCGATCATCCCGGCCTCGACGAGCTCCCTCGCCCTGATCACGGCCGGCAGAAACCGCGTCCACATCGCCTCCATCAGGACCAGGCCGGCACTGCGCGCCTCGGAGAACATGCGGCCCGCCTGAACAGCATTCACGGCGATCGGTTTTTCGCAGAGTACGTGCTTGCCGCCGCGTAGGCAGAGCAAGGCATGCTCGCAGTGATACGTGTGAGGTGTGCCTATATAAATAGCGTCGACCATGGGATCGGTAACGAGGGCCTCGTAGCTGTCGTAGACGTTTGTCGCCCCAAAGGCCGCAGCGAAAGCGGTGGCCCGGCCGAGGTCGCGCGATCCGACAGCGACTAGGCTCGCTCCCGCGGCTTCGCGGAGTGCCTCGGCGAACGTTCCGGAGATGCGGCCCGGACCGAGGATGCCCCAGCGGATGGTTTTCATGGGCGCCTCTCTCGTGGCGTGGTGACGTCCAGAATCGGACTATTCGTCTCCGGACATGATCGTAACAGAACGGACCGGTTGCGGACGAGAGGAAGCCGGAGTTCTCCGGACGGCCCGTGGCGGCGCTGGTCGAGCAACGTTATCCTGGAGGCTGATTCGGAGATGTCTGCGCTTCTGAGGGACTGCAGAAGCGTCAACACCATACCGAGGAAGCGCCCCTCTGGAGGACGAATGAACACCATGATGCTCGCCGCACTCACGACCCTGGTGATTTCGACCGGACTGTTCCACGACGCCAAGGCGGAACATCCAAAGAACACAGAACATCAGGCCCAGGAAAGCCATGCGGCGAACGACCTCGTCGCCGTCGCGACCGGCGCCGGGCACTTCTCGACCCTGATCACCGCGATCACCGCGGCCGGCCTGCTCGACGAGCTCCACGGCAAAGGCCCGTACACGATCTTCGCCCCCACCGATGAGGCCTTCGCAAAGCTGCCGGCCGGCACGCTGGAGAACCTGCTCGAGCCGGCGAACAAAGCGATGCTGGCCGGCCTGCTCGCCAACCACGTCGTGCCCGGCATCATCGAGACAGCTGAGATGAAGACGATGAAAGCCGTGAACATCAGCGGCCAGGACCTCGTCATCCAGATCGTCGACGGCGTCGTGACCGTGAACAACGCCCGGGTGGTGCAGGCCGATCTGATCGCTTCGAACGGCGTCATCCACGCCATCGACGCGGTGATCGCCCCGTCCCCGCCTGCTCACGACGCGGCGTCCGAAAAACCCAAGGACCACCCCGCTCACTGAGCGCACGACGGGGACCACGAACCGACCAGAGGACTCAACCCCCTTCAGAGGACCGAGACATGCAGCACGCTCTTGGCCGTATCGGCGCCCTTTTGCTGACCACGTCGGTGGTCTTAGCTCTTTGTCTTTGCAATGGAGCGCCCGCGTACGCCTCCAAAGACGACACCAAGCCGGGAGAGTCGACGACGGCCGAAGCCTCGCCGATCGTTACCGGGGACATCAAGGCCGGCATCGAGAAGCACATCGCGGAGCAGGTCGCCCTGGGGGACGGGTATTTCAAGGTGGACTTCGAAGGTCGGGAACTGCAACTCGACCTGGTGCGCGTCCACATCGAGTACCTCGCCACGCTGGCGCCGCAGCGTCACTTCGCCTGCGTGGACATGGCGAGCGCCGACGGCGAGTTCTACGACATCGACTTCTACCTGGAGGGCGATCCCGGCGCGATGACCGTGACCGAGACCACGGTCCACAAGCTCAACGGCCGGCCCTACTACGTCTGGAAACAGACCGACGACGAACGCTGGGTGCGCACGCCGGTTGCCGACGCATCCGACGCTCTGCTCGGCGTACTGAACGGCACCGACGCCTTCGAGTTCACCTACAGGGCGATGCTGCCGGAGATCGACGGCGACGCCCGCTGCTGGCTGCCCCTGGCCGACACCGACGCCTTCCAGACGGTGACCGTGAAGTCCATCAACGTGCCCGGCGCCCAGACTACCCTCACCGACCGCGCCCACGGCAACCGGGTACTCATGCTGGACCTGACGCCCGAGGACAGCGGCCGGATCCTCGAGATCGTCTACGACGTCGTACGGCAGGAGAAGAACGCCTACGCCGGCGACCCCGAAGAAGCCGAGCAGTATCTGCAGCCCGAACGGATGGTGCCGTCGGACCCGACGATCCGGGCGCTGGCCGAACAGGCGGTCGAAGGCCGCACAAGCGACCTGATGCGCGCCCGCGCCCTGTACGACCACGTGATGGAGCAGATGCAGTACAAGAAGTTCGGCGAGGGCTGGGGCAAAGGCGACGCCGTGTTCGCCTGCAGTTCCCTGTACGGCAACTGCACCGACTATCACGCCTACTTCATCGGACTGGCGAGGTCGGTCGGTATCCCCGCGCGTTTCGCCATCGGCGCTTCGATCCCGTCGTCACGCAACAACGGCGGCACCGAAGGCTACCATTGCTGGGCGGAGTTCTACGCCGAGGGCAAGTGGTGGCCCGTCGACATCAGCGAAGCCGACAAGTTCAGCGCCCTGAGCATGTACTACTTCGGCCACCACCCGGCCAACCGTTTCGAGTTCAGCCACGGTCGCGACCTGGTCGTCGAGCCGGCGCCGGCTTCGGGGCCCATCAATTTCCTGGCCTATCCGCTGCTGGAAGTTGACGGGAAGGCTCAGTTGGTCAAGAGTCTGTTCCTGTTCACGAGGAAGGTCGAAGCTGACGAGGGTTGAGGAGGAATTCCGCGATGAGGCTCTACCTGCCCAGCACGAGCATGCTCGAAGCCTTCGACGCCGCGGCCCGCACCGGCAACTTCACCGCCGCGGCCCGGGAACTGAGCCTCACCCAGGGTGCCGTCAGCAAGCAGGTCATCGCCCTTGAAGACCAGCTGGGAACCAAGCTCTTCGAGCGTCGGCGCCATGCACTCGTCCTGACCGAGACCGGACAGGTCTACGCACAGGACGTGCGCAAGGCCCTGGACATGATCCTGGCCGCATCGTTGCGGATCATGACCGATCCCGGCGGCGGCCAGTTCGACCTGGCCGTGCTGCCGACCTTCGGCTCGCGCTGGCTGATCCCCCGGCTGCCTGGATTCCTGAAGGCGCACCCGGGCGTCACCGTGAACTTCGTGACCCGCCTCAAGCCCTTCGACTTCCGCAACGACAGCCTCCATGCCGCCATCCATTACGGCCTGCCCGACTGGCCCAACGCCGAATGCACCTACCTGATGGGCGAGGAAATCGTGCCGATCTGCTCACCCGCCTTCCGCGACGAGCACGGCGTGACGTCGTGCGAGAGCCTGGCCGCAGCCCCGTTTCTCCACATCTCCACACGGCCCGACGCCTGGAAGAACTGGTTCCTGGAACAGGATGTGGACATGGAGGAGCATCGCGGCATGGTCGTCGAGGATTTCCTGACCGCGGTGCAGGCCGCGATGGTGGGCATGGGCGCCGTACTGCTGCCGAAATTCCTCATCGAGCGGGAGCTCGGGAGCGGAGAACTGGTCATTCCCGTCGACCGGACCTACAACAGCAAGTTCGGCTACTATCTAGTGGTCCCCCACGACAAGACGACGTACGCCCCGACGATCGCATTCCGCGAATGGCTGCTCGAGACCGTATCAACCGGGACCTGAGCGTCCGACCGGTTCAGCAGGCCTCGATCACCATCGCGATCCCCTGCCCCACGCCGATGCACATCGAGCACAAGGCCAGGCGGCCCCCGCCGCGAGCGAGCTGATGCACCGCGGTGGTCGCCAGCCGCGCCCCGCTCATCCCCAGGGGATGGCCGATGGCGATCGCGCCTCCCCGTGGATTGAGTCGCGGGTCATCGTCGGCCAGCCCGAGTGCACGGGTGCAGCCCAGAGCCTGGACCGCGAAGGCCTCGTTGAGCTCGATCACGTCCATGTCGTCCAGGGAGAGTCCGAGCCGCGCCAGAAGCTTCGTCGTGGCCGGCACCGGACCCAGGCCCATCAGGCGCGGCGCCACGCCGGCCGTCGCGGTGCCCAGCACCCGGGCGCGGGGCGTAAGACCGTGGCGGACGACGGCTTCTTCGGTGGCGATCAGCAGGGCGGCCGCGCCGTCGTTGATGCCCGAGGCGTTGCCCGCGGTCACGGTGCCGTCGGCGCCCACGAGGGGCTTGAGGGACGCGAGCTTCTCGAGGGTCGTGGCGCGGGGATGCTCGTCCCGATCGACGACCAGCGGATCGGCCTTGCGCTGCGGCACGCTGACCGGCGTCAGCTCATCGGCGAAGACGCCGGCGTCCTGGGCGGCTGCGGCCTTCGTCTGGCTCCAGAGAGCGAAGCGGTCCTGGTCCTCGCGGCCAACGTGGTATTCCCGCGCGATGTTCTCCGCGGTCTCGGTCATGGATTCGGTTCCATACTGCTTGTGCAGGCGGCCGTTGACGAAGCGCCAGCCCAGGGTCGTATCGAACATCTCGACCGACCGCGAGAAGGGTGCCTCCCCCTTGCCGATCACGAACGGGGCGCGGGACATGCTCTCCACGCCGCCGGCGATCACCAGCTCCGCCTCGCCGGTCATCACCATGCGTGCGGCGGAGCCGACGGCGTCCAGACCCGACCCGCAGAGCCGGTTGAGCGTGCAGCCGGAAACTGTCTCCGGCAGGCCGGCCAGCAGCAGGGCCATGCGGCCGACGTTCCGGTTGTCCTCGCCGGCCTGGTTGGCGCAGCCGAACAGCACGTCGTCCAGCGCCGACCAGTCGACACCCGCATTGCGGGCCTGCAGGGCCGCGATGGGGATGGCCGCGAGGTCGTCGGTGCGGACCGCGGAGAGGGCTCCACCGTAGCGGCCCACGGGCGTGCGGACGGCATCGCAGATCAAGGCCGTTTTCATGACGACTCCTTCGCGAGCAGGCGGAACCCGCCGAGCATCGCCTCGGCGAGCCGGTCGATTTCCGGCTGGCCCATCGGGGTGGAAATGGTGGCCGAGCAGGTGTTGATCATCATGATGCCGTTGGCGAACATGTGGTTCAACAGGGTCGTCACCTTGGCGGCCTCGGCGGGTCCGACGAAGCCGCTGCGATAGTCCCGCGGAGGTTCGGCCTTGAGGTGGACACGGAACATGGACCCCGCACCCGTCACGCAGGCCTCGACCCCGGCGACCGCCGCGGCTTCGGCGATCTGCCGGCGGGCCTGTTCGGCCAGGGCGTTGACGCGCAGGACCTCCGGGGCCTCGAAGTGCCGCATGGCCGCGTGACCGGCGACCATCGTCACCGGGTTGGCCGAGAAGGTGCCGGAGTGCGGAAAGAGGACCTTCTCGGCCAGGGGGTTGAGCACGTCCATGACATCAGCCCGGCCGGCCAGGGCGCCGACCGGGAAGCCGCCGCCGATCATCTTGCCGAGGGACGTCAGGTCCGGCTTCACGTCGAACCAGTCCTGGGCCCCGCCGTGGCTGGAGCGGAAGGTGATCACCTCGTCGAAGACCAGCAGGGCGCCGTCGCGGTCGCACCAGTCGCGCAGGGTCTGCACGAAGGCGGCGTCGGCGGGGATCACGCCCACCCGGTGCGGAAGCGGGTCGATCAGCACGCAGGCCAGGTTCCCGGCATGGCGGTCCAGGATGCTGCGCGCGCGCTCGCAGTCGTTGAAGGGGATGATCACGACGTCGTCGAGGGCCGAGCGCGGCGTGCCGTAGGTGACCGGCACGCTCCGGGGGCTGTCGATCTCCCCCCAGTTTTCGGGCTTCGCCGTCTGGCTGACCTCGGCGTAGTCGTAGAGGCCGTGGTAGGCGCCCTCGACCTTGGCGATCATCGGCCGACCGGTGAAGGCGCGGGCGGCCTTCAGGCAGCCCATCACCGCCTCGGTGCCGGAGTTCACGAACCGGATCTTATCGAAGCTCAGAGAGCGGGCGCACATGTACTCGGCGTAATCCACTTCCTGTTCTGTTGCGAAGGTGAAGGCCGTCCCCCTGCGCACTTGTTCGCTCACCGCCTCGACGATCGCCGGATGGGCGTGCCCGTGGATCAGCGACGCCATGTTGTTGGCGAAATCGAGACGTTCGACGCCTTCGATGTCCCAGACGCGGCAGCCCTCTCCCCTGGCCGCATAGAAGGGATGAGGCCGGCGCAGGACGGCGTTGCGGCTCACGCCGCCAGGCATACATTTCAGGGCGCGCTCATAGAGTTCCGCGCTGCGGCTGACGGTCTGTGTCATGGTGTTCCCACTCCGGGGCTGATTGCTTTCAGGTCGAAACGGACGCGCCCGCGACCAGGCGAGCGCCGGTGCGTTGCTGAACCTCGTCGAAACTGATGCCGGGCGCCAACTCGCGCACGACGAGCCCCTGCGGCGTGACGTCGATCACGGCCAGGTCGGTGTAGATGCGGTCCACGCAGGCCAGGCCGGTCAGCGGATACTCGCACCGCTCGACGATCTTGGGCTCGCCGGTCTTGGTCGTATGCTGGGTCAGCACAAAGATTGTCCGCACGCCGGCCACGAGATCCATGGCGCCGCCGACCGCGGGGATCGCATCCGGTTCGCCGGTCGACCAGTTGGCCAGGTCGCCGGCGGCGGAGACCTGGAAGGCGCCGAGCACGCAGATGTCGATGTGGCCGCCGCGGATCATGGTGAAGCTGTCGGCGTGGTGGAAGAAGGCGGCACCCGCAACCGCGGTGATCGCCTTCTTGCCGGCGTTGATCAGTTCGGGGTCCTCGCTGCCGGGAGCCGGCGAAGGCCCCACACCCAACAGACCGTTCTCCACGTGGAAGACGGCTTCACGGTCCTCGGGCAGATACTGGGCCACGCGCTCGGGCATGCCGATGCCGAGGTTCACATAGGCGCCGTCGGGGATGTCGTCGGCCACCCGCCGCGCCATCGCTTCGCTGCTCCAGCCTTTGGAGGCTTCCGCCGCTGCGCTCATGGGTAGCTCCGCCCTTCCTTCACGAGTTGCGATTCATGGGCCGGATCCGCAACGACGACGACGCGCTGCACGAAGATGCCCGGCGTGACGACCGCCTCGGGATCGATCCCGCCCGCCGCCGCCAGCTCCTCGACCTGGACGATCGTCGTGGCCGCGGCCGTGCACATCACCGGTCCGAAGTTCCTGGCCGTCTTCGAGTACAGCAGGTTGCCGTAGCGGTCGGCCTTCTTCGCCTTCACCAGCGAGAAGTCCGCCCGCAGGCCGGTCTCCATCAGGTAGTCGCGGCCTTCGAAGCTGCGCCGCTCCTTGCCTTCCTCGAGCACCGTACCCACGGCGGTGGCGGTGAAGAAGGCCGGAATGCCGGCGCCGCCGGCGCGGATCCGCTCGGCCAGCGTGCCCTGGGGCACGAGCTCGAGTTCGACCCGTCCGGCCCGGTACAGTTCCGGGAAGACCGTCGAGTTGGCGGTGCGGGGGAAGGAGCAGATCATCTTGCCGACGCGGCCGTTGCGGATCAGCGCCGCGAGGCCGACCTGGCCGCTGCCGGTATTGTTGCTGATCACCGTGAGGTTCTTGGCGCCCTGGTCGATCAGGGCATGGATCAGTTCGATCGGGCTGCCCGCCTCGCCGAAGCCGCCGATCATCACCGTCGCGCCGTCGCCGATGTCGGCGACGGCCGCGGCGGCGGAATCCATCGTCTTGTTGATCATCGTTCCGCCTGTCGCTTCCACCGAACCACGGCCGCAGCCGGTCGGGGCCGCGGATCTACTGACTGATGGCCTTGCCTGCGAGCACGGAATGCAACGCCTCTTCGATCTCCTTGAGTTCGTTCCTGAAGAAGAACTTCTCGGTGTCGAAGGGCTGGAGCAGGTCGACCGTGTTCTGCTCCTGATCGTACTTCGCCAGGAAAACGCGGTCCATCCATTCCATGTTGCGGCCCTCGGTGAACTTCAGGGCGAAGGCCGTCTCGCCGCCGACTTCCACGGTGCCGAGGATGGAGATCTTGCCGGCCGACGTGGTCATCGAGATGTAGCGCGACGGACGGTTGATCGAGGCCAGGGAGCGATGGATCCGGCTGGCCACCGCGTTGACCTCCGCCAGGGGCGCGGCGAAGTAGGCCTGCTCGCCGGTCGGACGCGCGCAGTACATCGAATGGAAGCCGATGCCCAGGGTCGCCAGCAGGTTCGCCAGATCGATCCAGTTCCGGGACGAGCGCTCGACGTCGATGCGGCCCTGCTCGTCCTCGAACATGCTGATGTGCTTCATGATCGGACTCTGGCTGCGCAGGACCACGCCGTGCTTCTGCAGTCGACGGACGGCGGCGATGGTGCTGGGGTTGAGCAGCTCGCGCGGCGTCGAGAAGTGGGACATCCAGGCCAGCTGGATCCCGTTCTCGTTCAGCATGTCGAAGACCTTGAGCATCTCGTCGTAGCGCGGCGAGAGGATCATCTCGGGATGATAGGAGAGCATCCGTGAGGCGAAGCGGATCGTGCGGATGTGCAGCAGTTCCGGGTCCGAGATGATCGGCAGGGCGTACTGGGCGAAGCGGGAGGCGGACATGTAGCCGGCGTCGCCGCCGGTGATCAGCAGGTCGGTGACTTCCTTGTGCTTGCGCAGGTAGGCGTGCACCTGGGCCACGTCGCGCTGCAGGAACATGTCCTGGTCGCCGTGCAGCTGGGCGTGGCGGAAGCAGTAGGTGCAGAAGGCGAAGCAGTTCTGCGTGGTCTTGTCGAAGATCAGCTGGCACTGGGGATACTTGTGCTGGCTCCCCTCGAGAATCTCCAGCACGCCCTCGTCGTTCACGAACCAGGGCTTGTTCAGCAGCTGGTTTCCGTCGTGGGGGTTGGTCTTCTCGCGGTAGCGGCAGGCGATCTCCGTGCGCGCCTCGGGCGTCGACGCGGCCTGGTAGGCCGCGACCACTTCGGGATCGATCATCCCGGGCTGCGGGAACACGAGCTGGAACAGGGAATTCCGGGCGAAGTCCTGCCAGTTGATTCCGTTCAGGGCGTGCCGGGTGGCCAGGAAGCTGTAGACCTCGATGAACAGTTCGCGTTCGTCGATATGTCCGATCTCGATGCCATTCGCCGACAGCACCGAGACCACTTCACGGAACCCCTCGAGACCCGAATACTGCTGCTTACCCTGGAACAGGAACGGGCTGGTCTCGGTCAAGCCCGAGATGTCCGGATACGTAGCCTGGATGCGGCTCAACAGTCCCGTCGGCAGCAGGTTCTCGGTGCGGATCACTTCGCGGATCTCGTCCGGATAGCCGTAACGATCCATCATCGAACCAATATCGCGGTCGGTGATGGTCGCGGGAATCGTACCGCTCAGCATGGGATCGGGGGCATGGAACGTCTCTAGGTGTTTCATGGCACTGTGCCTCGATTGGAACGGAGGAGCAGGGGTTTGATCAATAATGCAGAATCATTATCGGCAGCAAAACAACGGCCCACAAACGAATTACATTCATTGTGACATGACGTTTGGTAATGATGGGGTTCGGTCGGGTCGGACAGGAACTCAGGGGGCGACGGCGTCAAGGGGCTGGAAGATCCGCTTCATCTCGTCGGTCAAAGCGACGGGTCGGCCGCTGCCACGGTCCATCGCCACATGGACCGTCGCGGCCCGCGCCACGACCGAGCCGTCAGCCGTAAGGAAGGTATAGGACAGACTGAAGGAGCGTTCCCCGGATTTCGCCAGCCTCAGCTCTACCCGGATCTCGTCGCCCAGACCGATGGGTTTCAGGAAATCGGCCTCGCAATGGACCGTCGGCAGGATCGGCCCTCCACCCTTCAGGCGCCCGACGACCGAGACCGACACATGGGCCTGGAGCTCCTCGAAGGCCTCCTGCGCCATTTCCAGCAGCCGGGGGGAGAAGAGCAGGCCAGCGGCGTCGGTGTGGCGCAGGCCGATGGTCTGGGTGTGGGTCCAGGTCATGGTTCCTCCGGGGGCACAGTTGTGGCGCCGTGGATGTTCCCCATTCCGTAGTCGGTCGGACGCCTCGAGCCCAACAGCGACAAGGTAGCATGTCACAAGCACAGCTTGCTAGAACTCTGGACATGCTCCGGTTCGGTAATTGGCAGGCAAGTCCACTGCATATTCGACAAGCCCGACGTATATTTTGAAGGGACAACCCAGCGTATTTTCAGAGAGAATGTTGCTTTACCAATATTTTACCAGCGGCCTCTTACTGACAAATTGCTTCATAAATGAGGTCGGATCTAACTGCTTAATCGACAGGTCGGATGAATAAATGGAAGGGACAGGATGAAAAATAATGGAGTGACATGGTCGCGTTTAGAACTATATTCGGAGATTGAATTGAGAACCTCGCTCATTTAGCTTACGCGCTTACTTATTGTGATCGATCGCCTAACTGTTTCTTCGACAGCCCGGACGAATAAATGGAAGGCATAGGAGGTATTCAGGGATGAGCAAGAACTTCGTTATCCACAACCCCAAAGGGATCACCTACATCAAGTTCACCAAAGAAGCGGAGTTGACCGATCTACTCAGCGCGATGGACGACATCGCCGCCCGTCCCGACTCCGACTATCGGTTATGGGATATGAGCAACGGTGTGAGACTGAGCGGACAGGATGTCACGAAGGTCGCGGAGTACGGAATGGAGAAGTTCACTAGGCCGGGGAAGTCCGCAATCATCGCCCCTGAAAATGTTTCGTTCGCGACGGTAAGCCTCGGCACCGTCCGCCATAACGACGACCTGGTCGAGCAACAAGTCTTTCGCTCGCGGCAGGACGCCGTGGCCTGGCTCAATCGGAAGAAGTGATTCCTTGGATTCTCAGATGCAACCTGCGAGCTGCCACATTGGACTTCCCCGCTAACGCAGACGCCCGCGGGCCATCGTTTGAGTTACGTTCGAACACATCGCGTCTTAATCCGCAGTACCGTTTCGCCGGTGTGCCTGTCGTTTATTCCGTCCGCATTGGTATCATTGCAGTTACACCGCTATGATTCTAGCATGTCTGGATGCTCAAATTCACTCTGATCGCCCTCGCCTCGCTCTTCAGATCTCGCAGACAGCTCACCCTGGAGAACATCGCCTACGCCATCAGCTTGAGGTTCTTCAGCACAACGCCAAGAGACCTGTCCATAAGCGACGAGGGGCAGGACTTCGCCTAGGCCGACGGCCGCTTGGGCGATGGGATCGTAGCGATCATCCCCGCAGGTCCACATTCCCAATCATACGTCGAGCCACTATAGGTGTGCCTTCTGTTTATTCATCGGCCCTGCTACTAAAGGATTTACGAGGTCGGGCCGATGATTCCAGATTATGCGCATACTTGCTCTTCAGATACTGCGTTCGGCTTTCAAATCCCGCGAGTCCCTGATCCTCGAAAACGCGGCCTTACGCCATCAGATCTCAGTCCTACAGCGCAATTGTAGCAGACCCACGCTTCGATAGCGAGATCGCGCCTTCTGGGATGTCCTCAGCTGCCTCTGGCCCAACTGGCGCAGATCACTGTTCATCGTCCAACCGAAGACGGTCGTCAACTGGCACCGCAAGGGATTCCGGTTCTACTGGAGATGGAAGAGCCGCCACCGGTGGCCAGGTAGGCCGAGATTGTCACGTGAATGCGTGAGCTGATCCGGCAGATGTCGACGGCGAACCCATTGTGGGGCGCACTACGCATCCATGGTGAGCTACTCAAGCTGGGAATCGGAGTCAGCCAGGCGACGGTATCCAAGTACATGGTCAAGCCGGAGCATCGACCCTCGCAGTCCTGGCAGACCTTCCTGACTAACCACGCCTCGGACATTGTCTCGATCGATTTCTTCACCGTACCGACGGTGACCTTCCGAGTGCTCTACGTCTTCCTGGTACTCGACAATGCGAGACGGAAGATCATCCACTTCAACGTGACCACGAACCCGACAGCAGCATGGACGGGCCAGCAGATCGCCGAGGCTTTCCCATGGGAGACCGCACCGAGATACCTCATCCGGGATAACGACGGGATCTTCGACTTCACTCACCGGGTGTCGGCGATGGTCATCAAGCAGGTTCGGACAGCAAAACGATCGCCCTGGCAGAACCCGTATGTCGAGCGGGTGATCGGGTCGATTCGGAGAGAATGCCTGGACCATGTGATCATCTTCGATGAGCGGCATCTCAAGCGGGCGCTCAAGGAGTACTTGGGTTACTACCATCGAAGCCGAACTCATCTGGGGCTGGAGAAGGACTGTCCGGTAGTGAGATCAGTCGAGCTTCCAAGCCTGGGGCCGATCCACACCGAGCCAGTTCTCGGCGGGCTGCATCATCTCTACACGAGGATGGCAGCGTAGTCGTTTAGCCTCGGGATATTTGGGGGCAACTTGATGGGTTGGTCTACCTTGATCCGCCTACGGACCACATTTCCTCGTGACGCCACTCCCCGACACAGAACTTGAACCGCTCAGGACCGATTTCCCTCAAACCGGCAAGCCCGCACATCTGATTTGACCACCGGATGAATAAATGGAAGGGACAAGGCATCAGCAGCCGGAGACTCAGCAGCAGTTCCCGTAAGACTCCGTGATCCGGCGAAACATGTGAGTAGCATGGTGGAGATGACTGTGCGATTCATGGTCCAACAACCGAGGGGGAAACATGAAATCACTAACGAGTCTTATCCTGCTGGCCGGCCTGACCTTGATGGTCATTGGCGCCAGTCTCGCCTCAGCTCAGGATACCGTTTATCTTGAGTTGTCCAACCCCGCGAAATCACCCATCCCGCCGAACTGTTCCACCTGGACCGAGTTCTATCCCAACCCCGGCGTGATTCATCATCAGGACGACTATGTCGATAACAGCGAAGATGGAGAGATGGCTTTCTGCGACTATATCATGCTCGACGGCGTCTGGAATCACATCGAATGGGTCGGTCCTACCTATCACCTGTCCTGCGGCGTATACGAGCCCTGGGACAACCCCAATCCGACGGGTGATGATCCCACCTGTGAAACATGGATCGAGATCTATCCCGAGCACGGAAATCTCTGGCATGTCGATGGCTTCCAGGACAACGGCGACGGCTTGATCAGTCCCTGTGACATGGTTCTCATCGCCGGCGTGTGGTGTCACATCGATGACATCGGGCTGAACATCCGCACCAAGCCCGGAACCCCTGTCGACAACGAGAACAAGACGTGGGGCGAGATCAAAGAAGAGTTCGAGTAGGACTGAAGACTCGTCGACATGTTGTGAGGGAGAAGACGACGCCGCCCGGTTCTCTGAACCGGGCGGCATTCTGTTTTCGAGGTTCGTCAATAAGCCGAGGACGCGGGTTGCATCTCGAGCTCATGTCCGGAATCGATCCAGGCTTGGGATCCGCCATGGTACCAGAGGATGTTCCGCCAGCCCAGATGCGCCGCCTTCGTGGCAGCGAGGCGGCTGCGAATACAATCGGTCCCGTAACAGAAAAAGACCAAGGGCGTGGCGGCGGGATCGATGTTCGGCCAGTGAAGATCGAGCTGCGACTGGAAGCCCTCCGCAAAGAGGTGTGAGGGCAGATTGACCGCTCCTGGAATGCTGCCGGCGGAGAAATCCGTGAAGTGCCGCAGATCCATCAGTACGAAATCCCGTGGCGTACCACCAGTCGCCGCTGTCGGCGACATCATCTCCACGAGCTGTTCGGTCTCGATGATGTGCACGAGCGGCCTGGTGATGTCGGACCGCCAGTCGTCGATACCGCCGGGATAGATCCGCACCGAATCGACCCCGGCCTGTCGCAACATCAGGTAGGCCAAGCTCTGCAGCTGCACCGTGCCGCCACAGAGGATGAACTCGGATTCCATGTCGATGCGCGTGGCCGGACGGGGGCCGTGCTCCTTCAGGGTTTTCCGCAGGGTCGCTCCGTCGGGCACACCCCCGTCGGCATCCAGGAGCAGAGTAGGGTCCAGAGGAAGACTGTGGGGAATGTGTCCGTCTCGCCACCGGGTGCCTTCGAGGTTGAGCTGAAAGGTCAGTTCACCGTCATACCGGTTGGCAAGGATTTCCGCCTGGTCGCCGGTCAGCGAATACAGGCTGAGCAGTTCGTATCCCTCGCAACCGTAGTGCTCTGCGACATAGGCTGCGTCTACAATGATGCGGGGGTAGACCGGTGCGGGTTCATCGTCGCGCAGCCAGGGAGGATAGACCCTGCCGGCATGGACCGGTGCGAGCATGCCCAAGGCGATCAGAATCGAAATCACGATGAACACACGCAACAGCCGCAACTTCATGATCACCCCATCATTCATCACTGGAATGGTGTCACCGAATCAACAACACCCTCCGCCCGCTGCTTCCCTCGGCCGATCTGATCCGAATCACATATCCTCCCGACGCCAGATCCCGACCGGAATCATCTCGCCCGTTCCATTCCAACTCATGATCCCCAGCATCGTACATTCCGCGCACTAGGCTACGCACCTTGCTCCCCGCGAGATCGAAAACATCGACCTGCACGTTCGTCCTTCGTTCGAGGGAAAATACGACCGTCGTCCGCGGGTTGAACGGATTGGGATAGACCCGCAGCCCGCCCCCCCCCGCCGGCGGCTCCTCGACTACCGCAACCACCCCATCCGGCCCAGCCCGCAGAATCGCTCCACCCGGCCCCACGGCCAACGCCACGCCGCCGCCCATCAAACAGACATCCTGGAAGTACACCGAGGACGCCGTATCCCTCGTCCAGTTCGCTGCCCCGTCAATGGTGCGGAAGATCCCTTGGCCCACCGCGACCCCCGTCAGCGCATCGCTGAACTCGACACCATTGAGGTACACATACTCGGGATTCGCCTGCTGGCTCCAGGTCTCGCCGCCGTCGTCGGTCAGCAGCGTGGCATTGCCGTCCACGCCGCCCACGGCGATGCCATGGAGCAGGTCGGTGAAGTGGATGGACTGCAGGTCGAGATACGAGGCCGCCTGCTGGGTCCAGGTCAACCCGCCGTCGTCGGTCGCCCTGATGTAACCGTAGAAGGTACACACCCAGCCATGCAGCGCGTCGACGAAGTGGACGGACTGGCCGTAGTCGTAGGCCGTGCCGCCTCCCACCTCCTGCCAGGTGGCGCCGCCGTCGGCCGTGTGCAGGATCGAACTCGGCGAGCCCACGGCCACGGCGTGGTCGGCGTCGATCATGGCGACGTCCCAGAGGGTGCCCGAGAACCCGGTAGTGAGGGGCGTCCATGTCAGACCGCCGTCGTCGGTGCGCAAAACGAAGCCGTTCTGTCCGACGATCAGGCCCGTGTCCGCGTCGGCGAAGTCGACGCCCATCAGGGTGGTGTCGCAGCCGGCGCTGAATTCGGTCCAGGTCAGACCCGCATCAATGGTCCGCACGATGGTGCCATGGATGCCGACGGCCACGGCGATCTCGTCGGTGGCGTCGTCGATGGCCCACAGGGAGTTGGTCGTTCCGTTCTGGCCGTTGTTCCACACCGACCATGTCGGGTCGCTGTGCCAGAGGGTGCCGGGACCGCCGGTGACGAACAGGCCTCCGGCGGTGTCGAACTCCAGGCCGTTCCAGTAGGTCGTCGCCGGAGAGGTGAGGCGGCTCCAGTGAATACCCCAATCGAACGACTGGACGATCACGCCGTTGCCCCCCACGGCCACCGCGGTTTCGCCGTCGCGGTAGGCGACGTCGAAAAGCCAGGCCGTCGTGCCGCTGCCGCGTAGGAACCAGCTCTGGCCGCCATTGGCCGTCTGGATCATGGCGCCGTTGTAGCCCACCGCCGCGCCGTGGACGTTGTCGCCGAAGTCCACCGCTTCGAGGCGTTCGGTCGTGGGTGTGGGGATGACCGTCCAGTTTGCTCCCGCATCGACGGTGCGGCAAACGATGCCCGCGCCGCCGGCGGCCACGGCCTTGTTCGCGTCGAACAGGTGGACCGAGCGCAGGCGTTCGGTGGTGCCGCTGACCTGGGGCGTCCAGGTGGCGCCGCCGTCGGTGGTCCAGTAGATGGCACCGGACCAGCCCACGGCCACACCGGTGTCGGTGTCGAGGAAGTCCACCGATTCCAGCCAGGGCGTCGAAGGCGGTTCCTGATGCGTCCAGGTCTGCCCGCCGTCGGTGGTGCGCAGGATGATGCCGGCGATGTTGGCCTCGCCCACCACGGTGCCGGTGAGCGCGTCGGTGAAGTCGACGCCCAGCAGCCAGGCATCGAGGCCGACGGGCATGCTGATCCAGGTCGCGCCGCCGTCCTCGGTGCGCACCATGGCACCGCCGTCGCCCACCGCGTAGATAAGCTGGTCGTCGACTACGGAGAAGTCCTCGAGACCGAGGCCCTGGGGCAAGGGGTTGGTCCATAACCAATCATGGCCGGGTTCGAGGGCGGACGTAAGCGTAGGCGTCATCAACACGATCGAAAGCAGGACTAGGCAGATGGCTTTCATACAAGGCACCTCACGAGACGATCACCATCGGCGTCGGGACCGGATTGAATGCGAGGGTTCAATCATACCAGATGAGGACCGTACGTGCGGGATCTGATCGAGGACTCAGTCCCCCCGCTTCGCCCGCGAGATCTTCATGGGCTTGCCCGCCACGAAGGTCTTCTGCAGGTGCTGCATGATGTGGGGCGGCATGCCGTCGGGCAGTTCGACCGTGGCGTACTTGGGATGGATGCGGATCTGGCCGATGAAGCGGCTGTTGAGCCCCGTCTCGTTGGCGACGGCGCCCACGATGTTGCGGATTTCCAGGCCGTCGGCCGAGCCCACCTCGATGCGGTAGAGGGCCATGGGTCGCGGTGGGCCTCCGGGACCTCTGGTCGGCTTCGGAACATGGCCGCGTTGGAGCGCCGGCCGGGGCTCCTCCCACTGGGGACTCTCCAGGGCCTTGTTGTCCTCGGCCTGCAGCGGCCGATCGATCTGCGACAGGCAGAGCACGCCGGCAGCAAGCTGCATGAGATCCACGCCCATCTCATCCATAAGCTCGAAAGTCAGTTCCTGGAAGAACTCCTGGGGCTCCTGCTGCATCACGGCCGTCAGCTTCTCGCTGTACTTCTCGATGCGTTTCTTGGTGACGGTGTCGTGGGTGGGCATCTCCATGGGCACCAGCTTCTGGCGGGTCGCCCGTTCGATCGAAGTCAAAAAGCGCCGCTCCCGCGGGTTGACGAAAAGGATCGCCTTTCCCGAACGTCCGGCGCGGCCTGTACGACCAATGCGGTGGATGTACGCTTCCGAATCGCCGGGAATATCGAAGTTGATGACCAGGGAGATACGGTCGACGTCGAGGCCGCGGGCCGCCACGTCGGTGGCGATCACGATGTCGATCTGACCCCCTTTGAGCCGCTTGATGGTGCGCTCGCGGGCCTCCTGACTCATGTCGCCGTTCAACGACGCGACATCGAAGCCGCGGGCCGCCAGTCGCTCGGTCAGTTCCGTGGTCGCCACGCGGGTGCGGGCGAAGATCAGGATGCCGTCGTACGATTCGGTCTCCAGGATGCGGGCCAGAGCTTCGAACTTGGCGGCGTTGGGGACCACCACGAAAACCTGCTCGATGTTGTCCGCCGTGGAGGTCTTCGACTCGATCCGGATGACGGCCGGCTGGTTCATGTACCGCTTGGTGATGTGCTTGATCTGCGGGGGCATGGTGGCTGAAAACAGCGCCATCTGACGCTCGGCCGGCGCCAGAGCCATGATGGCCTCGACCTCATCGACGAACCCCATGCGCAGCATTTCGTCGGCCTCGTCGAGCACCAGGCACTTGATCCCGCTCAAGTCGAGAGAACCCCTGCTCAGGTGGTCCTGGATGCGGCCAGGCGTGCCTACCACAACATGGGGGCCGCGGTGCAGCTGGGTGAACTGGAAGGAATAGCGCTGGCCGCCGTAGATAGGCACCACGTGGAAGCCTGGCAGATGGCGGGCGTAGGTCTGAAACGCTTCAGCCACCTGGATGGCCAGCTCGCGGGTCGGCGTCAGCACCAAGACTTGGGGAGCGTTGACGCTCAGGTCGATGCGCGACAGCAGAGGCAGAGCGAAAGCCGCGGTTTTGCCCGTCCCGGTCTGGGCCAGTCCCAGCACGTCGCGCCCTTCGAGCAGGGGCGGAATGCACGCGGCCTGGATGGGCAACGGCGACTCGTACCCCAGCTCCACGACGGTGCGGACGAGGGGTAGGGCCAGATTGAGATCGCTGAAACCCAGGGTGGGTTGGGACATAGGGAGAGCTCCGAAGCGAAGGGAAAACGTACAAAAACGGGTTTCAGGTCAAAGGAAACACATATTTCAACAGAAGCTACTAATAAGAATCCCGACCATCAGTGGCGCCACGACCATGTTTCAACCCCATCATACCCGTTGCGGGCTTATATCAACTTGAGTATAGTGGATCAATTCGGTCTTTTATAAAGACGAGCCCCGTCACGTTTCGAAACACCAGGAGACCCGTCATGAAGTTCCAGTTCAGCAAAGACACCGATATCGATGTCGTCACCTTGTCCGGTAACGTGATGGGAGGTCCGGAGTTCGAGCCGCTCCATAATCAGGTCAAGGAGATGGTCGAGGCGGGAGCCAGGAAATTCCTCTTCGACTTCGGCAGCGTCAAGTGGATCAACTCCACCGGCGTGGGCATCATGGTGTCGCTGTATCTGTCGATCAAAAACGGCGGTGGACGCATGGTCATCTGTCGCCCCAACGAGCGCGTGCGCGGCACCTACTTCATCTCGCAGGTCGACAGCCTGTTCGAAACCTTCGAGGCCATCGAAGAAGGCCAGAAGGCTCTCAGCGCCTCGGCTTGAGGTCGACGGCGCCCTCTTCAGGTTCCGCGACCACGGCGGCCAGTTCGGTAACGTCGTCGGATCGCAGGATTCAGCTCACGGCAAACGCCGCAATACGAGCAGGGTGACGTCGTCTCCCACCGGAGCGTCGCCCCTGAAATCGCTCACGTCCTTGAGGGATGCGTCGCGAATCTCCTGGGCCGTGCCGCCTCTCTGGGCCACGAGAAAATCCTGGAATCGCTCGTCGCCGTAGTCATGGTCCTCGTCGCGCCAGGTCTCAGGAATGCCGTCGCTGTAGAGCGCCAGAACATCGCCCGGCTGCAGAGTCAACTCGTCCTTCTTCCAGGTCCCCGTATCGAGCAACGCAACCGGCAGTCCTGTCGAACCGATGATCTCCACGGCCCCATGAGCCCTCACGAGCACCGGTGGGTTGTGGCCGGCGTTGACGTATTCGAGGCGACCGGTGGCCGGATCGAGCACTCCTAGAAACAGGGTGGAGTAGCGCATGGGATCCGTCGTCCGCCAGAGCTGGCGGTTGAGATTCGACGTCAACGAGGCGAGGTCCGGATCGGCTTCGAGCATCGCTCGGAGCAAAGGCACCAGCGAAGAAACCAGCAGCGCAGCGCCGAGGCCCTTGCCGGCGACGTCGCCGACCACCACGGCGACCCTTCCGTCGGGCAGAGTCGAGACATCGTACAGATCGCCGCCCACCTCGAAGCAGGGCTCGATGTGGGCGCAGACTTCGTAGCCTGGGATCTCCGGCAGCACGGTGGGGATGATGGTCTGAAGGATGGAGCGGGCGGCGTCCAGTTCCGTGTCGAGCCTTCTCTTCTCGGCCTCCATGGCGTCGTAGCGTGCATGTGTCAGGGCGACGGCGATCACGTTGGCCAGCATGGAGAAGGCCACCAACTCGTCGCGGGTGTAGTGGCGAGTGGGATCGGTCGTATCGGCGTAGAGAATGCCGATGACGTTCTTGTTGTCGAACAGCGGCGTCGCCATGGCCGAGCGGATGCCCGATGAGATGATGCTCTGCTGCTGCATGAGGTCGCTGGTGCCCCCCCCTTCCTCCAGCAGAAACGACGTGCGCTCCTCCAGCACACGCGAAACCATCGTGCGGCTCAACGTCACATTGCTGCCGTCGCCGCCACCGCGGAGGCGCGAAGCCCGGATCGTCGGCTCGGACCTTCCATTCTCACTCAACAGGAGAAACGCGCGTTCCGGATCCATGGCCGACTCCACAAGATCGAGGATCGGCTCGAAGAGTTCCTCGGGTGCGCGGGGCACCGTCAAGAGATCGCCGGCTCCTGCGAGACACCGGAAGAGTTCGGAACGCTTGTGTTGACCGGGGCGGGGTTTGTCCTGGACTTCATCCCAGGACACGGCGATTCCCGGTAAATCGCGATGAGGATCGAGGGTCAGGGTTCCCCGTGATGGTGGCTGTTCACCGAAGTAGAGCACGACGTCGGCGAAGTTCACCGTATCGCCAAGGGCGAGGGGGGTGGGCGCCTTGACCGCCGCACTGTTGACCTGCGTTCCGTTGTGACTGCCCAGATCCTCCACGAGTACACGGCCGCCCGAGCTGACCAAGGCTGCGTGCCTGCGCGAAACAGAAGTGTTGCTCAGAACCAGATCACAGTCAGTGGCCCGACCGACGACATGACGCCCGTCGTTCAAAGGGTAGCGGAAAACTTTCCCGTCGATGGTTCCGACGAGAGCAGGCTCTGGATTCGCCATGTGCTGTTCTCCCAGGCGGGTGAGTCAAGCAACTTCGGCTGACACATAAAAAGAAGATCAAATCAGTATAAACTAGGCCCGACTCACCGGCAATCCAGGCTTCACTCCAAGCGTTCGGCCAGAGCCGCAGGCAGGCCTGACTCGAGAATCTTACGCTGGGCGGCAGCGACGTCGTATTCGAGCCGGATCTGGGTGACGCCGCCCGTCTCATGATCGAAGACGGCGTAACCGGCACGGGGGTCGTGATCACGCGGCTGCCCCACGCTGCCAACGCTCACCAACCAGCGGTCACCGATCGCAGTGTCGACTTCGGCTTCGACCACCCTTGCCAGCGTACTTCCGTGTTCATACCAGGCGAACATCATATGCGAGTGGCCGATGAAGCTGAGGCGTGTTTCCTGATGGGCGAAATGCCGCGCAGCATCGAGGCTGGAATTCACATAGTGCCAGGCCGACGGTTCATCAAGGGAGGCGTGGCAGTAGGTCGCATCGGCGTCGGCGATGATCATCGGCAGTCCAGCCAGCCAGACCTTGCGTTCGGCGCCAAGCTTCTCACGCGTCCAGGTGATGGCTGCATGGGCCTGGGCGTTGATGCCGAGAAGCGGCCCCTCGCCCACCGCCATGGCGTCGTGGTTGCCGAGGATGCAGCGCATGTTGGGCATGTTGCGGATCACATCGACACAGGCGTCGGGGTCTGCGTTGTAGCCGACGATGTCGCCGAGGCAGACGTAGTCATCGACGCCCGCAGTGTCGGCATGGTCGAGCACGGCCTGGAGGGCTTCTAGATTGGCGTGAATGTCGCTGATGACTGCAGTTTTCATGTTCCCTGTACCGAGAAAGGAGGATTTGTACATTCCGGCCAAGATAGAGGCGTTGAGACCGGACGCCAACCGGTTCTGCCAACCACTATGGCGTGATTGAGGTGATTCGGCTACAATAAGATGAAATTGATCCTGATTATTCGTATCGGAGGGGCCCTTGATCGGCAAACTCATCGCTCATTACGAGGTTCTTGCACTGATCGGACGCGGGGGTATGGGCGAGGTCTACCGCGCTCACGACACGGTCCTCGGCCGCGACGTGGCCCTGAAGATCCTGCCCCAGGAATTCGCTGCCGACGCCGATCGCATGGCCCGCTTCCAGCGCGAGGCCAAGCTGCTGGCCTCCCTGAACCACCCCAACATCGCCTCGATTTTCGGCTTCGAGCATACGCCCGAGTGCACGTTCCTGGTGATGGAGCTGGTCGAGGGCGAGGATTTGTCGGAAGTGCTCAAGCGCGGCGCCGTCACGGTGGACGAAGCGGTCGACATCGCCCGTCAGATCGCCGAAGGCCTCGAGGAGGCCCACGAGAAGGGCATCATCCACCGGGACCTGAAACCGGCCAACGTGAAGCGCACGCCGGAGGGCAAGATCAAGGTCCTGGACTTCGGCCTGGCACGAGCCCTTTCCGGCCAAACAGCTGTCGAAGAGCACGTCAGCAGCGCCCCGACCATGACCGCCGCCATGACCCAGACCGGCACCGTGCTCGGCACCGCGGCCTACATGAGCCCCGAACAGGCGCGCGGCAAGGAAGTCGACCGACGCACCGACATCTGGGCTTTCGGCGTGCTGCTGTTCGAGATGCTCACCGGAAAGCAACTGTTCGCCGGCGAGACTGCGAGCGACACCCTGGCCGGCATCCTCAAGACCGAGCCCGACTGGGACGACCTGCCCGACGACCTGCCTCCCCAGGTGGAGCGTGTGCTGCGACGATGCCTCTCGAAGGATCCCCGCCAGCGATTGCGCGACATCGGCGAGGCTCGAGTCCGCCTGGAGAACCCGGGTGCCGAATCCGGCATCTTGACCGGAGCGATCTCGGCCGTGTCGCTGCCGGACGACAAGCCGCGCACCGCGCTGCTGCCCTGGGCGGTGACGGTTGTCGCCATAGCCGCGGCACTCTGGTTCGCCCTCGGTACAGGGAAGCAGGACATCGACGCCCGCCTCATGCACCTCGCCATCGCCGCGCCCGAGGATGCCGTGTTCAACGTGGAGGGCTCGTATCCCGGCCTGCCGGCGATCTCCCCCGACGGCCGTCACATCGTGTTCAGCGGCAAGTCGGTCGAGGACGGCTCCGTGCAGCTCTACATCCGCGCCATCGACGCGGACCAGTCCGTGGCCCTCGACCGCACGAAGAACGCGCAGTACCCGTTCTGGGCGCCCGACGGCCAGTGGATCGGTTTCTACGACCGCGACGAGGGCCTCAAGAAGATCATGATCGGCGGCGGTCCCGCCCAGACCATCTGCCCCGCCCCGAACGGCAAGGGAGGCAGCTGGAACGAAGCGGGCCAGATCATCTTCACGCCGGAGTACAACGCCGCCATCTACGTCGTGCCGGCCGTGGGCGGGGAACCGAAACAGATCACGAAGCTCGAGAGCGACGAGGGATTCGATTCCCACCGCCACCCCCAGTTCCTGCCCGACGGTCGTCGCTTCCTGTACCTGGCACGAGGCGCCGGCGGCCGTGATTCCGAACTGCGGATCGGGGACCTGGACGGAAGCGATCCCATCGTGGTCATGAAGGTCTCGACGGCCGCCCAGTACGCTTCGGGCTACCTGCTGTATCTGAACCAGCAGACCCTGATGGCCCAGCCCTTCGACCCCGACACCGGCACGCTCAGCGGCACGCCGGCCACGGTGATCGACGACGTGATGATCATCACGGGCGCCGCCAAGGGTTCGTTCTGCGCTTCGGACCAGGGCACGATCATCTATCTGCGGGGCATGGCCAACTTCGAGGCGGGCCTCAACTGGGTCGACCGCAAGGGCAACATCCTGGGCCCGGTGGGCGACCAGGCCAACTACAACTCGGTCGCGCTGTCCCCGGACGATTCGCGGGTGGCCGTGACCATCATCGACGCCCAGGCCGGCACCGGGGACATCTGGATCGTCGAGATCGAGCGCAACTTCCGCACCCGGTTCACCAACACCCCGGCCGACGAGCTCTACCCCGTCTGGATCAACGGCGGCAATTCGCTGATGTTCGTCTCGGACCGCAGCGGTAAATACGCAGTCTACCGCCAGGACATCGGCGGTACCGGCGAGACGGAGCTCGTGCTCGAGCTGCCGACCGCGATCTTTCTCTGGGACTGTTCCGCCGACGGGCGTACGATCCTGTACTCGACGATCGGCGAGGATTCGGCGCTGGACCTCTGGGCCGCCGACGTCACAGGCCAGGAGGAGCCCCGCCTGATCCGACGGACCCCCGCGGACGACGGCGCCGCCAACTTCTCACCCGACGGCCGCTGGATCTCGTTCTGGTCGGAGGAGTCCGGCAGCGGCCAGGTCTATCTCGCGCCCTGGCCGGCCATGACGCCCATCTCCCAGGTGTCCACCGCCACCGGCGGGTGGTCGTTCTGGAACAGCAAAGGCACGGAGCTGATCTACCAGGACCAGACAGGCCGGCTCCTGTCGGCACCCCTGGGTTTCGAAGGAGGGCGAATGAACATCGGCGTGCCGGAACCCATGTTCGATCACGGCTCCGTTCAGCTGGAGGGCGCCCTTCTCGATCTCGCCGCCGACAACGAGCGCTTCCTGGCGGTCAGTTCGATCGCTATGGACCCGCCGTCCTACTGCGACGTTCTGCTCAACTGGACGACGAAGCTGGAACAACCATGATGTTCGCCATCACACGCGGCGTCAGCCCCGCCATCGACCGTTGTGAGCTGACCCACATCGATCGCGAGCCTATCGACTTCAGCCGGGCCTGCGCCCAGCACCGTCAGTACGTGGAGGCCCTGCGCGGTCTCGGCATCCAAGTCCTCGCCCTGCCGGTCGAGCCGGACCTGCCTGATTCTGTGTTCGTGGAAGACGCCGCCCTGGTGCTCGACGAGTGCGCGATCATGACCAATCCGGGGGCCCGCTCACGGCGACCAGAGCTGGAATCGATCGAAGCCGCGCTCACGCCCTACCGCAAAATCCTGCACGTCCAGGCGCCCGGCACCATCGACGGCGGCGATATCCTGGTCGTAGGCAAGACCGTGTTCGTGGGCGTTACGACCCGTAGCAACGGCAACGCCATCGGGCAGCTGACGGTGATGCTCGAACCGCTCGGATACGAGGTGCGACCGGTGCCTGTCACGGGCTGTCTGCATCTGAAGTCGGGGGTCACACAGGTCGCCGACGACACCCTGCTGCTCAATCCTGACTGGGTATCGTCGGCGTATTTTCCCGGCCTGAATTTCCTCGAAGTGGATCCCGCCGAACCCGGCGCGGCCAACGCCGTCCTGGTCGGGGGCGCCATCATTTTCCCGACCGCCTTTCCCGGGACACTGAAGATCCTCAAGTCCGCCGGCATCACGGCCGTGACGGTGGACGCCGACGAGCTGGCAAAGGCCGAGGGCGCGGTGACCTGCTGCTCGTTGCTCTTCAGGCACGACGACTGACTCGCGCCGGGCCGACCCTGATCAGAACACGTACCACCACGATCCGGTCATCCGCAGCCCCATCAGATCGTCCGCGGCGCCGACATCGGTGGCGTAACTGAGGACTTCCAATCCCCAGCCGAACTGCTTCGTGACGTTGTATTTCATGTTGCCGTAGAGAACCGTGTTCTTCAGGTACGGCACCTCGGCGGCAGCGTCCAGGTCGGCGTCCAGGGGATCGTCGAACCCATAACCCAGATTCAGCTGCACGCGGTCGCTGACGTTCGCCGCCGCGTTCACGAACCCGCCCTTGCTCTCGATGGCCCTCGCGCCGTCGGGATGGGTGGGGTTGTAGTCGAAGCCGTAGTGGACGAACTCCCGGCCGACGCCCTTGGCGAGATAGGCTTCGCCGTTGACGACCACGCGGGAATCGGCGAGCGGCAGCCTGAACTCGAGGGCCGCCAGGTAGGGCGAGTAGGCATTGGCGTCCACGTCGACCGTCCTGGCGCCGACACCAAAGGCGATCAGGCTCTTCTCTCCGATGATGTCGCTGACGGCCAGCCGGCCCATCAGCCAGGGCATGATCTCCTGCATCTCCTGGTCGTTGCTGATGCGGTTCTTCATGGCGCTCGCGAGGTACTCCACGTTCCCGACCTTGTAGCGCGCGGTCATCTGCGGCACGCGCGACCAGAGGTTGCCGCCCCAGGACATGACGCCAAAATCAAGGCATCCGGGCAGCTGCTGCGCGATGGGGATCCAGTCCTGCCCGCCGCGAAGAGAGAGGCCCGATTCGCAGACGGCCTCGGCATATCCCAGTCGCAATCGGGGCAGCAGGCTGTTGCCGGCGTTGTCGCCGTAGAAGTCGATTTCGAACACGGCGCGGTAGACCCATGCCTCGTGGTCGTTGCGAGCCTCGAACCCCAGGCGCGTGTCGCGGGGGTTGAAATTGAACTCTTCCGTCGTGTCGTCGGTAAGGTACGAACTGAAGTCGTACTTCTGGATGGCCGTATCGTAATGGGTGTTGAAGATGGCGCGTCCCCAAAACGTCAGCATGGTTCCGTTGCGCACTTCGACCGACGACTCGGCAAGAGCACCCGACACCAGCAGTAGAACGACGAGCAAACAGACGGTAGTCCTGACCAGAGACATCGTGGTTCCTCCCTATTGCAGCTACGCATTGCATCATGGCGACAACCGTCATGATCATATCCTGTCAACTTCGCCTAAGGCTGGCGCACCGAGAACCTCGGGTGAGGACCATTCGCCAAGCGGCTCGTCTGATAACAACCTCGACAATTGTTTAACAGATCAAGCGCCCCAGGGAACGTATATCCCCATCTGCCCCCCATCAAGAACCGACCTGTCCAGCCGAATTACGAGTTAATTAGTTGATATTAAGGTGAATACAGGATGGGACATTGATATTGCCCTAATGATAAACATTAAACATATTGGCGATGATCATTGTGTTCATTTGCACGTACGCCCCTCCCGGATTCTGGGCGCGTGCGGTCCCTCATTCCCGCCACTCGCCTGCACTCCTGGAGGTCGTTCCATGCATCACGGTCCCGCTCAGAGCTCCGGTCCCGATCCCGCCAGCGACTACAAGAGTCGGCTCGGCGTCAGGATGTTCCTGATCTACTGCGTCGTGTACGCCGGATTCGTTTTCACGAACGTGCTGACAGAGGGACGGGCCATGCAGATCATCGTCGTGGCGGGCCTGAACCTGGCCGTCGTCTACGGTATGGGCCTGATCGGACTGGCGCTCGTCATGGCGTTGATCTACAACGCCCTGTGCACGGCCAAGGAGAAGGCGCTCGCCACTGGAGCCGTCGATGGGGAGGATCGGGCATGAATCTGCACGGCACACCTCTGTCCATCATCATCTTCGGGTTCTTCGTGGTTCTGGTTCTCTGGCTGAGTTACCACTTCGCCCGTCGCTCTTCTTCGGCTGCGGGCTACTTCGCCGCAGGCGGCCAGATCCACTGGGCCGTCAACGGCATCAGCTTCGCCGGCGATTATCTCTCGGCGGCGTCGTTCCTCGGCATCTGCGGCATGATCGCCACCCTCGGCTACGATGGTTTCCTGTACTCCATCGGCTACCTCGCAGGCTGGGTCGTCGCACTGTTCGTGGTCGCCGAGCCCATGAAGCGCATGGGCAAGTTCACGTTCACCGACGCCCTGGACGCCAAGTTCGACAGCAAGGGCATCAAGCTGGCGGCGGCCATCTCCACTCTCGTGGTTTCGATCTGCTATCTCATCCCCCAGATGAACGGCGCGGGTTCGCTCGTGGAGCCGCTGCTGGGGCTGCCCCACTGGGTGGGTGTGATCATCGTGGGTGCGATTGTCATCACCATCGTAGCCACGGCGGGCATGACCTCGACGACCTATGTACAGTTCCTCAAGGGCGGCCTGCTGCTCATCTTCTCGACCATCCTCGTCGGCGCCCTGCTGTTCCGCGGCATCAGCACCGAGGCCCCCAGCCTGACCGGCCCCGACGGTGAATCGTTGCGCTTCGTTCCCACCGAGATGACCCACGATGCTCTCGTCGAGCAGGGTCTCGATCTGGTCCACACAGAAGGCGACTTTTCCGAGTATGTAGGGAACGGTGAATCGACCTGGTGGATCAACGATGAGGGCAGTCTCTGGAAGTGCCAGTGGGAGGGCGCCGGACTCGTGAACGGCAAAATCGACGGCCTGCTCTATCCGGTGGGCCGGATCAAAGCCATCGGCGGCATGTCCGCCGAGGACGCCGCCGAGGGAACCGGTCGCCTCAACCCAGTCAGCTTCCTCGCTAAGCTGACCCACCCCGACACCAAGATCGAACAGTGGCACAAG
This sequence comes from uncultured bacterium, assembly GCA_937910695.1. Classification (GTDB taxonomy): domain Bacteria; phylum Krumholzibacteriota; class Krumholzibacteriia; order LZORAL124-64-63; family LZORAL124-64-63; genus CALEMW01. The sequence continues at coordinate 38,750 of CALEMW010000029.1, forward strand.
ACGAAGGTCGGCAACGCGGCCGGCGACCGGATCACCGTCTACTTCCCCAAGGAGGTCTCGGGAACCGACCAGATGAAGCCGGGCGTGAAGTTCAAGGTGAAGACCGGCTGGGAGAAGCTGAACTTCGTGTCGCTCATGCTGGCGCTGTTCTTCGGCACGGCGGCGCTCCCGCACATCCTGATCCGGTACTATACGGTGCCGAGTCCGGCCTGCGCCAGGAAGTCGACCATCGTGGCCATCGCCGCCATCGGGTTCTTCTACGTGCTGACCCTGTTCATGGGCCTGGGCGCAGGCATCACGGGCACCGTGAATCCGGCGGACAACAACATGTCGGCGCCTCTGTTGGCCCTGTCCTTTGGCGGGGTGCTGTTCGCCATCATCTCCGCCATCGCTTTCGCCACCGTACTCGGCACCGTGGCCGGGCTGATCGTGGCGGCTTCGGGCGCCGTAGCCCACGACCTCATGGACCGTTTCGGCGGCATGAATCTGAGCGAGCACCAGAAGGTGAGGGCCGGCAAGTTCGCCGCCTTCTTCGTAGGCATCATCGCCATCGTGCTGGGCATTGTCTTCCGGGGCATCAACGTGAGCTTCCTGGTGGGGTGGGCCTTCGCCGTGGCGGCCTCGGCCAACCTGCCGGCCATCCTCATGTTGCTGTTCTGGCCCAGGACGACCGCCGCCGGCATCACGGCATCGATCTTCGTGGGCATCGTCGCAGCCCTGGGCATCATCCTCACAGGTCCGGCCATGTTCGCCGGGCCTTACGGGATGACGGCGGCCGATGCCTGGCATCCTTTGGGGCAGCCGGGCATCATCTCCATTCCCTTGAGCTTCCTGACGCTCGTGGTCGTGTCATTGATGACCCAGAAGAAAGCGGCCTGATCGCTACCGACGAGAACAAACGAGGGCGGGACTTCATGTCCCGCCCTTCGTCTGCCTGATTCCGCCGATCAGGTGGTCAGATGTACCGCCGCAGAACCTTCTTGATCGTCATCCCCTGCACCAGGATCGAGAACAGCACCACGATGTAGGTGCAGATCAGCAACAGCGGCTTCTCCTCGATCGGCGGCAGAGAGAGCACCAGGGCCACCGAGATGCCTCCACGCAAACCGGCCCAGGTGAGGATCCTCACCACGCCCTGGGAAAACTCCGTCTTCATGCGCAGCAGCGAAATGGGCACAGCCACGCTGATCAAACGCGCCAACAGCACCACGCCGATGATGATCAGCCCGGCAAGCACGTGAGTCGCCGCGAAGGACAACACCAGGATCTCGACACCGATCAACAGGAAAAGCACGGCATTGAGGATCTCGTCGAGCAGCTCCCAGAACTTTTCCAAGTAGTCGGACACTTCGTCGCTCATGGCGAAGGTGCGCCCGCGGTTGCCGATCAGCAGCCCCGACACGACCACGGCGATCGGCCCCGATACATGCAGCGCCCAAGCCAGGCTGTAGCTGCCCATGACCAAGGCCAAGGTGACCAGCACCTCGACCTTGTAGTCGTCGATGTCCAGCATCATGCGGTAGGCGAGCCAGCCCGACGCCAAACCAAGAAGGCCGCCGCCCCCTGCCTCACGCAGGAAGAGCCAGACCATGTCCAGAACCCCCAACGAACCACCGTGGCCATGACCATGGCCGCCCCCCTGGGCCTGCAGCAACGCCACCAGACCTGTGAACACCACCACCGCGACGCCGTCGTTGAACAGCGACTCGCCGGCGATCTTCGCCTCCAACGACGGCGGCGCATGGAGCGTCTTGAGGGTACCCATCACGGCAATGGGATCGGTGGGCGAGATGAGGGCACCGAAGACGAGGCAGGCCAACCACGACGCATGGAGCCCCAGCAGGCCGAAGACCGCCTTGCTCATCACGGCTACAAGCCCGGTGCTGATCAACAGACCGAAGGTCGCCAACAGAACAATGGTCCAGCGCTTCTGAACGAAGTAGTCGAGGTCGGCGTGGAGGGCGCCGGCAAAGAGCAGGAAGCCGAGCATGCCGTGCATCAGCGCTTCGTTGAAGTCGATGTTGCCCACGTAGGCGCGGATCACCGCAACCAACTCCAGGTCCGGCAGCAGCCAGGACAGGAGCATCACGCAGAGGGAGCTGACGAGGCTGATCATCAGCAAGCCGACCGACGGTTCGAGCTTCAGATAGCGGCTGTTGAGATACCCGAAGACGGCGGCGAGGGTCAGCACCACTGCAACAATGTCAAATAGGCTCATGGCATTTCCTTGGCGCGGGTCGTCAGCATGGCATCCAGACACCGATCATAGCGGGACCTGGCCCAGGAATCCCGCAGAACCTCGTAGGTCATCGAGCAGCCTCTCGCGAGGATCGGTTGCCCCCAACCCGCACGTCGCCTACAATCCCCAACGGCAACCACGTTATCGACCCACCCCCATGGAGGCAGGGCGCACATGAAGGTCTTACGATTCTTGATTCCGGGAGCGCTGCTCATGATCACAGCATGTACCGGTCCCGTCGCCGGCGACAATCCCTTGCTCACCGACTACGACACGACCTTCGCCGTGCCTCCCTTCGACCGTATCCTTCCTTCCCACTTCGAGCCGGCCTTCGCGGAGGCCATGCAGCGCCAGAAAGATGAGCACCGAGCCATCATCGACAACACCGAACCGCCCACGTTCGACAACACCATCGCGGCACTGGACAGGTCCGGACACCTGCTCGGCGAAACCTCGGCTGTCTTCTTCAGCCTGACGGGATCCAACACCAATGAGGATCTCCAGGCCATCAACAAGACCATGGCCCCACTGTTGGCCGCCCACCGCGATGAACTCGACTTCGACCCCGGCATCTTCGAGCGTGTCAAGGCCGTCTATGATTCACGGAACGAGTTGAACCTCGACGCCGACCAGTCCTTCCTGCTCGAGAACGTCTACAGGCGTTATGTGCGCAGCGGCGCCCTGCTCGACGAAGAGGATCAGGCCAGGCTGAAGGAGATCAACCAATCCCTGTCGCAGCGCCGGGTCGCCTTCGGCGACAACCTCCTGGCCGAGACCAATGGGTTCCAACACTTCGTGGACGACGACGCCGACCTGGCCGGGCTGCCGGCTTCGGTGATCACCGCCGCCGCAGAGGCCGCCGTATCGGCGGAACGTGAGGGCGCCTGGCTGTTTACGACTCACAAACCGAGCCTGCTTCCCCTGCTCACCTACTCCGAGAACCGCGCCCTGCGCGAGACCATGTTCCGGGCCTACACGACCAGGGGCCATCATGGTGACGAGAAAGACAACACCGGCATCATGGCCGACATCCTGAAACTGCGTGTGGAGCGAGCCCACCTGCTGGGCTACGACACCTATGCCGACTATGTGTTGGAAGAACGCATGGCCAAAACGCCCGAACGCGTCTACGACCTTCTCGACCGACTGTGGGCGGCAGCGTTGCCCGTAGCCGAATCGGAGGTCGTAGCGATGCAGGAGATCATCGACCGCGAAGGCGGCGGCTTCGAACTCGCCGCCTGGGACTGGTGGTTCTACGCCGAGAAATTGCGCAAAGAGAAGTACGACCTCGACGACAATGAGCTTCGCCCCTACTTCCGGCTCGATCAAGTGCGCGACGGCGCCTTCTGGGTGGCCAACCGCCTCTACGGCCTGACATTCGAACCCCTGCCCGATATGCCCAGACCACACCCCGAGGCCCAGGTCTTCCAGGTCAAGGAAGCCGACGGCTCCCATAGCGCAGTCATCTACATGGATTTCCATCCTCGCGAGAGCAAGCGGCAAGGAGCCTGGTGCGGCACCTTCCGCAGTCAGAATCGGGCCCGCGGCGAAGAGGTGGATCCGATCATCAACCTGGTCTGCAACTTCACCCGCCCCTCAGGCGACACGCCGGCGCTGCTCAGCCTGGAAGAAGTCCAGACCCTCTTCCACGAATTCGGCCACGCCCTCGACGCCATGCTTTCGGACGTCACCTACCGCACCTCCTTCCGCTCGGCCGACTTCTCAGAACTGCCCAGCCAGATCATGGAACACTGGGCCGTGGCCCCCGAAGTGTTGAAGCACTACGCCACCCATTACGAAACCGGCGAGACGATCCCCGACCATCTCATCGAGAAAATCACCGCCAGCAACCACTTCAATCAGGGCTTCGCCACCGTGGAATACCTGGCGGCGAGCCTGCTCGACATGAAGTTCCACACTCTCAGCGAATCAACCGACGTCGACGTGACGAAGCTCGAAGCCGACTACTTCGCCGAGATCGGACTCATTCCCGAAATCGTGTCGCGCTACCGCTCTGGTTACTTCGGACACATCGTCGGCGGCTACGCAGCCGGCTACTACGGGTATATCTGGTGCGGCGTCCTCGACAACGACGCCTTCGAGGCCTTCCGCGAAACGAGTCTGTTCGACCAGGTGACGGCCCAGAGGTTCCGCACCACCATTCTCGAGCGGAACGGCACCGTAGACTTCCAGCAGATGTATCTCGATTTTCGCGGCCGTGATCCGCAGATCGAGCCGTTGCTGAGGGCGCGGGGGTTGCTCTAGGGGCGACGACATCGTTCTACGAACGCTTGACAGAGCGGGGAACCTGCATGATACTTTGATCGGTGACCGGACAAAGTAACCTGTCCGCCCCCTTTCCTGTCCCTGGGCTTGATATCTTCACTCGTGCGGAGGTCTCCCATGTCCTCGTCCCGACGCCTACTGATCGCCCTCGTCACCCTCGTGATGCTGATGCTCGTCGCCGGATGCAGCGATCGGGACCCCTCCAGCCTCGCCATCGCCCGGGCGAACATCGATCCCCTGGTCTTCGGCGATGCCTTCGGCGGCGATGTCTACCCCCAGCCCTTCGGCGGCACCTATTACGAAGCCTTGAGCATCGACACCGACAACGCCCAGAGCGGCAGCGCGTCCGTCAAGGTCATCATCCCCGGTAATAACTCGGCTCTGGGCGGCTACGCCGGCGGCGTCTTCACCTCGGTCGGCGCCCGCGACCTGGCCGACTTCAACGCCCTGACGTTCTACGCCCGCTCGAGCATCAACTCCACACTCAACGAGGCGGGCTTCGGCAACGACAACACCGGCACCTCGCTCTTCTCCGTCAGCCGCCTTGGCATTCCCCTGACGACCGACTGGACCTTCGTGGTGATCCCCATCCCCAACTCCTCCCGGCTGATCGCCGAACGCGGGCTCTTCACCTACTCCGAAGGCTTCGAGCCCCAGAGCTCCCAGGGTCACACCCTGTGGTTCGACGAGGTCCGCTTCTCGAATCTCAGCAACATCACGAACACCCGGGGGATCATGCCCGCGCTGACCAAAGAGTACTTCGTGGGCGCCAAAGCACGTCTGACCACCTCTACGACCTTCGAGATCGACGGCGCCGACGTGACCGTCGGCCATTCGCACAACTACTTCGACTTCCAGTCGACGAACGCCGCCGTCGCCAACGTTGTCGACGGCGAAGTCCAGGTCGTCGGTGTGGGCGACGCGATCATTTCCGCCACCCTGGCAGGCGAGCCCGTCGAGGGCTCCGTCACCTTGACCGGACACCAGGGACCGGCGGCTCCGGCCCCCGCACCTACCCATAACGCCGCCGACGTCGTGTGCCTATTCAGCGACACCTACACCAATACGCCGGTCAGCACCTGGGCCGCCAACTGGCAATGGTCGACCGCCGAGGCCGCCGATTTCGACATCGGCGACGAGACCGCCATCATGTACACATCCCTCAATTTCTGCGGGGTGGACTTCAAGGCGAACACCATCGACATTTCCGACATGACCCATATGCACGTGGACGTGTTCGTCCCCGAGGGCACGAACTTCCGGGTCAAGATCATCGCATTCAACGCCGACAACGGCGGCATCGTCGGCCAGCGGGAACTGACCTTCGACGCCGACTCGACTCCGGCCCTGCAGCTGGGCGCCTGGACATCCCTCGAGATCCCGATGGAGGACTTCGCCTTTACATCGTCCCTCGAGCACGTCGGCCAGCTCTCATTCAGCACGCTCGATGCGACCCTCGTCTTGGTGGACAACGTCTACTGGCACCGGTAGGATCTTCGCCCGCCACCAGCGGGCACGGCGCGGAGCCCGGCCACCGACCGAGAAAGACGACCGGATGATGAACGACAACCTGACGAGAAAAGGCCTGCGGCGCGCTGATCCCAGCCGTCCGCGTCCCCTGAGCGATGCCGTCCTCCACCTGATCTGGTCCGAGCAGCGGATCTCGCGGGCGGAGATCGCACGCCTGGCGGGGCTGTCCCGCTCCACCGTTTCGGAGATCATCAACGAGATCCTGCCTACGGGCCTGGTCCGCGAGATCGGCGAAGGCCCCTCCCGCGGCGGCCGACGCCCCATCGTGCTTGAATTCCAGGATGACGCCTGTGTGATCCTCGGAATCGAGATGGGCGGCGCCCACGTGGCAGTGGCGGCCACGGACCTGCGGGGACGCGTGTTGGCCTGGGGGTCCCGGGAGCATCATGTCCGCAAGGATCCGCAAGGGACACGTGCGATCATCGGCGATCTCTGCCGGATCAACCTCGGCCATCCGTCGGTCGCCGGCCGCCCCCTGGTCGGAATCGGCGTGGCTGTACCAAGTCCAGTGAACCCGTCGGCCACAGACCAGCTTTCGACCGTGGTCATGCCGTCTTGGGAAGGACGCCTCGGCCTCGACGATCTCGCAGCCGAACTCGGTGCTCCCATCCTCGTGGACAACGACGCCAACCTGGGCGCCCTCGCAGAACGCTGGTGGGGAGCGGGCCAGGAGGTCGATCACCTCGCCTACATCAAGGTGGCAACGGGCATCGGCTCCGGGCATGTCATCAACGGAGACATTTACCGCGGCGCCACAGGCGTGGCTGGAGAAATCGGCCACCTGGCCATCGATCCCCAGGGAGAGCCCTGCATCTGCGGCCTCAAGGGCTGTCTGGTGACCTTCGTCGGTGCTCACGCCCTGGAACAACGAGCCCTCGAGCTGGCACCGGACCATCACGACACCACCCTCGACACCGGGGCGATCACCATCCGCAAGATCGAGGACGCAGCCCTCGCCGGCGACCCCCTCGCCCTGAAGGTGATCGGCGAAGCGGCCGAACACCTCGGCACCGCCATCGCCGGTCTGCTGAACGTGATGAACCCTTCGATGGTCGTGCTGGGAGGTGATCTGTCCCGCCTCGGCGAGCTTATCCTCGCCCCGTTGCGTCGGACCATCCGCAATCGCACGCTGGTGACCTCGGTGGCGGCTGCCGAGATCCTCGTCAGCGAACTCGGGCACAAGTCGGTCGCCGTCGGTGCGGCCACCATGGTGCTCAAGGCGGCCCTGGAGGACTCGCATCTCTTTCCCGTCATCGCCGCCTCAGGAGACGCCGCTTCATGATGCGATTCGTCACCACTCCGACCCTTGTGTTGATCCTGGCCGTCACCGCCGGCTGCGGTGAAGAGACGCCCACCGAACAGATCGGCATCATCTGGCAGGACGAATTCGAGGGCCCCGCCGGCCAGTTGCCCGATACCGAAAAGTGGCGCTTCGACGTCGGCACCGACTGGGGCAACCTGCAGCTCGAGTACGACACCAACAGAGCCACCAACGTGAGCCTCGACGGCGAGGGACATCTCGCGATCACCGCCCGCGTGGAGGATTACCAGGGGCAGGCCTATACCTCCGGCCGCATCAAGACCAAGGATCTGTTCCAGCAGACCTACGGCCGCTTCGAGGCGAGGATCAAGCTGCCCGTAGGCCAAGGCATCTGGCCGGCGTTCTGGATGCTGGGCAGCGACATCGGCGAGGTGGGCTGGCCCGAGTGCGGCGAGATCGACATCATGGAGTTCCTCGGCCAGGACCCCCGCAGCATCTACGGGTCCATCCACGGACCAGGCCACGCCGGGAACAACGCCATCACCCAGCGTCACCAGATCGCCCAGGGCGGCTTCCAGTTCGGGTTCCACGTGTTCGGCGTGGAGTGGAACGCCACCTCGATCACCTGGGACATCGACGGCTTCATCTTCCACACCGTATCGTCAGACGATCTCTCCGGCGGCGCCCGCTGGGTCTACGACCATCCCTTCTTCATCCTGCTGAACGTGGCCGTCGGGGGCCGCTGGCCGGGCTCGCCGGACGAGACCACCGAGTTTCCCCAGACCATGCTCGTGGACTGGGTGCGGGTCCACGGCGTCCTCCCCTGATCTCCCCAGTACTCTACGAAACACGGCCCGGTCGAGAAGACCGGGCCGCGTTGTCGGATCCTCAGCGGATGACTACTGAAGGACCATGTGGATGTAGCTCCTGATTTCCCACTCCCGCCCCTCATCCAAACCTTCCGGGTACAGCTCGTACTGCGCAGGCTCGGCCGCGCCCACGGGGCTGTAGCGGTTGGAATATCGGTCCAGGGTGCGGTAGGTCGCCCGCACGCCGAAGCGGGTCTGGGGCAGACCGAGCCAGCCGGGACGGCCCAGGTTGTAGGACAGGTCGGCCATCACCTGCATGGGATACGTCAGGTTGTGGTCGCGATGGTAGTCGTAGGAGCCCCAGTCGTTGAACTTCAACGACCCCGAGAGGGCGATGGAGGGCCACACGATCTTCGTGTCCACGCCGCCGCGCTTGACCAGGCGGTCGTTGTCGCCGTTGGGCTCGGCCGTACCGTAGTAGAGGTGCGTGAGGGAGCGGACGTCGTCGCCCAGGCGCTTGATCACGCGGGCCCGCACCTCCCAGAGGTCCCGGGCCGGCGTGTTGCCGGGGAAGGCGTACACTTCGCTGGTATCGGAAATGAACAGCCGCGCGTCGGCCGTGGTGTGGTGACGCATCGCCACGAAGCTCAGGCTGGCGGCCAGGTCGGCGTCCTCGCGCTGGTCGTTGTCCCAGGCCCACATCCAGGTGGCCGGCGTGGGGTCGTAGACCAGCATCAGCTCGCCGGCGGTGGTCTCGCGGTTCCAGATCACGGCGAAGGGATCGTCGATCCAGTTGCGCGTGTGGCCGGGAGTGCCGGCGAGGTCGTCGGAGTGGGGCATGGGCCCCACGACGGGCTTCTGCCACAGCAGGTTGGGGCCGATCTGCCAGTCCCCGCCCACCCCCACGGCCACGCCCGTGATGGCGTTGACCTGGTTGCCCGAGCCGCTGTCCTTGAGGCTCCAGCCGGTGAACGTCGGGATCATGGTGGGACCTGCGTCGGCCACCAGGCCCATGTAGGCGCCCTGGCCGTACCAGTTCCAGCGGCCCTTCTGCCACATCAGCTTGCCCTTGAAGCCGAACGTGTCGGCGTCCTTGATCGTGTCCTCGCGGATGTCGCTGGGGCCGTAGGGGGCCGAGGCGTCGTCGAGCACCATCTGGAAGGTCTCGCCCACCCGGGGCCGGCCCGCCCAGAGCACGCCGCCCTCTGCGTCGAAGGGACCGATGCGCTTTTTCACCTGCAGAGAGGCCTTGTGATTCAGACGCACCGGGATGGCCACCGAGCTCGTGAGCTCGGTCTGCTCGGCGATGTCCTTCTGGTAGACGAAGGCCCAGTCCGCGCCGACCACGTTGCGGGTGTATTTCAGGAACACTGCGGGGTTGGCGCCCCACCACAGCTGCGGACCGAAGGCGGCCTTGAGGCCGAGCAGGCTCTTCTTGCCCTCGATCTCGAAACCGATGGGGGCCATGCCGTTGTAGATGTCCAGGTTCTCGCCGTAGTAGGCATCGCGGTACAGGCCGAAGAAGTCGCCCTGGTACTGCCAATGCAGATGGCCGGTGCGGTAGAAGGCGTCGAGCATGAACCAGCGGTCGTCCCAGTTCACAGATGCGTTGTACACGGCCACGCGGTTGAGCGAGTTGTCGGTGAACTCCTCGCCTTCGGCGTCGATCAGCTGCCGCGAACGGCCGCGGTTCTCGTAGAAGATCTCGTCGATGCGGTTCTCTGCCACGCGCCCCAGCACGTTCATGGTCATGCGGCCGACGACCGCGTCGCTGGGCTTGGCCTCGATGTCCACGTAGAACGACTGACCCTGGTCGAAGCCGCGGTAGGCGGGCGAGCCGCCGCCGGCGACGGGAGCGTCGGGCGTGGTGATGTTCTTGCCGCCGGTGCTGTAGGTCTCGAGCTCCATGCGCATGCCCGACACCCGGACCTTCGTGGCGTTGCGCGCCGCGAGGGTGGCCGCGTCGCCGCGGGCGGCGAGGACGCCCGCCATGGGCGTGATGGCCGCGAAGTGCCGGCGGATGACCGCCTTGTCCGTGGTCGAAGCGTAGGGATCGAGGCGGAACGCGTCGCGCAGGGCGTAGTAGGCGGCGCGGGGATACACGTCGTAGACACCGCTGATGTCCGAGAAGCCCTTGGCGCAGATGCCCCACCACTCCTCGTTCATGTTGTTGTCGCCCTCGCTGTAGTCGTCGGGGTAGCCGGCGTTGGGCCACGAGGCGTTGGTGTCGTGGATGTCCAGGCGCTCCTCCTGGCGGAACTTCCACCAGCCGTCGCTCCACTGGAAGATCAGGCCGCCCACGGCGTTGCCCACGCCGCCCTTGCCCGCGGACTGCTCGTAGATCTCGCGCCACTGGCCGAGCAGGAACTTGGCCTGGGTCGGCTGGTCCTCGGTCATGGTCACGGCGTTGAAGGCGTCGGCGCCGAACTCGGTGAACATGGTGGGCACGCCCAGCTTGTCCTTGACGACCTGGAAGAAGTCGCGGGCCGAGATGCCGCGGTACACGTTGGAGCCGAACACGTCCAACCCGACGCATTCCTCGGCGATGATGTCGATGTACTGCAGGTCGCCGTTGGCCATGCACACGGGCCGGTCGGGGTCGAGCCGCTTGATGTCGGCGATGACCTCGCCGAACAGGGAGTACAGATGCCGGGCCCGGGCCTCGTTGCGCTCGCCCTCGGGCAGGGCCTCGATCTCGAAGGACGACCACGACAGCCCGTAGTTGTTCTCGTTGCCGAGCAGCCACATCAGCATGCCGGGGGTGCCCTCGAATTCCTTGACGAGAGCCGTGATCTCGCCCTTGAGCTGCGCCCGCACCCTGGGATCGCTGTAGTCGGTGTTCGGGAGCCACACGCCGTCGAGCGTCAACCCGTAGCGGCCGACGGTGTGGTTGATCATCGTGTAGATGCCGTAGGTCTCGTACACGTACTGCACCCACCGCGGCGGCATGCCCACGTAGTGGCGGATCACGTTCACACCCATGCCCTGGAGCAGCGGCATCTCCTTGGCCAGCGCCGCCTTGATCATCTCGTCGGGCTGCGACCAGAAGGCGTAGCTGTAGTTCTGCCCGATGGGCATGTACCCCCAGTTCATCCCGAAGACCATGAAGTCGCGGCCGTCCACCTGGAGGCGGGAGCCGCTTCCATCGGTCACGATTTCCACGTCCGGAGCCACGGCGGCGGCCGCCGATGCGAGCAACAGGAACGACAGGACCAGGACCCAGGGCAGGGCCCTCCGTCCGGTGCGGCGGAAGCTAGTTTCGGGAATCGAATACACGGGAGTCTCCTCGGGTTGAAGGAGTCGCGGCGGCGTCGACGGCGTTGGCCGCCACGGCATCGCGATACCAGTGGGCGCTGTTCTTGGGAGTGCGTTCACATGTGTCGAAATCGACCGCGACGAGGCCGAATTTCTTCTGATAGCCGTGGGCCCACTCGAAGTTGTCGAGCAGGGACCAGGCGAAGTAGCCGGCCAGAGGAACACCGTCGGCGATGGCGCGGCTGGCCGCCGACAAGTGCGTACGCAGATAATCGATGCGACGCACGTCATCGATGAGGCCGTCCGGCCCAGGGGGGTCGTCGTAGGCCGCACCGTTCTCGGTGATGAAGATCTCCGGCGGGCCATACTCCCTATGGAGATGCAGCAACGTCTCATGGAGTCCTTCGGGGTGGACCTCCCAACCCATGTCGGTGAGCTCATGGTCGGGCGCGGCCTTCACGGCCTCGGGGCGACCGTCGACGTTCTGACTCATGATCACGCGGCTGTAGTAGTTCACGCCGAGAAAATCGATCGGCGTCGCGATCGCTGCGAGATCGCCCGCCTGGACGAAGTGCATCTCCGGTCCCTCGAGGTGGCCGCTGGCGATCCGGTCGGCCACCGCATCGGCGGGATAACGACCGCGGAAGAGCGGATCGAGGAACCACCGATTGAAGAACCCGTCGAACCAGCGGGCCGCATCGGTATCGCCATGGGAGTCTGTAGCAGGATGGGCCGGCGTATGGTTGTGGACGATGCCGATCTTCGCGCCCGGCACAGCATCACGAATGGCACGGACGGCGCGACCGTGGGCCAGCAGCAGATGATGGGCGACCCGCAGTCCTTCCGCCGGATCCTTGTGCCCCGGTGCATGGTGCCCTTCCTCGTGTCCGAGAACGGCAATGCACCAGGGCTCGTTGATGGTCGTCCAGTTGCGGACCCGATCGCCGAGCCGCCGCGTCACGACGTCGGCATATTCGGCGAATGCGTCGACAACGGATCGCTCGCCCCAACCGCCGCGATCCTGGAGAGCCTGAGGCAGATCCCAGTGATAGAGAGTCGGGTAGGGTTCGATGCCCGCTTCGAGCAAACCGTCAACAAGGGCGTCGTAGAAGTCCAGACCGGCTGCGTTGACCGCGCCGGTTCCGTTGGGCAGGATGCGTGGCCAGGCCAGCGAAAAGCGGTAGGCGTTGATGCCCAACCAACGCATCAGCTCGATGTCTTCGCGCCAACGATGAAAGTGATCACAGGCGACATCGGCGTGGGAACCGTCGGCGATGGCGCCGGGCGTATCGGCGTACCGGTCCCAGATCGACACGCCCCGCCCGCCCTCGTGACGGCCGCCTTCGATCTGGGGTGCCGATGTAGCCACACCCCAGAGAAAGTTGTCGGGAAACGCGTACCTGGTCACCCCGGCTCTCCCCATCGTCGATTCCGTGATTCAAGGGTGATTCAGGGCCCCTGACGACGCCCTGACCAAACTCCTAAAAAACCTTTGTTCGGACTCCGAACATAGTGTATGATTCTACAGGTCCTGTCAAGTGTCTCCCGACATCCGGATCGACGGCAAGCACTGGCTTCGATCGCGAGGGAATTTCTCTAACGAGAGGTCGCTACCATGCTCTCCCGACTGACCACGACTTTGGCGGCCGCCGCACTGATCGTTCTGATCCCCGCGGCGTGTCTCGCGCTCACTCCCTATGCCCAGGACTTCGAAGGAATGGTTCATACCGACACCGGTGCCCTGGCCGCCGACGGCTGGCTGGTCTTCGGCAATGTCTTCGATTCTCTCGGCGGCTACCTCTACGGCTACGGCCCCTTCCCCGCCCCCAACGACGGCTTCGCCTTCTGCCAGATCGATACGGGCCAGGGCGGCGTCGAGCAGGGCCAAAACCAGCTCGTCGTGTTCAGCGACTACAACAACGCAGACCACGGCGTGGGCAACCTGATCGAGTCGAACGTCTTCCAGGAGCAGACAGTGGTCGCCGGAGACGTGGGCCAGATCTGGGCCTTCGAATTCGACGCCAAGCGCGGCAACCTCGAGGGCGCTTCGGTCGCCGCCGCCTTCATCAAGACCCTCGACCCATCCAGCGGCTGGGCCCTGACCAACTACCTCACCGTGGACACGACGGCCATTCCGGTGGAGTGGCAGGGCTACAGGATCGCCATCGAGATCGACGCCAGCCTCGTGGGCCAGATCTTCCAGATCGGCTTCGTGAATACCGCGAGCAACTACGAAGGCGCCGGCATCTTCTACGACAACCTCAACTTCTACATGGCCGGCCTGTCTGGCGTACCCACCGCCGCCGCCGCTGTTCTACACCAGAACAGCCCCAACCCGTTCAACCCGTCGACCCGCATCGACTTCGCCCTGGATCGCTCCGACAACGTTGAACTGGCCGTGTTTGATCTCGCCGGTCGCAGAATCGCCACGCTGCAAAGCGGCGAACTGGCTGCCGGGCCGCACCACGTGGACTGGAACGGAACGACCGACCGCGGCGCCGCCGCCGCCGCGGGATACTACAGGTATGTGCTGCAGACTTCGACGGGACGCGTCTCCCGCAGCATGATCCTGTTGAAGTAGTCGTCCATCACTGTTGTTTCTGTCCGAGGGGCCGTTCACCCGGCCTCTCGGACAATCCAGACAAGTCGAGACCCATGAACGCAACCGCACTCATCCTGTCGTCGGTGACCCCAGGCCAGCTCCCTACATTGAGGGAGGTGTGCCATGGCGGGTAGGCCCGAACAAACCCCGATTCTCTCCCCGGTGGAGAGCCTGCGAGCATCTCCGACCGGTGGTTTTGTCGAACTGGACGGCGAGGCGTATTACAAAATCGCCGCTTACCACCGCCTTGCTCCATTCTTGATGAGCCTGCCGAGCGACAGCGACCTGTGGATGTTCGTGGCCTCCAGCGGCGGACTCACGGCCGGCCGCGTGGACGCGGAAGGCAGTCTTTTCCCCTATCGGACAGCCGACCAGCTCTACGACGACCACCACCGCACCGGACCACTGACTCTGATCCGAGTGACGGGCGGTGCCCAAGGACGGGTCCTCTGGGAACCATTCAGTGAGACCAACGACGAAGACCACGAAATCGAACGGAACCTCTACAAGAACGTCGTCGGCAACCGCCTCGTCTTCGAAGAGATCCACAATGGCCTGGGCTTGGCCTTCCGCCATCGCTGGGCCGGCTGCGACGAATTCGGCTGGATCCGCACCGCGACTGTCTTGAACAGGAGTGGTGAGCGCCGCTGGATCGACGTGCTCGACGGCTTCCGCAACGTCCTGCCCTTCGGGGCACCTTTATCCCTGTACCAGCAGGCGAGCAACCTCGTCGACGCCTACAAGACATCAGAGGTCGATCCCGAAACCGGCCTCGGCGTGTTCGCCCTCACCGCCGGAATCACCGACCGGGCGGAAGCGCTCGAGGTACTCCGCGCCAACACCGTCTGGTGCCATGGCCCGGCGAACGTCCGTGTCCACCTGAAGCTCGACGCAGTGGCCGCCTTCCGTCACGGCCGCGTTCTTTCCGTGGACGACAGCCTCCACGGCGCCCGCGGCAACTACCTGGTGAGCAGCAGTTTCGACCTGGGGCCGGACGAGACCGAATCCTGGCACATCATCGGCGACGTCGGCCGCAACCACCTGCAGATCGCCGACCTCCGCCGTCGGATCCGAGACGACGACAGCCTCGGTGCGAGCATTACCCGCAGCCTCTCTCAGGCCCGGGAGAATTTGCGCCGGAACGTGGGCAGCGCCGACGGTATCGAGATGTCCGGACGGCCCGAATCGTGGAGTCATCACTTCGCCAACGTGCTGTTCAACAACATGCGGGGCGGAGTCTTCGACCGAAACCACAGCATTCCCATCGCGGACTTCCGCCGTTTCCTCATGACGCGCAACACCGCCATCACCGTGCGTATGAATGAGCTGCTCACCGGCCTGCCGGATGAAATCGACGTCCACGACCTGCACAGCCTGGGACACGACAGCGGTGACCAAGACTTCGCCCGCCTCTGCCTCGAATACCTGCCGCTCCACTTCGGCCGTCGCCACGGTGATCCCAGCCGCCCCTGGAACCGCTTCGCGATCCGCGTGCGCAACGAGGAAGGTGAACGCGAACTGCGCTATGAAGGCAACTGGCGGGACATCTTCCAGAACTGGGAAGCCCTGAGCACGGCCTTTCCCGGTTTCCTTCCCGGCATGGTTGCGACATTCATCGACGCTTCGACCATCGACGGCTTCAACCCCTACCGCATCACACGCGAGGGCGTGGATTGGGAGACCATCTCCCCCCACGACCCCTGGGGCAACATCGGCTACTGGGGCGATCACCAGATCGTCTACTTGCTGCGTCTGCTCGAGCTGCTCGACCGTCACGACCCCGACACCGTCGGTTCCATGCTCGGCGAGGAAATCTTCTGCTACGCCGACGTTCCCTACCGCATCAAGCCTTACAAGGACATCCTGAGCAATCCACGCGAGACCATCGACTTCGACGAGGCGCGGGCCACACGCATCGACGAGCGCGTCGCGGCGTTGGGAAGTGACGGCAAGCTGTTGACCGACGCCGACGGCTCCGTCCGCCATGTGAATCTCCTTGAAAAGCTGCTGGTGCCGCTGCTGTCCAAGCTGTCGAATCTGATTCCGGACGCCGGCATCTGGATGAACACCCAGCGGCCTGAATGGAACGACGCCAACAACGTACTGGCCGGCGGCGGCGTCTCTGTCGTCACACTGTGCCATCTCCGCCGCTACCTCAACTGGCTCGTCCGCCTGCTCGCCGACGAACAGAACAGCGAACTGCCCGTCGCTTCCGAAATCGTCGATTGGTTCAACAGCATCGCCGGAGTGCTGGAAGACGAATCGAATCTCCTCTCGGCACCGCTGCTCGCCGCCGGGGATCGCAAACGCGTGATGGACCGCCTGGGTGAAGCCTTCTCTGACTACAGGGACCGCGTTTATATGGACGGTCTCTCAGGCACGACCCCCATGCCCCTACGTCGGGTTGCGGACCTGTGCACCCGGGCCTTGACCTTCGTAGACTGGGGAATCGCGGCCAACAGGCGTGAAGACGGCCTGTACCATGCCTACAACCTCGTGGACGTCGTCGATGACGGTGTCGAGATCATTCGCCTCCAGGAGATGCTGGAAGGCCAGGTCGCCGTGCTCAGCTCAGGACAGCTCACACCCGACGAATCCCTGACTGTCCTCGACCGCCTCTTCGACAGCGCGATGTACCGCCCTGACCAGCGCAGCTTCATGCTCTACCCGGAACAGGACGTACCCGGTTTCCTGGCCCGCAACCGCGTTCCGGCGGATAAGGCAGAGGCCGTGCCACTGCTCCGTGACCTTCTGAGCGATGAAGATCCTTCACTCGTCGCCTGCGATGCCGACGGCCACCTTCGCTTCCACCACGACCTGCTCGGCGCCGACGATCTCGACGCGGCCATGAACCGCCTCGCCGAACGTCCAGCGTGGTCCGCCGCCGTCGCCCGCGATCGCACCGCCGTGCAGAATCTGTTCGAGGATGTCTTCCACCATAAGTCCTACACAGGTCGTTCCGGGGTCATGTACGCCTACGAGGGCCAGGGCTGCATCTACTGGCATATGGTCGCCAAACTGCTGTTGGCGGTGCAGGAAATCATCATGGACGCCGAACGCACCGACGCATCGGCGGACACGAGAAAGCGTCTCGTCGACTACTACTACCGCGTTCGGGCGGGCATCGGCTACGAGAAGACCGCCGCCGAGTACGGGGCCTTCCCCACCGATCCCTACTCCCACACCCCCCCGGGCGGCGGTGCGAAACAGCCGGGCACCACGGGGCAGGTGAAGGAGGAAATCCTCACACGCCGCGGTGAATTGGGAATCCGCATCGAGAACGGCGCCGTGAGTTTCCGGCCCCTCCTCTTGAGACGAGATGAGTTCCTCTCCACTCCCGCGAACTTCGACTGCTATGATGTGGAGGGCGGCACCCGCTCCATACCTTTGTCCGCGAACAGCCTGGCCTTCACCCTGTGCCAGGTGCCGGTCATCTATGAACTTGTTGATGACGAAGCCTGGATTCGCATCACCCACGAAGACGGTTCTACTACCGAGATGATGGGCAGCACCCTGGAACGAGAGCGGAGTTCGGACCTCTTTTCCCGAAGCGGCCGCATCGACCGAATCCACGTCGGCATTCCGAAAGGCGCCGTCGCTGCAGCCCCCTCCTAAGCGGAGGGTTGTGCCATCGAAATTGTGTATCACCGGTTCGACCCATTGCCTGGCCTTGTGT
>CALEMW010000030.1 GCA_937910695.1 uncultured bacterium
ACCAGCTCGTCAACGCAGTCCCAGGAGTCGAACTCGCTGGCGCGGTCGTGCCGCGGGGCGCATGAAGCCGGGGGTGGCCGCGGCGGGCGAAACAGCGCGGGTTCAGCGGGCAGACCAAGGTGACGCAGGATCCGGCGAGCCACCGCCACGTCTTCGATGACCGAGATCACCTTTCGTCTCCCCCCACATTCACAAGCTAAAACATCTAGTTGGAAGCCGCGACGCATAAGATCAGCCCACGTTTTTCGCTCTCTCGCTGACTTCCCGCTCTTCTTGATCGGCTTGGCGCTTGTTTCGCCCGTCGACGATGGCGGCGTCGGCGGCACGATCTCGCTACGCCAGCGATGGTGCGCCGAGAACACGCCCACGTACCTGATCGCGTTCGTGTTTGGCGCGGGGATCAGCATGGCCAGCTTCGTGGATAAGACGGACCATCCGTGTTTTACGCCTCCAGGCCCAGTATCGGAGGCCGCCTTCGGGGATGTCAAGGTCGATGGCTGGGGGATCTCTGGGAGACGCTCCGATCGATTGACCTGAACTCCCCCGGGAGTGGACGCACTCCTGCGCCTCGCCACTGTTCGGGAGCGACACTGGACGTCGGAATCCGCAGCTTCACCTTGTGGACCGAGACCCTTCCCCGATCACGGAGGAGCCCTTGCGATCTCGCTCCCCTCTTCCCTGTACGACCAATCGTCTCCTGTGTCGTCCGGGGGCTCGTCTGCGAACAACCCCGCCTCGTCGAGCGGCGAGCGGGCCGTGGCGATCGGTGGTGGCGAGGAGGGGAGCCCCAGGTGATCCAGGATACGCTTGAGCACCGGGGGATCGGTCAGGAAGGCGATCACCGTCATGGAGATCGCACACTTCGGGCAGGTCAGCGCGTCGACATCGAGGACCCGGCGCAGGAGCTGCGCCCATCCGAGGCGGCGGGGGCGGACGCTCGAGGAGGCGGTGTGGTCCGCTGCGATGTCCTCCACGTCCTCGGAGGCTGAGCTGCCTGCCTCCGGAGGCGACTCGGGAAGCTCGACCGAGGGCGGCAGCGGGATCCGGAACCTGTCACGGGAACGGTTTGCGAAGATGCCATGATACCTCACCATATTGGTATATGGAGCGGGAATCAGCGCAGCCAGACGGCGAAGGAACGTGAGCGGTTCCAGGACGATCTCGGTCCTCCCGTCGAACCAGGGTCTGCGAAGTTGATATCGTACCTGCCCGTCCGAATCCACGGACAAGCGCTCTTGGGACAGCGGGGATCGTAGTCCGTACCGACACAACCGCTCCAGACCCTCCCTGTCGTTGGCGGCGACTGTGCGTGCAGCGTGAAGTGAGAACCCTTCCATCTTCGCGCACAGCGGCTTCCGGTTCTCCGAAGAAGGAGTCCCCAAGTCGAGTTGTAGCCGGGGACCTGGCGTACGCAGGGCCTCGGCGTTGGACGCGAGTACGTGCGCGTCGTCGTCCTGATCCCACGGCGGGTCGCGCTCGGCTTGCTCCATGCGGCGTCTGGCCAGCGCACCGAGGCGCTCGGCCAGTCGTTCAGTCAAGCGCTGAATGTCCTCATCCGTGGGCGGCGGCAACGGCCTGAACACGAGCTGCTCGCCCGTCCCCTGCACAAACAATCCATCGAGGAGCAGGCTGTGGAAGTGTGGATTCAAATTGAGGATCCCGCCGAAGCGCTGGATGAAGGTCACTGCCCCGGGTTGGCCGTCGGGGATGCCTGTCTGACGACCCCGCAGGCGCTGCCATGCGAACAGGGTGCGCAGGAAAACTCGGAGCATCTCCGAGAGGAACTTCCGGTCCATCGCCAGGAGAAACCTCACCTCCCATGGAAAGGTCAGCACCCACTGCCGGTAGGGAGCCTCGGGCAAGACGCGGTCTACCAAGTGTGCCGCCGTATCCGCAGCCTTGCGGGCCCAGCAAGAGGGGCAGAGCCGGCCCTTGCAAGAGAACGCCACCAGCCGCTCTAACCCGCAGGATGGACAGCGGAGGCGAGCAAAGCCCTTGGGCAGGATGCCGCAGTCCAGGTACCGCCTGAACTCGCGCTCAATGAACTTGGGATACCCGGCGCCAGACTCATGGCGCATTCTGGCGTCATCGAGGAAGGTCTCGAGGTTGTCGCGGACGATTGTGTACAGGGCTGTCGTCTCGGGCGTGCGGCGTCGGTAGGCCCTTGGGAGTGGTCCGGATGCGGCACCGGGCTCACGCTCGAAGTCGATGCGCGGCTGGGATGAGGGAGAGCCGGCCGGACCGCCACGGAGAGTAGCGGACCCATCCGGCAATACGGGTGTCTTGAGCGCCTCCATTACATGGTGTATTCGAATGGCAGCCGCGCAGGGGAACAGAATTTCGCGGATGATGTGCGGCTGGTTGTCTCTCAGGAGCAACGAGCGACTCAGTGACAGCCTTCGCCTTCGGCTACGTAGAGCTTGCTCTTCGAAGCTCCCCTGGGCTACGCCCAGGGGAGCGAAGTAGAGTGGTATGAGCAGGAGTCGAACCCAGATCTATATCAGGGATGCCTCGACCGTAAAGGAG
>CALEMW010000031.1 GCA_937910695.1 uncultured bacterium
GAGACTGGTCGATGGGCTACGAGGGCAAGGCTGGCAGCGTCAAGACGGACGGCTACACCCTGTGGTCCTACAACGAGCGGATCGGTGTGACCCTGGAGAACGGCGACAAGGTGGCCCTGGACGTTGACGGCACCCACACCACCCGCTCGCACGTCGGCAAGGCCAAGCGTCAGGCCGGCAAGCTGATGAGCGTCGAAGACTTCGAGGCCAGGAACATCACCGGCACGGCCCCCAAGGATCGGCTGCTGGCCCCGCCCACCGAGTCCAACGACCGCGACTACGAAGACCTGGATCTCGGCCCCTGGAAGGTCGGCTCGTACATGGGCGACTGGATCATCGAGCGCGAGGACGACGAGAGCAAGTGGAAGAAGATCGGCCCGTCCGGTGCCAAGCGCGTCAACTACTACGACAAGGCCGTGGCCGAGGCCGCGAAGCGCAACCGCATCATCCAGGCCGAGAAGCAGCGCGGCAGCTCCGCGAAGCGCGCCCCGTCCAGCTACCCCTTCTACGTCGTGGACAAGGCCACGGGTCGGGTGCTGTCGGGCTGGGAGTACCGTGAGGACGCCCAGGAGGCGCTGACCGAGAGCCATGGAGATCGCGCCAGGTCTTCCATGTCGGTGCTGACCATAGCGGGGGTGGTCCGCAAGTACGGTCAGGTGTCGTGGGCCAAGGGCTCGGCGGCCCGCAAGCTCCAGATCGTCGAGCACAACCCCGCTTGGTTCGAGAAGCGGTACGGCAAGGGCGGATCGTTCAACTGAGGCGCGTAGTCGGGCTCGGTCGGGCCCCAGGAGAACACCATGCCTTTGATTCTCGTCGCCATCCCTCTGCTGATTGCCTCTGCGGCTGGTGCCGCCAAGCAGCAGCGGGGCAGCTCGGCCAAGGTGGTTGATCTCGACCACCGGGCCTGGGCGAAGCTCGACGCCGCCAAGCACCAGCTCAGCGTGATCGATGACGAGATCGACAAGGCTGGCATGTGGCGCGTGATCCAGCCGTGCCTGATCTGGTTCGCTGGCATGGGTGACAACCTCGCCATTGACGAGCTTGTCGAAGACATGACTGTCCGCCACGATATGTCCACCTTCCTGCTGGACCGCAAGCTGTCTGGCACGGTGACCGGCTTCGGCCAGACCGTCACGGCCAGCCAGGTGGTCCGAAACATCAAGACGATCCGGCGCTGGCAGGAGAAGGTCTGGCCCCTCACCTACTCCATCGTCGGGCCACGCAGGAAGAAGCGGGGCTCCAGCGCCAAAGGCTCCATCCTCGACGATCCCGACTACTACGGCGCTCGATCCGATTTCGGGTCCGGTCGCAACGTGTTCGGCATCGTCAAGCGCATGAGGCTGTCCAAGGATCGACACAGGGAAGCGTCGGCGCGGGCTCGCAGCGAACTCCGTGGTGTGGTCGACGGCTACAACCGGCTGGCTTCCGACTCGCTCGACAAGTACGGAGATCACGGGGGCACGATCAGCGGTGTGCTGCGGTCGCATTTCCCGAGCGAGGTCAAAGACAAGCTGCGCTCATACCTGCGAGACGCGGACGCCCTGGACGATGTGGCTCGCGCTCACTGGCAGGCGTCGGGTCGTCGGAGCTACAACCCGCCCGACACCGAACCCGTCTACATGAGCCACTACGGTCCCTACACGGTCCCCATCCTCATCCAGACCCTCGTGGGCAAGGTCCAGGGCCGCACAGCGGGCTCCAGGGCCGTCCCTGGCTACGAGCCCAGGCCACGACAGCTCCAGGCGCTCGAGAAGGCCCTGCGCGCCACTGGGAGCCCCAGCCGAGGCTCGAGAGCCACCGCCAAGGCCCAGCCCAAGCCGGGCACCAAGAAGGCCGTGCAGGCTCTGGCCAAGCGGTTCGAGTCTTTCAATGTCGAGGACGTGCCAGACGATCTGCTGCTGGCCGTGGTGCTGGCTGGTGACATCCCTGGAGATCCGGTCCTGCTGGCGCGCACCATGCTGGGCTCGGTGGGCGGCAAGCTGAAGGTGCTCACGAGGAACCCGACGCTCCTGGGCGCGGTGCCCGGTGCGCGCTTTGCAGCCGTCTCGGAGCTGCGTCGTCGGGTTTCGACGCGCAAGGAAACCCAGACGCTCAAGTCCGCCTACGACGCCGTGGACGTTCTGCGCCCCCACATGGGCGGCGATGCCGAGAAGCTGGCGGCGATCTTCCTCGACAGACGCCAGAACGTGATCGCCGTGCGGACGCTCACCAAGGGCAACGACGCGCACACCATCGTGGACCCAAAGCAGGTGCTGCGGATGGCGCTCCAGCTCGGCGCGAGCGGAGCGATCCTGGGCCACAACCACCCCTCTGGAGATCCGACCCCCAGCTCTGCGGATGTCGATGTCACCGCTCGCTGCTCCAAGGCGTTCGAGATCGTCGGGATAGAGCTGCTGGATCATGTCGTGATGATCGAGGACGGCGTGCGCTGGACCTCGCTGCGAGAGCAGGGGCTCATGCCCCCTCGGGCCGGGAGCAATATCGGCTTCGTATAGGCGACGTATGTCGCTGGACTATGCGATCCGGTTGCGGTATCCTCCCTCTACCACCAGGAGTCACTCCATGAACGCTGCCTACCTCGCCGCCCTCCCTCTGCTCGCTGCTCTCGCGGTCGGCAAGGCCAAGGGCTCGAGCGCCAAGCCCCGCACCGTCGATCCGACGAAGCTCACTCGCGACAAGCTCATCATGGACATCGCGATTGCGACTGGCGCTGGTCAGAAGGACGTGGTCCTGAAGACCAGGCACCTCAATCATGCCGCCATGGTCGGGCTGTGGGAAATGTCGCACACCGACAGCTCCGAAGGCTCCAGCGCCAAGGCTCCCTGGCTGACAACCGCTGCCGAGAATCTCCGCAGCATGAAGATCGCGCTGAAGAAGCTGCGCGAGCGCCCGTCTTCCCGCATCGAGTTCGACACCATCGGCACGCTCGCGGTGGATGTCCGCATGGACATGCTGGCGACCAAGTCCGAGCGCAAGCAGGCCGACTCCATCGAGAAGGAGGCCATCAAGCTGTTCGACAAGGCGAGCCCTTCCTACGCCAGCCGTCGTCACAGCGGCTCCTTCGCCAAGGTGGCGTTCCAGGCCGGCGACATCGTGCGCTACACCGCCGCCTTCCTGCGCTCGACGGGTCAGTACGCCTCGAACCGGATCAACGGCAAGGTGGTCAGCGTGCGCCCTCCTGGTGGCTGGTTCGGTGGCTCTCCAGAGGTGATCTGGAACGACGATCCGACCGAGA
Source organism: uncultured bacterium (assembly GCA_937910695.1). Lineage (GTDB taxonomy): Bacteria > Krumholzibacteriota > Krumholzibacteriia > LZORAL124-64-63 > LZORAL124-64-63 > CALEMW01. The sequence continues at coordinate 3,236 of CALEMW010000031.1, forward strand.
CGCCCCAGCTCGTGCTCGCGGTGAACCTCGAGATCGATCCCAAGGTGAAGCGCGGCTCCAAGGCCGCCAAGTCTGTGTCCAAGGCCAGGATGCTGTCCGACATCGCCAGGCTGACCGGGGAGCCCGAGCGGGAGGTCAGGGACGCGATCAAGCAGACCGCCGACGACAAGAGGATCTCCTACGACGACGCGATCCGGTCCATGTGGGAGACGGCGACCTGGAGCGAGCACAAGGGCTCCCGCGCCAAGGCCGCCAAGCCTCGTGGTTCCAGCGACAAGCCAGGCCGCTTCACCGTGGACATGAACAGCTCCACCATCACCGTCACCAGCAAGTACGGCGAGCAGCGGTTCGACAACAAGTACGGGCGCGGCTCGCAGATCGTCAAGGGCAAGGACTGGTTCGAGGTGCTCAGCGTCAACGACAACCTGCCCTACGTCGGCCTGGCCAGCTTCGGCTGGGACTGGAACAACCAGGAGTTCTACGAGCACGGCGAGGTCTACCTCCAGGGACATCAGGTCGAGGAAGCTCTCGGTCCTCGCGGCACGAAGCTGTCCCAGTCCGCCATGCTGAAGAAGCTGCGCCAGTACATCCAGTAGTCACCACTTCGACTTCGACTTCACCAACCCCCCCCAGGAGAGACTCCACCATGGCCAAGATCAACCTCATCGCGCTCCTCCAGGCCGCCAAGGGACAGCAGAAGAAGCCCAAGAAGGGCCCCAAGATGCAGGCCCGCTCGGCCAGCACCATCAGCTTCCGCACCAAGGACGGCAAGAAGGTCGTCTTCTACGCCAAGGGCATCCGCAAGGCCGAGCGCGAGGCCAAGATGAGCGCCTACAACGTGTACGTCCAAGAGAACATCCACAAGTACATCCCGGCTGGTGGTGGGCTGCGCCAGGGCCGCGCCGCGATGAAGAAGGTCGCCGCCGACTGGAACCGTCTCCAGAAGCGGCGCTCGAGCCGCAAGACCCGTTCCGCCTGATCGGAGGCCGCTCGTGAGCGATCTCGCCGCGTTCGCGTGGCGACGTGGTGGTCCGAAGGCCCCAGCGTGGGTCTGTCGGGTCATGGGTCGTCACATCGACACCATCGAACAGCAGATGGGTGTGCGTTTCCTCCGCAAGGACGGGAAGCTCATCCTGCTCGGTCGTGGTGTCTATGGGTGCGTGATCGCGCTCGAGGACGTGACCAGGGTGTTCAAGATCACGTCGGACGAGGAGGAGGGGCCGATCACAGCCTGGATTCAGTTCCTCCAGAGCCAGGACGCGGCACCTGGCGGGGTGCCGATCATCGAGACGACCACCAAGATCGACAAGGTCTTCCGCTTCCCCGACAAGATCAAGCCGAGCGGTCACGAAATGCGCCCCTATGGCATCATCCGAGAGGCGGTCGACACCGACCGGAGAATCCCGGTCAGGCTGGCCGAGGTGTTGGACGCCTGCGTGGACGGCTGGGAGGTGGCCTGCTCGAGCCTCAAAAAGAGCAAGCAGGATCTGGGTCGGATGATGGCCGACGCTTCGATCCTCGCCATGACGCAGGGCGCATACGGGAAGCAGGCCGAGCGGCTGGGAGCCCACCTGGAGTGGTTCCAGAAATCCGGCACTCCGCTCATGGACATCCACCGGAGCAACGTCGCGTATCGTATCGTATCGACCGTCGAGCACACGAAGCGTGGGCAGATCGTCATGTACGACTTCGGTGCGAGCCAGCTCTGTGATACGATCCCTGGCGAAATCCACGACCTGATCGGAGAGTGAATGGACACCGCCTGCCCCTTGCAGAACGAGCTTACCCAGCGGATCGAGGGCGCGCTCGGTGTCCGCATGGGTGCGGTCAACTGCCGGCTGGTGGACGAACCCGGCATGACCGGGGCCATGAAACGATCCGGGTGGGCCGCTTCGGACACCCGTGGCGTGATCGGCTTCCAGGTCGGCAAGCACGTTTACGTCCGCCAGGACACCCCCTGGACCGTGCTGCACGAGCTGATCCATCGGTCTGGTGTGAACGGTGACCGGCTCAACCGCTACGTCGCGGAGGGGCTCACCGAGGCCATCGCGCTCGAGCTGAAGCGCAGCCCCAACGAGCACCGCCCCACCTACCCGACCGAGACGGCCTGGGTCCAGCGCGAGCTGCTGCCTCGCCTGGGAATGACCGCCGTCCAGCTCGGGAGCACGCTGGCCAAGACCCGCAACGCGCCGAGAGAGCTGGCCGATCTGATCCACCAGAACGATCCGAAGATCGACAAGATCAAGCTCGAGCGCGAGCTTCAACCCCAGCGACCGGAGAAGCCCACCATCGGGAGCCGGTCCTGCGAGCCCACCCGCTTCGGCTCCACGGCCACGCCGCCGAGCCTGGCCCACCGCGAAGGGCTCGGCTACCTGGCGCTCCGCATCGGCCTCGTCGGCGGTGCCGCGCTCGTCCTGCCCCGCGCCGTCTCGAGGATTCTCCAATGACCACCCTGCCCCTGATGGACCCTCGCCAGTCGCTGCGCGAGTGCGCCAAGCAGCTCGTGCTGCTCGAAGACCACCTCATTCACCCGGCCAAGCGGTGCTCGGACTGCATCGGCAAGCACCTTTTGACCGCCGAGGCGTTCGCGGAGGAGGCCGCGACCCTGGACACCGTGGGGGACTGGTCGGAGTTCGCCGGCACGGTCGCGGAGCGGGTGCGCGATCTGGCCAAGGACGCCACGGACAAGACCAAGCGCAGCCAGATGGGTCAGGCGGCGCGGGTCGTCCGCAAGGAGATCGTGGAGAAGCTGGGCGTGGCGGTGCCCACCAAGGATGATGATGTCGGTGGCTTCTTGGACTCTATCTTTTCCAAGGAGCTTCGGGAGGCGAGGACGGCACGGAAGATCGCTGCTGAGAAGGCGAAGACCGCTCTGCAAGAAGCCAAGGAAGCGAAGCAGTACGCTCGCAAATCTCACAAGGAAGCACGCGAAGCCCGTGGAAAGGCGGAACAAGAGCGCGCTCGTGTTCGTCAGGAGAGGGCTGTGACCCGCCAGAAGAAAGCCGAAGAAAATACGGTGAACGCCGAGATCGATGTCGAGATTGCAGAACAAAGACTGGAAGAAGTGAAGGCCAAGCAGGCTCCCATGGTCGGTGGAGCCAACATCGGTGCCCACACCCAGGGTATCCAGTTCGCCCACGCCGTCCTCAGCGCCCGCAGAAACCTGATCGGCAAGCACGAGATTTGGGGTGTCGGTTCCAAGAACGGCATGATCGTGGTGAACGTCGCTCCAGGCGGGTTCGGTGTCCCATCGACCTACCTCGGCTACCCCGTCCGCACCGTCCGCACCGCCAAGCCTCGCCTCCCAGAAGCCGTGCAGGCGGCGCAGATCGCCTTTGCCGCCAAGGCTGGTGTCGGGGTCGTCTCGCAGGGTGCCGGCTGCATCCAGATCGTCGCGGTGAAGTCGAACCTCCCCGCTCGGCTGTTCGGCTGGCCGGT
>CALEMW010000032.1 GCA_937910695.1 uncultured bacterium
GCGCACGGTGGCTCCTCCAGGCTGGGGGTGTGGTGGGTCGAACCGGACGAATATACCCGATGCGTCGGCTCATGGCGAGGACCGTCCCTTGAGCCCGGCGCTGCGGCGGGCTATGGTCGCTGCCGGAACCGGAGGTGGACGATGGATGTGGTGATCCTGGCCGGCGGTGACGGCCGGCGCTTCGGCGGTGTGAAGCAGCTCGAGCCGGTGGGGCCGCACGGCGAAGCGCTGTTCGAGTTCACGCTGCGCGATGCGCAGCGGGCCGGCTGCGACCGGGCCGTGCTTGTGGTGGCGCCGGGTCGCGAGGTAGAGTTCGCGGCGTTGCTGGCGGCGCGGCCGATCGAAGGCCTCACGGTATCCTGCGTGACGCAGCGGATCGAGGACCTGCCTGGGCCTGCCGTGGCCGGGCGCACGCGGCCGTGGGGGACGGGGCATGCGCTGTGGGCGGCGCGGGATGTGGTGTCGGGGCCGTTTCTGCTCTTCAATGCCGATGATTCCTATGGTCCGTCTGCACCGGCTGCGCTCGTGGGCGCCTTGGCCGGAGGCGGAAATGCATTCGCCATGCTCGGCTACCGGCTCGACGGGACGCTCTCGTCCGCCGGGACCGTGTCGCGAGCCGTGTGTGATCTCCATGCCGACGGTTGCCTGCGTGGACTCGTGGAATATCCCGCCATCGCCGGCGACCGCACCGTGGTCGACGGTCCCGAGCCCGGGCGCGTGCTGCCCGCCGATGCCCTAGTCTCGATGAACGCCTGGGCCTTCACTCCGGCTGTCTTTCCCCTGCTCGAACGGACATTGACCTCGTTCCTGGCCGCCGCCGATCCGGAGCGGGGCGAGTGCTACCTGCCCGCCGCCGTTGACGCCGCCGTGCGTCGGGGCGATGCGATGGTGCGGGTGGTTCCGGCCGCGGACCGCTGGTGCGGGCTGACCTGGCCCGAGGACCTCGCGGTCGTCCGCCGCCGATTCGCGGCCGACGATGGGGAGGCGCGCTGATGTTCCCTTGGGAGGTCGCCTCGCGGTTCGGTCTGGATGACGTGGTCGTCGATGCGGAGCCGTTCGGCGCCGGATTGATCCACGAGACCTGGCGGGTGGAAGCGGCGGGTCGGTCGTACCTCATGCAGCGGATGAACGAAGACGTGTTTGGCGATGCTCGTATGGTGGTCGCCAACGCCGCGGCCACAGCCGATCGTGTGGACGACGCGCTGACCGCTGCGGGAGACCACGACCCGCGTCATCGTCTCGTCTATCTGCGAACCCCAGAGGGGCAGCGGTGGGTCGAAGAACCCCGGGGCGCGATCTGGCGAGCGATGCCGCAGATCGCCGTCTCCCGCCCGCCGAATCTCCAGGACGCCGCCGAGGTCCGCAACGCCGCCGAGGCGCTGGGGCGGTTCCCGTTTCTCGTCGCTGCCGGAAGGGGCCCGGACCCGGTCGAAGTCCTGCCGGGATTCCACGATACGCCCGCCCGGCTCGAGGCGTTCCGACGGGCCCTCGAAGACGATGTGGCCGGTCGCAGGGCCGGATGCGCCCGCCTCGCCGACCGCCTGCTCGAGATGGCGCCCATCGCCGGGATGCTCGACGGGCCGCTGCGCCGCGGAGAGTTGCCGATCCGCCCGGTCCACAACGACGCGAAGCTCGACAACGTGCTGGTGGACGCCGCGACGGGGGAGGCGCTGTGCGTGGTGGACCTCGATACCGTGATGCCTGGTCTGCTGGCCCACGACTTCGGGGATCTGGTGCGGTCGGCGGTCTCGGGGGCGGCGGAGGACGAGGCGGATCTCGGGAGCATCAACGTGGATATGGGGCGGTTCGCTGATCTCGCCCGCGGGTATCTGCGGGGGGTGAGCGAGGAGATCGGGGAGGTCGAACGGGCGAGTCTGGTGACGGGGGCGTTGGTCATCACGTATGAGCAGGCGTTGAGGTTTCTGGGGGATCATCTGGCGGGGGATCGCTACTACGCGGTCAGTGATGCCGAGCATAATCTGCGACGCGGTCATGCCCAGGTGCAGTTGCTGGAACAGCTGATCGCAGCCGAGTATGGGATGCAGGATATCGTGGGGCGGGGCTGACTCTTAATCAGTAGGTTCGGGGTTTTCCTAGCCTATAGTAAATTCAGAGGATCCTACCAGGCTCGTTCTTGAGGCCGTCAGCCAGAGATGCCAGAAACCGCGTCAACGGAATGATATCTCCATCGATGCTGGCGACTTCCAACGCCTCCATGTATTCCCCCCGCCTCCCGACAGGAACGATGATCCAGGGATACCCCCCGCCCGCGAGCAAGAGATTCATCAGGAATCTCCCGATGCGACCATTCCCATCCATGTAGGGATGAATGTTGACGAAGACGAAATGCCCCAGGACGACACGGGCCGCAGCATTGTCTTCCTCGCTCAGCAGCTCGAAGAATGCAGGCATCAGATCAAGGATGGCGCTGCTGCTCGGCGGCACATGGCGCGACTGCCTGATGAAAACGGGTCCCTTGCGGTAACCTGCGAGATCCCCGGCGCTCACGATTCCCGCCGTCACCGAGGGGGCGAACAGCTCCCGGTACCAGTCCCCGTGGTCCTCGTCCGCGACCGTGCCGGGATTCTCGCCGCCGAGGACGCGCTTGAGACTCGTCTGCACGCGCTGGAACGCCTGCCAATATCCTTTCGCCGCCATCGCATTGCGTTCTTCGCGGTCGTCGACGTTGCTGTCGGGAGTCCAAGCACCTAGCCGGACGCGCTCGATCAGCTCCCGGCTGACCTGGTAGCCCTCGATCGAAAGGGAGTGGTAGGCGTCGATCGCATAGGTCTCTTCTACGGAGCGCAGGTATGTGGCGATATCCAGGATGCGGCCGGGCGTAGCAAGAAAGTTGTCGATCACATCTCCGCGCATCGCCATCCACATCAGCCGCAGGCGGTCGACATGGGGAAGAGAGGGGGAAGGAGGCAGGGCGACGGACAGCTCACCGGAGAACGGATCGCTGATGCGGATCTCATGTCCGGCGGCACGCATGGATTTCACGATATCGTCGGACACGCGCATCCTCTTGATGTTGCTGAAGGCCCCGGCGAGACGTCCCGCGATGGTCGTCTGACCCCGCTCGAGCAACGGGGGGAGGATCTCCGAAGCGCTCGTGATCTGGGAGAGGGTCGCCCGGGCTTCCGGTGCATGACTCCTGAAGAAGTCCGGTGAGACGGAGACGAGAGCCGCCGCGATCGAGTAGACCCGCAACCCGTCGATCATGGTCTGATCCGAATCCTCGGGAACGTTGGCGCGAACGGGCAGCAGCGTGGTCTCGTACGGCAGGGACACGATCGAGTTTGTGCCCCGGCTGCAGCGGGCGATGAGCTGCCGGGGAACCGTGCGGTTCCCCGCCTGGAGCAGGAGCGATTGTTCGGGGGACAGGCACCAGCTTTCGCCGAACCTCGCGTTCAGGTAATCGGCGCAGAAGCCCCAGTAGGAAACATACCAGGAGGTGCTCTCGCCGGCCGCGAGGTCCGGGCGCGTGCAGAGATACCAGCCCTTCATGACCTCCTGCAGGAAGCCGGCGGCGAGCAGACGCTCCCGGTGGGTGCGGGTGAGGTCCTTGGACTGGACGGCGGATCGTCCCCCTCGGCGGATCTTCTCCAGCACTTCCAGGGATTGGGCCAGTTTCTCGGATTGGGTCGCCATCGTCAGGGTCCTTTTTGTGCTCCGGCTGGACGGGGTTCGTCGATTTGTCTGTTACATCACTAGTTTAATGCGCTGTACTATGATTAGTGTATCAAGATGTAGGCCAATTAGGTAATCATGTCAATCAATATTGTATTCTGTTGAAATATATAGCAGATATCGCGACATTACTGGGTATACCGGCGCATGGAAACGACAAGTCATGGCGTCAACACGCTCATGCGTCGGCATCGATCGGGGTCGCTTTCCTCATCACCCGAATCAACACCCCCGCAGCTCCTGAAGCGATCATCCCCAACACCACCGCCCGCCCTATCTGCCCATACAGAACGCTGCCCACGGTGAACAGCGCACAATAGATCGCCAGACACCCGAGACTCATCGACAGCAACGCCCGTGGCAGTCCATCCCGTGGCGCGGCACCGTCCGCGGCGACCCGCACCGCCCGCCACCCCGGCCCCGCCGGCCGAATCCTCCGCACGAACGCCTCAAGCACTTCCCTTTCCACCGGCCGCGTCAAAAACGTCACCGCCAGCCAGCACGCCGTCGTAATTCCCACCGTCCACAACAGCTGCGCATCCGAACTCAGCTCCACGACCCCGCCCCGCCGCAGCAGGTGGACCCCGAACGACACCAGGAACGACACCCCCATGGCCGAGATCTCGCTCCAGGCGTTGATCCGCCACCAGTACCACCGCAGCAGGTAGATCAACCCGGTGCCGGCGCCGAACGACAGCAGCAGGCGGAACGCGTCGCCGGCCGTCTCAAGCAGCAGGGTCACGCCCGCGGCGGCGGCCATCAGCCCGACCGTGGCGAAGCGCGACACGCGTACGAGGTGCCGCTCGTCGGCGTCGGGCCGCAGGAAGCGCCGGTAGAGGTCGTGGACCAGGTACGACGCGCCCCAGTTCAGGTGCGTGCTCATGGTCGACACGTAGGCCGAGGTCAGCGATGCCACCAGCAGCCCAAGCAATCCGTGGGGGAGCAGCGTGAGCATGGCGGGATACGCGATGTCGTTGCCGAGCAGGTTCTCGTTGATGTGGGGCAAGGCGGCCTGGATGTCCGCCAGCTCGGGGAAGACCAGGATCGACGACAGCGCCACCAGGATCCACGGCCAAGGCCGCAGAGCGTAGTGCGCCGCGTTGAACCACAGCACCGCGCCGAGGGCGTGGTCCTCGGATTTGGCCGCCAGCATGCGCTGGGCGATGTAGCTGCCGCCGCCCGGCTCGGCGCCCGGGTACCAGACCGACCACCACTGCACCGCCAAAGGTACGACCAGCACCGAGACGAAGACCGAGCTGTTGCCGGGGTCGGGGAAGAAGGCCAGGGTCGCGGGGTCGAGCTTCTCGACGAGGCCCGCCAGGCCGCCTACCTGGGGCGCGTTGACCGCCGCCCGCGCCGCGGCGATCACGCCCACCATGGCGATGGCGAACTGCACCATGTCGGCCACCAGCACGCCCCACAGTCCCGACATCACAGAAAACCCGATGCTCAGGGCCATGCAGACCAGGATGGTCGTCGTGCGGTCCCAGCCCAGCAGCACGTGGGCGATCTTCACCGCCGCGAGGGTGACCGTGGCCATGATCACCGCGTTGAACAGCAGGCCCAGGTACACCGCGCGCACGCCGCGCACCGCGGCGGCGGGCTTGCCGCTGTAGCGCATCTCGTAGAACTCGAGGTCGGTCAGCGCGCCGCTGCGGCGCCACATGCGCGCGAAGAAGAACACCGTGGCCATGCCCGTGACCAGGAATGCCCACCAGGCCCAGTTGGCCGACACGCCGCCGCCGCGCACCAGGTCGGTCACGAGGTTGGGGGTGTCGGTGCTGAAGGTGGTCGCGACCATGGAGGTGCCGATCAGCCACCAGGGGGCGGCGCGGCCCGAGGCGAAGAACTCGTCGGTGCCGCGGCCGGCGCGGCGGGCGAACCAGAGCGCGGGGGCGAAGGCAGCGGCGAGGCAGGCGGCGACGACCCACCAGTCGAGAGCGTTGAGCTGCATGGACGGCTCCAAGTTCGGCGGGGCTGACAGTGGCGATCGAACCGTGGTATGATGCCTGAGACCCCATGCGAGGGAAAGGAGAGAACCATGTCCAAACCAAACATGATGCTCCTGATCGTGATGTCGGTTCTGATCGTAGCCGGACAGGCCGGCGCCGATGATCGTCCCCCGGGAACCCTCGACCAGCTGCTCGGCACCTGGGAGTGGACGACCGCCACGGGCGGATTTGTCGGCGGCGTGTACGGCCCCGACGACTGGGGCTATACGTCCCAGCTCTTGTTCCTGGCCGACGGCGCGGTCATCGAGTTCCGCGACGAGACGCCCTACGCCCAGAGTGTCTTCGTGCTGACCGGCGAAGGCCCCGGCGCGACCCTCGGCGCCCAGCCGAGCACGCCGAGCGTGACTCCGTTCGGCGATTGCGGACCCTACCTGCTGACGTTCGGCGAGGAGGGCGGCGTCGCGACCATGTATCTGCAGACCCAGAGCTGCGCCGACTGGTACGACTTCACCTTCACCCGTCGCGGGCCGGTGCCCAACACGTCGACGAGCTGGAGCGGCATCAAGTCCCTGTACCGGTGAGTGGAGTCGCCCGCCGGACGCTAACCTTCCGCCGCCAACGGCTGTGCCGCAGCTCCACGGCTACGCACGCGCCGAACCAGCTCCAGCACGTCGCTCACGACCGCCGTACCGGTGGGCCAACGTCCCGCCCCCTTGCCTGCCGCCGCCACCGTCCGACCCGAGGCCAGTATGACGATCAGCGCGTTGTCCTCGCGCGCGCAGGCGGCCAGGGGATCGTCGGCTTCCAGCTCACGCAGCCGGATCGAGGCGGCCAGCCGGCCGCCGCGGCGTTCGGCGTAGGCCACCTGACGCAGAACACGGCCGGCGGCCCGGGCCCGCACCGCGTGGGCGACGGTGTCGGGCCCGATGGGCTCGCTGGGGATGTCCCGGGGGTCGAGCCGCGAGTCGAAGGCCGTGGCGACGAGGATCGCCAGCTTGGCGGCGTCGTCGCGCAGGACATCGAGCAGACGCCTGTCGCCGGCGACGAGCACTTTGTTGGCCGTCGCCACCGACAGCCCGCGGGCCAGGGCCTCGTGAACCAGCTGCGACGCGGCCCCTGTGCCCCCGATGGTCTCCACGACCACGTCGGGTGCGCGGTCCAGCAGCTCGTCCACCGAACCGGTCAGCAGTCCGCGGGGGACCTCGTCGGCCCGTATGCGGTGAGCATCCCTGACGAGCACTCCGACCACCTCGATATCCTGCGTCAGCCCTGCGAGCAGCCGGAACACGCCGAGTCCCACGGTGCCGAGTCCGGCCAGCGCGACCCTCACCGGGGCCGTCGTCGGCATCGGCTCGAGCCGGGTGACGACCGAACCGGCGAGGGTGCCCCGTGCCGAACCGCAACGGGCGATCACGAAGTCCATACCGTGCCGTCGCGCGAATTCCACGGCCCGGGGCTGGACCAGCGGCCCGCCGTCACGCAGGCAGTCGCGGTAATGGGCCTCGGCGTAGCGCGTGGCGTGGTCGAGGGTCCCGTCGGGGTGCACGCGGAGCAGCCCGTCGATGTCCTTGAGCAGGCGGCACTCCACTGCACCCAGACGGCGGGCCAGGAACAGGGCGGTAAAATCCGACCCGCCCCGACCCAGCAGCACGGGACGGCGCTGTCGGTCCCGCCCGCTGAAGCCGGGCACGACGACCACCGGTACCCGCGCCAGCAGCTCCTCGAGGCGCCGCCGGGCTAGGTGGGTGGGCGTGGCGTCGAGGGGCGCCCCGGCGGCCGTCAGGCCGATCCCCGAAGCGTCGACCACCTCGGCGGGCACCCCCGCCTCCTCGAGCTGGAGGCCGAGGGCGGCCGCCGCCACGCTCTCCCCGGTCTCGAGGATGCGGGCGAGGCCGTGGGGATCGGGCTCCTCGTGGCGCGCCCGGACCTCGGCCAGCAGGGCGTCGGTGACGCCGGCGAAGGCCGACACCACCGCCACCACGCGGCGCCCTTTTCCCACTTCGCGGTGGATCTCCTGCACGACGACCGGCAGGTCGGCCGGCGAGCCCAGCACCGAGCTGCCGAACTTGAGCACGACGACGGGATCACGCATGGTGCACCTCCGCGGCGAAGGCGGCCTGCAGGGCGCCGGTCACGTCGTCGATAATCTCCCGCACATCCTCGATGCCCACCGAGATGCGGATCATCCCGTCGTCGATGCCCAGGGCCTGCCGCACTTCCGGCGGCAC
>CALEMW010000033.1 GCA_937910695.1 uncultured bacterium
CCGCGAGGGCGGCCGGACGGTCGGCGCCGGCGTTGTCGCGAAGATTCTCGAGTAAGAGATGTCTAGGGACCTCGTCGTGTTGGCCTGTGACGAATGCAAGGCTCGCAATTATGCGACGAAGAAGAACAAGAGCCTGCATCCGGGCCGGGTGGAATACAAAAAATTCTGCCGGAAGTGCAACCAGCACACGGTCCATAAAGAAACGCGCTAGGCGCATCGGCCGTGAGACTGCAGGGGTGTAGCTCAGCTGGTAGAGCATCGGTCTCCAAAACCGAGGGTCGCGGGTTCGAACCCTGCCGCCCCTGCCATTCTCACCGGCCTTGAAGGGAAGTTCAGCATGTTCGCCAAGCTGAGCCAGTATGCTCGCGAAGTCGGCCTGGAGATGCGACGCGTCTCGTGGCCGACAATGGCTGAATTGAAGGAATCCACCACAGTCGTCATCGTTACGGTGGCGCTGGTGACCTTCTTTGTGTTCGTTGTCGACCAGGTGTTGAGCTTCGTTCAGAAGAAGCTCATCCTGATGTCCTAAGTGGGAGCCCGGCGGCGCCGGGTGTCGGCGATTGTTGACGAAAGAAGACCCTCCGGGCTCTTGGGGCCTTGGTGTGGGTGTTTCTTTGTCTGTGTTTGTCTGCATGGCCGCAAGCGGCCGGGGGTGACACGGTGACGGAAGAATCCAAGGACCTGAACGAGGCTGTTCCGGAGACGGAAGCCGAAGACACGACCGCCGGCGACGTCGTCGATCTCGGTGCGGACGATCTTTTCTCGTTCGACTCCGAAGAATCTGCGCCCGCCGAGGCGGCCATTGAGGTTCTGCCCTCTCACCTCGAGACGGTCGACGAGTCGGGGACCACCGAGGTTGCGGCACCGAGTGAGCCGTTGAGCGCGGAGGACGAGAAGCGGCGCAAGGGAATGCGCTGGTTCGTCATTCATGCCAACACCGGCCATGAGAACAAGGTCAAGAGGAACATCGAGATGGCCATCAAGGCCAACGACTTCGAGGATGTCTTCGGTGAGATCCTCGTGGCGACTCAGGATGTCACGGAGATGCGCAATGGTCGTCGCGTGACGTCGAAGCGCAAGTTCTTCCCCAGTTACGTGCTGGTCGAGATGGTCATGTCCAAGGAGACCCAGCACTTTATCAACTCGATTCCGGGCGTGACGCGTTTCATCGGTGGAACGCAGGTGCGCCCCCAACCCATTTCCCGCGAGGAAGTGGACCGGATCCTCGGCCGCATGAGCAAGACCGAGGAGGCCGGCAGCCTGCTGGAGATTCCCTACCAGGTAGGGGACAGCGTGCAGGTCGTCGACGGTCCTTTCTCCGATTGGGTCGGAGTTATCAACGAGATCAATCACGACAAGGGCAAGCTCAAGGTGATGATCTCGATTTTCGGTTCGGAGACACCGGTCGAATTGGACTTCTTGCAAGTCAAGGACGTCTAACGGTCGTGGTCCGACAGCCCGCTGCTGCGTGTCTGGCAGTCGAGCGGGCAAGCATCATCCAGGGGCCTCTCACCCGGGGATGATCGCACTCGATAGAGCGGGAGACCCGATACGACGGTAAGGGCGCAGGTGGACTCCGTCCGGCACGCCGTCGCTGAGGGACTCCAACCTCAACTAGCAGGAGTGAATGCGAATGGCTAAGAAAGTCCTCGCACAGATCAAGTTGCAGATCCAGGCTGGCAAGGCTAATCCTGCCCCTCCGGTGGGACCTGCCCTCGGTCAGCATGGCGTCTCCATCATGGAGTTCTGCAGCACGTTCAACGAGCGGACGAAGGAACAGATGGGCCTGGTGATCCCGGTGGTCATCACCGTTTATCAGGACCGGAGTTTCTCGTTCATCACCAAAACTCCTCCTGCTTCTGTTCTTCTCATGAAGGCCGCCGGACTCGAATCCGGCAGCAAGGAGCCGAGCAAGATCGTCTGCGGCAGTGTGACCCGGAAGGCGCTCCGTGAAATCGCGGAGCTGAAAATGCCGGATCTCAATGCTGGGTCGATCGAGGCGGCGATGAAGATCATCGCCGGCACGGCTCGGAGCATGGGCCTGGAGGTCAAGTAGACCCCCACCCCCAGACTGGGAAGACACGGGGTCGCGGCCCGAAAGGGCGAACGGCACCGGAGAAGCAGAGGGCGGAAGCCCCTTCGACCATCACAGTCCCAAGGGAGTGTACAAGAGATGAAGCACGGTAAGTCGTGGCGGAAAGCCAGGGAACTGGTGGATAGAAACCAGTCCTACGCTCTGGATGAAGCCCTGAACCTGCTCGAACAGTTCCCGAGGCCCAAGTTCGACGAATCGGTGGACGTCGCCGTCCGCCTGAACGTGAACCCGCGTCACGCCGATCAAATGGTGCGCGGGACCGTCGTGTTGCCCAAGGGAACCGGCAAGGACGTGCGTGTCCTCGTGATCACGCGCGGCCCCAAGGAGCAGGAAGCCCTGGATGCCGGAGCCGACATGGCCGGTGCGGACGAGTATCTCGCCAAGATTGACGGAGGGTGGACGGACGTCGACGTCATCATCGCCACTCCCGACATGATGGGTGAACTCGGTAAGCGCGGTCGTGTTCTGGGTCCCCGTGGTCTGATGCCGAACCCCAAAGTCGGTACCGTGACCATGGATGTAGCCAGAGCTGTTCAGGAAGCCAAGGCGGGTCGTGTTGAGTTCCGCGTCGATAAGGCGGGGATCATCAACGTGGCAGTCGGCAAGCGTTCGTTCAAGGCCGAGGATCTCGTGGAGAACACCGAGGCCCTGTACAAGGAACTGATCCGCGTCAAGCCCGCGTCCGTCAAGGGCGTGTATGTGACCTCGATGTTCATTTCGTCGACCATGTCGCCGAGTCTGCGCATCGATCACCACGGGGTTGGACGCTAGTTCCTAACCGTCGCGAGAAGCAAGAAGCAAGGAGGGTGCCTGATGGCACGTCCCGATAAAGTGGCCGAGGTCGAAACGATCGCCCAGTACCTTGGTAAGGCCCAGAGCATTATTCTGGCCGACTACCAGGGCATGACGGTCGAGCAGATGACCAACTTTCGCAGCAAGTGCCGCGAGAACAACGTCGTCTGCCGCGTCGTCAAGAACCGACTGGCGAAGATCGCCGCCGACCAGGCCGAGATTCCCGGCTTGAAGGAATACCTCACAGGCCCCATGGCCCTGATCCTCGGACCCGAGAGCCAAGTCGAGCCCGCCAAGTTGGCGGTCGAGTTTGCCAAGACGGTCCAAGCGCTGCAGGTCGTGGGCGGATACATGGATGGTGCGTACCTCACGTCTGACGACGTGGTCGCCTTGTCCATGATCCCGAGCCGCGATGAGCTCTACGCCAAGATGATGGGCAGCATCAATTCGCCGCTGACCGGCATTGTCGGCGTCACCAACGGCGTCATTGCGGCACTGACCCGTGCCGTCGACGCGGTGGCTAAGCAAAAGGCCGCGGCCTGATCGCTGTTACGAGAGTGTGAACATCCCGGGTTTTTCCCGGTCCAGACCGCGCGGAAACGCGTGTTGAAAAAGGAGAGAGGACCATGTCCGAAGACATCAAGCTGAGTGAGAACGGCGCCAAGGTGCTGGAGCTGATCGAGAGCATGACAGTGCTGGAGGCCGCCGACCTGGTGAAGGCCATGGAGGAGAAGTTCGGTGTCAGCGCCGCTGCTCCTGTGGCCGTGGCCGCCGCCGCCGGTCCCGCCGCTGAAGTCGAAGAGCAGACCGAGTTCACGGTCGTGCTGACCGGCGTTGGCGACAAGAAGATCCAGGTCATCAAGGAAGTCCGCGCCATCACCGGCCTGGGACTCAAGGAGGCCAAGGATTTGGTCGAGGGTGCGCCTACCAGCGTCAAGGAAGGCGTGACCAAGGACGAAGCCGATCAGATCAAGACCAAGCTCGAAGAGGTTGGCGCCATCATCGACATCAAGTAGCTGATATCGATGGAGGATCCCCGCCCGTTTCGACGGGCGGGGATCCGTCGTGCGGCGCTGCGGCGCCCCCAGGACCGGATACGTCCCACCTTGGCCAGGAAGTGCACACGTGACCGCGAAGAATTCCGTCGATAAGTTTACCGGGCGCGTCAACTACTCCAAGCTTGCGCACGACGACGAGATGCCGAACCTGCTCGCCGTTCAGCTGGAGTCCTACAATGAATTTCTTCAGATCGGCATGGCGCGCGAAGAGCGCAGCGATTCCGGTCTTGAGTCAGTGTTCCGGTCGATTTTCCCGATCGAGTCCACACGTGGGCACCTCACGATGGAATACATGAGCTACGCACTCGGCCAGCCCAAGTACGGCATCGAGGAATGCCAGGAACGGGGACTGACCTTCGCCGCGCCGCTCAAGGTAAAGATGCAGCTGGTCGTGAAGGACGAGGAGGAGGGCGAAGCCAACGCCGAACTCCAGATCCGCGACATCCAGGAATCCGAAGTCTATCTCGGCGAGCTTCCGTTGATCACCGAGAAGGGCACCTTCGTCATCAACGGCGCGGAACGCGTGATCGTCAGCCAGCTTCATCGTTCGCCCGGCGTGTTCTTCAGCGAAGAGTTCCACCCCAACGGCCGCAAGCTGTTCAAGTCGCGCATCATTCCCTACCGCGGCTCTTGGGTCGAATTCAGCACAGACATCAACGACATGCTGTATGTGCACATCGATCGCAAGCGGAAGCAGCCGGTGACGATGCTCCTGCGGGCCCTCGGCTTCGGGTCCAACGAAGACATCATTCCGTTGTTCCACCAGACCGATACCTTCAAGATCCCCAACAAGGGGACCAAGAAGGCCGACTCCATCGAGGGTCGTATTCTCGCGGCCGACTTGTACAGCACCGAGACGGGTGAGCGCATCGGCACCGCCGGACAGGTGGTCGATCCCTTGCTGCTCGAGACCATCCTCGCGGGCGCCAAGGGCGACATTGCACTGGTCGCCGAAGGTGAGGTCACCCTCAATGAGCCCAGTCTGATCCTCAACACCCTGCGTAAGGACCCTTCCACAAATCAGGACGAGGCCCTGCGTAAATTCTACCAGCTCCTGCGCCCGGGCGACCCCCCGAACGAAGAGGTCGCCAAAGCCCTGTTCGAGCGCCTGTTCTTCCACGAGAAGCGCTACGACCTGGCCGAGGTGGGACGTTACAAGCTGAATCATCGCCTGAAGCTCGACGTGCCCAAGACGACCACGACGCTGACGCCGGCGGACTTCCTGAAGATCATCTCCGAGATGGTGGATCTCTTCCTCGGTCGCGGTGAAGTCGACGACATCGACCACTTCGGCAACCGTCGGGTTCGCTCGGTAGGCGAGCTTCTGAGCAACCAGTTCTCGGTGGGCCTGAGCCGTATGGCGCGGATCATCAAGGAGCGGATGAACCTCTCCGACAAGGAGAAGACCATCACGCCCGTGGATCTGGTCAACGCGCGGACGGTTTCGGCGGTCGTGCAGTCGTTCTTCGGCAGCAGTCAGCTGAGCCAGTTCATGGATCAGACCAATCCCTTGAGCGAGCTGACGCACAAGCGTCGTTTGTCCGCTTTGGGACCCGGTGGTCTGCACCGCGACCGCGCCGGCTTCGAGGTGCGCGACGTTCACTACACGCACTACGGACGCATGTGTCCGATCGAGACGCCGGAAGGCCCGAACATCGGTCTGATCGCCAGCTTGGCGACCCATGCCCGGATCAACAGCTTCGGCTTCATCGAAACGCCGTATCGGCGCGTCCATAAGGGCGTCGTCGCCAAGGCGGCGGACTACCTCACGGCCGATGAAGAGGACAAGTACACCATCGCCCAGGCGAACGCACCGCTCAACGCCAAGGGCAAGTTCGTCAACAAAGGCGTGCTCTCACGCCAGCGCGGCGAGTACGTGAGCGCCCCGTCCACCGAAGTGGATTACATGGACGTTTCGCCGAAGCAGATCGTTTCGGCAGCGGCTTCGCTGATTCCCTTCCTGGAGCACGACGACGCCAACCGTGCCCTTATGGGTTGCAACATGCAGCGCCAGGCCGTTCCTCTGCTGCGGGCCGACTCGCCTGTGGTGGGAACGGGGATGGAGCGCAAGATCGCCGTGGATACCGGCGCCGTCGTGGTGGCCGAAGATTCCGGCGTGGTCGAACGTGTGACAGCGGACTCGATCACCATCAAGTACAACAATCCCGACAACGTGAAGACCCAGAGTTTCTTCGACGCCAGCGGGATCGTGGAGTACCGGCTCAAGAAGTACCGCCGCAGCAACCAGGACACCTGCTACAACCAGAAGCCTCTTGTCAGGCCCGGGCAGAAGGTGAAGAAGGGGGAGGTTCTTGCCGACGGTCCCAGCACCGAAAACGGCGAGCTCGCCCTCGGACGCAACCTGCTGGTGGCCTTTATGCCCTGGGGCGGATACAACTACGAGGATGCCATCCTGGTCTCCGAGAAGATGGTGAAGGACGACCTCTTCACATCGCTTCACATTGAAGAGTTCGAACTCCAGGTCCGCGATACGAAGCGCGGTGTCGAGGAGATCACCCGCGAGATTCCCAACGTCGGTGAGGAAGCCCTGCGGAATCTCGACGAAGACGGCGTCATCTACGTGGGTGCTCAGGTCAAGGCTGGCGACATCCTTGTGGGCAAGGTGACACCCAAAGGCGAGACCGAGCTCTCCCCTGAGGAAAAACTGCTGCGAGCCATTTTCGGCGAGAAGGCCGGCGACGTGAAGGATGCGTCGCTCAAGGCTTCGCCGGGCATGGACGGTGTGGTGGTCGACATTCACGTCTTCTCCCGTCAGGACCGCGTCGAGCGTTCCAAGAAGGACGAGAAGAAGCAGCTTGAAGCGCTTCGTCGCGACCGTGACCGCAAGCGCGAACTGGTGGAGTACCTGCGGGCGGAGCGCCTCGGTGAACTGCTGCTGGGCGAGACGGCCCACCACATCATCGATTCCAACACCGGTGAGGTGCTGATCAAGGCCGGCCGCAAGATCACCAAGAAGGTGATCGACGAGCTCGACCTGGGTTGCGTGCACTGGGGCCTTCCCCTGGTCAAGGACACGAAGGTCGACGCCCGGGTGCGCGACGTCTTCGATCTGGCCTACCGGGAGATCGATCGCATCGATGTGGACTATGAGAAGCACTGTGAGCGCGTCCAACGTGGCGACGAACTGCCGCCTGGCGTGGTGAAGCTGGTCAAGGTGTACGTCGCGCGTCGGCGTAAGCTGAGCGTCGGCGACAAGATGGCCGGCCGTCACGGCAACAAGGGCGTCGTTTCGAAGATCATGTGCGAAGAGGATATGCCGCACCTCGCCGACGGCACCCCGGTCGACATCGTGCTCAACCCTCTGGGTGTGCCGAGTCGAATGAACCTGGGCCAGATCCTCGAAACCCATCTCGGATGGGCCGCCACGAAGCTGGGCATCAAGGTCCAGACCCCGGTCTTCGATGGTGCGACCATCGAGGAGATCAAGGAGGCCCTCGATGAGGCCGGTCTACCGCGGAGCGGCAAGACCACACTCTTCGACGGCCGCACCGGCGAAGCCTTCGACAAGGAAGTCACCGTCGGGACGATCTATATTCTGAAGCTCCACCATCTGGTGGAGGAGAAGATCCACGCGCGTTCCATCGGCCCGTACTCCCTGGTCACCCAGCAGCCGCTGGGCGGCAAGGCGCAGTTCGGCGGCCAGCGCTTCGGCGAGATGGAAGTGTGGGCCTTGGAGGCGTATGGCGCAGCCAACTGTCTCCAGGAAATGCTGACTGTGAAGTCGGACGATGTGACCGGTCGATCCAAGGTCTACGAGGCCATTGTCAAGGGCGAGAACCCGCCCGAGCCTGGCATCCCGGAGTCCTTCAACGTGCTGATGAAGGAGCTCCAGAGCCTGTGCCTGGACGTGCGCCTCGAAGAGGCCCCTCAGTTGAACCAGAGCCGCTGACCCTTTAAGGGAAACAGCGAGGAGGATACACATGCTGGGTCTGAAGACCATTGAAGACTACAAGACACCGGTCGACCACAACTCGATCCTCATCCAGCTCGCATCGCCGGACACGATCCGGTCGTGGAGCTACGGTGAAGTGACGAAGCCGGAAACGATCAACTACCGCACTTTCAAGCCGGAGAAGGACGGGCTCTTCTGTGAGCGCATCTTCGGCCCTGTGAAGGACTGGGAGTGCAACTGCGGCAAGTACAAGCGGATCCGCTTCCGCGGCATCGTCTGCGACAAGTGCGGAGTGGAAGTCACCCAGAGCAAGGTGCGTCGCGAGCGCCTCGGCCACATCGAGCTGGCTGTGCCCATCGCGCACATCTGGTTCTTCAAGGGCCTGCCGAGCCGCATCGGGCACCTGCTGAGCATGAAGCTCAAGGATCTCGAGCGCGTGCTCTACTACGAGTCCTACGTCGTGATGAACCCGGGCAATACCGACCTGTCCCAGGGCGACATCATCAGCGAGGAGGAGTGGTGGGACCTGCGTGAGGAGCATCCGGAGTGGGAGGCCGAGCTCGAGATGGGCGCCGAAGCCATCCGCAAGCTTCTGAAGTCCCTGAAGCTGGCCGAGCTGAGCAAGGAGCTGCGTGCCCAGGTCAAGACCGAGACTTCCGTGCAGCGCAAGAAGACCGTGCTGAAGCGTCTGAAGATCCTGGAGGCCTTCCTCAAGTCGAACAACCGACCCGACTGGATGATTCTCGACTGCGTGCCCGTGCTTCCGCCCGACCTGCGCCCCTTGGTGCCCCTGGACGGCGGCCGCTTCGCCACCAGCGACCTGAACGATCTCTACCGCCGCGTCATCAACCGCAACAACCGGTTGAAGAAGTTGATCGAGATCAAGGCCCCAGGCGTGATCCTGCGCAATGAAAAAAGGATGCTGCAGGAGGCCGTGGACGCCCTGTTCGACAACGGTCGCCGCTCCCGCGCCGTCAAGGGCCAGGGCAACCGCCCCCTGAAGTCCCTGAGCGACATGCTCAAGGGCAAGAAGGGCCGCTTCCGCCAGAACCTGCTGGGCAAGCGCGTCGACTACTCCGGCCGTTCGGTCATCGTGGTCGGCCCCGAGCTCAAGCTCTACCAGTGCGGTCTGCCCAAGACCATGGCTCTGGAGCTGTTCAAGCCCTTCATCATCCGCAAGCTGGAGGAAGAGGGGTATGTCCAGACGGTCAAGAGCGCCAAGAAGCTCGTAGAGCAGGAGCGACCCGAGGTCTGGGATATCCTCGAGGAGATCATCAAGGACCACCCGGTGCTGCTGAACCGCGCCCCGACGCTTCACCGTCTCGGCATCCAGGCCTTCGAGCCGGTGCTGGTTGAAGGCAAGGCCATCCGGATCCATCCGTTGGTTTGCGCGGCCTTCAACGCCGACTTCGACGGCGACCAGATGGCCGTGCACGTGCCCCTGGGCTATGAGGCTCAGCTCGAGGCGAGGCTGCTGATGCTGTCGCCCAACAACATCCTGTCGCCGGCCAGCGGTACGCCCATCGCGACGCCGTCTCAGGACATGGTGCTGGGCTGCTTCTACCTCACCATGGAGCGCGAGGGCGCCAAGGGCGAGGGTAAGGCCTTCTCTGACTGGCAGGACGCCATAGCCGCCTTCCGCGCCGGCATCGTCGACAAGCATGCGTTGGTGCGTGTGCGCTTTACGGATAAGCAGACAGGGGAGCGCAGCATCGTCGTGACCACGCCGGGCCGCATCCTCTTCAATGAGATCCTGCCTCCGGAGATGCCTTACGCCAACCAGGCCTTCAACAAGAAGGCCCTGGCCGGACTTGTGGGCGACGTGCACAAGCGTTTCGGAACCACGATCTGCATGGGCTTCCTCGACCGCCTCAAGCTGCTGGGCTTCCAGCACGCCACCGAGGCGGGCATCACCATCGGTATCGACGACATCCTGATCCCCGCGGAGAAGGCGGCGATCATCAGCGAAGCCCAGAAGAAGGTCGACGCCATCGTCGCCCAGCACCGCAAAGGCATCATCACCAACCGCGAACGGTACAACAAGGTCATCGACCTCTGGACCCAGGTTTCGGACGAGGTCCGTGACCGGATGTTCGAGAACCTTTCGCACGACGACCAGGGCTTCAACCCGGTCTACATGATGAACGCTTCGGGTGCCCGTGGTTCGGCTGATCAGATCAAGCAGCTCGCGGGTATGCGTGGCCTGATGGCCAAGCCCCAGAAGAAGGTGACGGGCGGTTTCGGCGAGATCATCGAACAGCCCATCATTTCGAACTTCCGCGAGGGCCTGTCGGTGCTCGAATACTTCATCTCCACCCACGGCGCCCGCAAGGGTCTGGCGGATACGGCTCTGAAAACGGCCGACGCCGGTTACCTGACGCGCCGTCTCGTGGACGTGTCCCAGGACGTCGTCGTACGCGAAACCGACTGCGGTACGTTGATGGGATCGAACATCTCCTCCCTGAAGGAGGGCGAGAAGACCATCGAGCCTCTTCGCGATCGGATCATGGGCCGGACGGCGGCCGAGGACATCATCGGCGAGAAGGGTGACTTCATCTGCGAGGCCGGCCAGCTCATCGACCAGGAGCTCGCCAATGCGATCGAAGAGGCCGGCGTCGAGACCCTGAAGATCCGTTCCATCCTGACCTGCCGCTCCAAGCAGGGCGTTTGTGCCATGTGCTACGGCTTCAACCTGGCCGAAGACAAACTCGTGGACATCGGCGAGCCCGTCGGCGTGATGGCCGCCCAGTCCATCGGTGAGCCGGGTACGCAGCTCACGCTGCGTACCTTCCACATCGGTGGTACGGCCAGCCGTACGGCGGTGCAGAACGTGAAGACCGCGGCGGCCAATGGCAAGGTGACCTTCCAGGACTGTGAGCTGGTGACCAATGCTGAAGGCAACCGTGTCGCAGTGAGCCGTAAGGGCGAGCTGCACCTGGTGCTGGAGTCGGGCGTCACGCGTAGCCGCATGAGCCTGCCTTATGGGGCAAAGGTGCTGATCAAGGACAACCAGAAGGTCGATCAGGGAACGCCGCTCTTCGAGTGGGATCCGTTCTCGGACTTCATTCTGTCGGAGAAAATCGGTGTTGTGGAGTATGTCGACATTCTTGACGGCATCACGCTGTCGGTTGAGCTCGATGAGAAGACCAGGATGAAGCAGCCTGTCATCAAGGAGCCCAACGACAAGACCCTGCATCCGTCGATCCGGATCGTTTCGGAGAAGACCGGCCGCAAGCTCGCCGAGTACATCGTTCCGACCGGCGCCTTCCTGTTGGCCCATGACGGCCAGGATGTGCGCGTGGGCGACAAGCTGGCCAAGATCCCACGTGAAATCTCCCAGACGGGCGATATCACGGGTGGTCTGCCTCGCGTGGCAGAGCTCTTCGAGGCTCGCAGGCCACGCGACGCCGCCATCGTCACCGAAATCGACGGCGTGGTGTACTTCAAGGGAACCACGCGCGGCCTGCGCAGGATTGTCGTCATCGCCGAGGATGCTCCCGATATCGAGAAGGAGTACCTGATCCCTCACGGTCGTCATATCCGCACCTACGAAGGGGAGCGGGTCGTGGCCGGCGACCGTCTGACCGAGGGGCCCATCAACCCGATGGACATCCTGAACGTCAAGGGCGTCAAGGAGGTGCAGACCTACCTGGTCAATGCGATTCAGGAGGTCTACCGCCTACAAGGCGTGAAGATCAACGACAAGCACATCGAGGTCGTGGTCTCGCGAATGCTGCAGAAGGTGATGATCCTCGACTCGGGAGACACCGAGTATCTCGAAGACATGCAGGTGATGCGCCAAGACGTCGAGGACGCCAACGAGCATATCACGATGAAGAACAAGGAACTCAGGGCGAAGAACGAGCCTTTGCTCGCTCCCGCCACTTTCGAGCCCTTGTTGCTCGGGATCACGAAGGCCAGCCTGAGCACGGACAGCTTCATCAGCGCTGCCAGCTTCCAGGAAACAACCCGAGTGTTGACCGATGCCGCAACACGTAGCAAGCGCGATGAGTTGAAGAGCCTCAAGGAGAACGTGATCATGGGACACTTGATCTCTGCCGGTACCGGCATGGTCAAGTACAAGACCATGGCCATCGACGATCCGGACGACGACCACGAGGACGCCGACATCCTACAGGCCATGGCCGCCATGGAATTGGCGGCCATGAGGGCCGAATCTGAGGCTCTTGAGGGCGAGGGTGAGGCCTCCGAGGTCTACTCCGGCTGATCCTGAGCCGGGAGCCGTGACCGCAGGTGGACGGATCCACCGACAGACCTATGATTTCAAGGGGTTTTCCTTGACAATGGTCTGGTGCGGATATAGTCTTGCACTTCTGTGCCGGAGGGGGAGTCTGCCCGCCGGTCGGAACGAATACGAACGTCAACCGGCGATGCGCCGGAGCGTCTTTGAGGAGTGAACATTGCCGACTCTGAATCAATTGGTGCGCAAGGGCCGCAAGATCATCAAGCCGAAGAGCAAGTGCCCGGCATTGCAGTCCTGCCCTCAGCGCAAGGGTGTCTGCACCCGCGTCTATACCCAGACGCCCAAGAAGCCCAACTCCGCCCTGCGTAAGATCGCCCGTGTCCGTTTGACCAATGGCATCGAGGTGACCGCATACATCGGCGGCGAGGGCCACAACCTCCAGGAGCACAGCATCGTGCTCGTGCGCGGCGGCCGCGTCAAGGATCTGCCCGGTGTGCGCTATCACATCGTCCGTGGAACCCAGGATGCCTCGGCCGTCGATGCCCGTCGGCAGGCCCGCTCCAAGTACGGCGCAAAGCGCCCTAAGGCTTAGGACCCGAATTCTTTCGGGCTATGGGCCCGTTGAGGAGAGACGATGTCAAGGCGCAGACGACCGGAACGCCGCAAGATCAACCCCGACCATCGTTACAACGACCTGGTCGTGGCGAAGTTCATGAACTACCTGATGTACGGCGGCAAGCGCAGCATTGCTGAGCGCCATCTCTACGGCGCGTTCGACACGATCAAGGAAAAGACGGGGCAGGAAGGGATCGACATCTTCCGCACCGCTCTCAATAACGTGAAGCCTAGTCTCGAGGTGAAGTCCCGTCGCATCGGCGGCGCCACCTACCAGGTGCCCGTCGAGGTGCGCCCGGACCGGCGTCAGATGTTGGCGATGAACTGGATCATCGGGTATGCCCGGGCGCGTTCCGAGCACACTTTTGCCGAGAGGCTCGCGGCCGAGCTCATGCTGGCCGCCAAGAACGACGGACCGTCTATCAAAAAGCGCGAAGACACACACCGTATGGCTGATGCGAACAAGGCGTTCGCCCACTGCCGTTGGTAATGGTCCCTCTCGTTCATGCTCACTAGCGCTGTCGCAGGAAGCGACTGACGAGGACGACGACAACTCAATAGCCCGTAGAGCCCGCTGTGCAACAGCGGGCCGAGGCTCGGGCGACGTGCAGATCCATGGATGGAAGCTGCGCGCGTCGAACTCTTGCGGCCAAAAAGGCAAGTGTTCCGCGCGGGCACTCAACGACGGAGACGCTGTGGCATCGCACGAGCATCTGGAACTGGTCCGCAATATCGGCATCATGGCCCACATCGATGCCGGTAAGACCACGACTACGGAGCGGATACTGTTCTACACCGGGCGGGTGCACACTCCCGGAGAGGTTCACGAGGGCTCGGCCCAGATGGACTACATGGATCAGGAGCGAGAGCGCGGCATCACGATCACGGCCGCAGCGACGACCTGCTTCTGGCGCGACCATCGGGTCAACATTATCGATACCCCGGGACACGTCGACTTCACTGTCGAGGTCGAACGAAGCCTGAGGGTTCTGGACGGAGCGATCGCGGTCTTCTGCGCCGTCGGCGGGGTGGAGCCGCAGTCCGAAACCGTCTGGAGGCAGGCCGACAAGTACCGGGTTCCGCGCATGGCGTTCATCAACAAGATGGACCGCGCCGGGGCGGACTTCGGACGGGCGGTCAGGATGATCGTCGAGCGGCTCGGCGCCAATCCGGTGCCACTGCAGCTCCCGGTGGGGAGCGGGGACGAGTTCAGCGGGGTGATCGACCTGCTGACGATGACGGCCCGGTTTCCGGACCGCGATGACCTCGGCTTCACCTGGACCGATCGGTCGATACCGGATGAATACGCGGCGGACGCCGCTGCGGCCCGGGCGGCGATGATCGAGAAGCTGGCTGAGGTCGACGACGAGATCATGCAGCTCTACCTCGACGAGGCGGAGCCGACCCTGGAGCAGCTGCTTGCGGGGTTGAGGAGGGCCACCCTGGCCAACGCACTGGTGCCGGTGCTTTGCGGGTCGGCTTTCAAGAACAACGGAGTCCAGAGATTGTTGGACGCCGTGGTCGATTTCATGCCTTCGCCGCTGGACTTGCCGCCGGTGGAGGGGTGGCGGCCGAAGGACGGAGAGCCGGAGAGCCGAAAGGCGAGCGAAGAGGAACCACTCTGCGCCCTGGCTTTCAAGATCGTCGCTGATCCGTACGTAGGGCGCCTCGCCTACGCCAGGATCTACAGCGGCACCCTGAAGGCCGGCGGTGTGGTGCTGAACGCCGTCACCGGCAAGAAGGAGCGGGTCAATCGGATCCTCCAAATGCACGCGAACAAGCGTGAAGAGGTGAAGGCGGCCCACGCCGGGGAGATCGTCGCCCTGGTTGGCTTCAAGCAGATCCGCACCGGGGATACCCTTTGCGCTCTGGAGAGGCCGATCCTTCTGGAGGAAATGGTTTTTCCGGAGCCGGTCATCTTCGTCGCGATCGAACCGAAGACGAAGGCCGACTCTGACAAGATGAACGAGGCCATGGCCGGCCTCAGCGAGGAGGATCCGACCTTCAAGGTCATGAAGGATCCCGAGACCGGCCAGACGGTGATCAGCGGTATGGGCGAGTTGCATCTCGAGATCATCACCGATCGGATGCAGCGGGAGTATGGGGTCGCGGCGAATGTCGGCAAACCCCAGGTCGCCTACCGGGAATCGATCGCCGGACACGGCAGCGTGGACTATCGCCTGGAGCGCCAGGCAGGGACGAAAACCCAGTTCGCCCACGTCAAGCTGGCCGTCGAGCCGGCGGCGGCAGGAGCGGGGGAGAGCTTCTCGAGCTCGGTGAGCGTCGAGACCCTTCCCGGGGAGTACGTCAAGGCCGTAGGGGAGGCCTGTTTACAGGCCTGCGGCAGCGGGATTCTGGCGGGCTTTCCGCTTGTGGACCTGATCGTCCGTTTGGAGGGCGGGTCCTTCGACGAGGAAGCCTCCTCGGACGCGGCCTTCAGGTCCGCGGGAGCGGAGGCCTTCCGACAGGCGGTTCAGGCCGCCAAACCGGTTCTTCTGGAGCCGGTGATGAAGGTCGAGGTCGTGGTGCCGATGGACAACGTCGGCGACGTGACCGGCCACTTGAACTCGAAGCGGGCGCGGATCATCAAGATGGAGCCCCGGGGAGATGTTCAGGTGGTAGATGCGGAAGTTCCGTTGAGCGAGATGTTCGGTTACGCCACGCAGGTGAGATCACTGACGCAGGGGCGGGCCAGCTACACGATGCAGTTCTCGAGGTACGAGCGGGTACCGGACCGCATCGCAAAGGAATTCGCTCAGCGCTATTCGGGTGTGTGGACCCGTTCCTAGACGGAACGAAGGAGGCTGCCAGTCATGGCTCGTGCAAAGTTTGAACGTACCAAGGATCACGTCAA
>CALEMW010000034.1 GCA_937910695.1 uncultured bacterium
GGTCGTTGTTTCGCGCTTGCTGATGATCTGGTCACAGCTGAACGAGGCGATCCGGCCCCTGCCTTTGAGGCCGGCCCCACGACGGAGGGTGGGTGGGGGAGGGTGGCCGGCCTCCCCTTCTTTTATGGGCTCTCCTGACCTTTCCGTGGGTCATCTTCCCGGCAGATGCGGACACAGGCCCGACAGTGTGAGCATCGCCATGGCAATCAGAGCTTGCGGAGAGTGGAAGCCGAAGGCACGGCGAGCGATCAAGCGGATCTTCGTGTTCGTGGACTCGACCAGTGCATTGGAGAGGCCCAGGCGGAGCGCGTCGTGGATGGCCGGCAGGTACTCGCGGATGGTCCGCGCCAGCTTCACGAAAGGCGCCAATCGACTCCGGCTGGCCCAGGCAAGCCACTCCTTGAGCAGTTGCATGCCTCGCTCCCCCTTGAGTTGGAAGACCTGGCGGAGTTGCTCCTTGAGTAGATAGGCCCGGTATAGCGGCTTGTTCGTGACCTGGACCGTAGCGAGCTTGGCCTGCTGCCGCTCGGTCAGGTTCTCGGGGTTCTTCCACAACGCGAAACGAGCACCCTTGAGGTCCTTGGCCTGGGCCGTTTGTCCCTGATGCCGGGCCTCGTTCCAGACGGTCCGGCGCACCTCGTCCAGCGCGTTGGTGGCCCACTGGACCACATGGAAAGGGTCCATGCAGAGCTTGGCCTGTGGACACCGCTCGGTCACCACGTTGGAAATCCAGGTCCCGCCATCTGCGCTGACCTCCTGGATGGCGGTGCAGCACTCGGGTCCCAGCGCGTCGAAGAAGCTGTGCACGGTGGCCTTGTCCCGCCCAGGCGCCGCCCAGACCAGACGCCGGCGATCGTGGTCCACGACCACAGTGAGATACCGATGGCCCTTGCGGTAGCTGATCTCATCAATACCGATCCGCCGCAGGCCAGCGAGCAGGTCGATGCGCTCGCGGGCCTCGTCCGCGACCCTCTCGATGATCCGGCCAGCGGTCCGCCAGGAGATACGCATCAGCTCCTGCACCGCAGACTTCGAGCAGTTCGTGGCCAGCCAGGCCACCGTGTCGTCGAAGTACCGGCTGAAGCGGGCCTTGTGGCGGGCCCATGGCACCGCAGCGACGACCACCCCATGCTCCGGGCAACAGACCCGCGGACTATCGGCTTCCATGTAGGCGCGGATGACCCCGAGGTCCAGCGCTCGCCAACGACGACGCCCCTCCCCTCGGTCGTATTGGCTGCATCGCCGATGGCAGATCCCGCACCGGTTGCGCTCCTTCTTTCGTGGACGCACCGAGACCACGATGGCGCCCGCGGCCTCGTCGAACTGCACATCCTCGATCACGGTCTTCTCGACACCCAGTAGGCGGGCCCATACTATACTTGTGCGCATGCCGCTGTTTGCCCCTTCGTTTCGAGTGCTTGCCAGCTCCCGAATCGTAGGGCATCAGCGGCATGTTGTCGTTCTGGCCTGAGCTACTTGACCCACGGAAAGGTCAGGAGAGCCCGAAAAGGGGGGTTCTTCTCCTGGCCATCCTCAGGGAACCCCCGCAAGATGTCAACGGCCGCAGGCGGGGCTGACCCCCTCTGGAAGGCGCTGCAAGGAAGCGTTTTACCGCATAGGAACTCGCCATTGTCATGATTCGTTGACTCTGGCGCAGCCAGAAGAATACCATCGGGCAGCGACACGTCCGGTGTCGACTCCGCTGCAGTGCTCTTCACGACAAGCGGCTTTGTTTCTGTGGGTCGGACCTGCACCGCACACCATGGTGGTGTGCCGTGAGATCGGAGAAAGAAGATGAGAAAGATCATGTCGGCGCTGTTGTTCCTGGCCCTGGCCGCAGTCTCGGCCCCTGCCTCGGCTCAGTTCGCGGGAGATCCCTGCTCCAGCATCCTCAACC
Organism: uncultured bacterium; assembly: GCA_937910695.1. Taxonomy (GTDB): domain Bacteria; phylum Krumholzibacteriota; class Krumholzibacteriia; order LZORAL124-64-63; family LZORAL124-64-63; genus CALEMW01. The sequence goes on from CALEMW010000034.1 coordinate 1,898, forward strand.
AGAAC
>CALEMW010000035.1 GCA_937910695.1 uncultured bacterium
CGCTGCTTTCCATGGCGAGACCGCCGGCGATGGCTGCCGGTGCGCGAACGATCCGGGTCTTCAGAGGGATGATCTCGATCATGCCGACCGAAATGTCGGCGGGAATCAGAAGCGTTTGACTCAGGCCGGGAAGCTGCGGAGCCCCGACTTGTTGGACCAACGCCGCACCGCTCCAGACCGGAACAGATTCGCCGGCTGCAGTCTTGGCCCAGGACAGGTTTTCGAGATCCAGGATGCCCCGATGGACGATTTGACCTGATTCTGCGGCGCTCGTAGTCGACGAAGCCCCCAGACAGATCGTCAAGGCCATTGAGAACAACGCGATATTACAGATGATCCGACGCATACTGACTCCCTCGCTGCGGGCCCCCCAAGAGCCCAGCATCAGAATTGTCGTTCTCGCACGGTTTGAACCCGCCAAGAAATCGAGCGAATAATGACCCTAATTCATGTCGTTCGCTGCGCCTCGAAGAGCCGCGGGTCGATATCCAGTCGCTCGATGATCCTCCTGGCAAGTGATAAGGCGGGGTTCGGCCAAGCGACCGAACTCGCGCATCTTAAATGAAAAAGGGCCCGATGACAACCCTCGATTATCTCACCAGAACCATCCGGCCGCTTCTGGAGCCGTCTTCTGTGGACAGCCGATAGAGATAGACGCCGCTCGCCTGCGGACGGCCGCCGTCATCGCGGCCGGTCCAGGTGGCATCATACCGACCTGCTTCGAGATCGTCGTCCACGAGGGTGGCGACGATGCGGCCACGCAGGTCATGGACCTGAAGAGTCGTCCTGCCCTTGGTGCCGGCGGGAACGGCGAAGGAAATCACGGTGGCCGGATTGAACGGATTCGGCGAGTTCTGCGAGAGTTCGAGAGACGCCGGCAGAGGCGACGGCGGATCCTCAACGCTCGTGGCCCACGACTGGGGCAGCATCCCTGTTCGCAGAGGATTACCCTGGAACGTGGGCCAGGAAACGAAATTCGGATCCCACGGCGTGGGGAAATCCCAAACGTGCAGGGCGAGATCCCAGCCCGCGTAGACCAGATCGATATCGCCGTCGTTGTCCACGTCGCTCAGCGTCGGCGTGGCCCGGACGGGACCTTCCATCGACAGGGGGAAGCCCGGGACCGTGCCGCCGTTGTACGAAAAGGCATACAGGTAGTTCGGTTGGGTGTCGCTGGCTCCGCCGATACCGAAGATGACATCCAGACGGCCATCGCCAGTCACGTCCCCCACGATGGGCGAGGATTCGCTGGCCCCGGCGATCGCTCGCGGCCAACCGGGCAGGAGATTGCCGTCGAGGTCCACGACATGGATTTCACTGGTATGGGTGCCGCTCACGCTGATGGCCACGATGTCGAGGCGGCCGTCGAGGTCGAAGTCGCCGAGCGCCGGCGATGGACAGACTCCTCCCGCAGGAGCGTTGTTGGCGACGAAGCTGATGGGGAACGGACCCTTGTTCAGGCCGAATTGGTCGACGACATGAAGCTTGTCGTCTTCGGTCACGAAAACGATCTCGAGGATCCCATCGTCATCCAGATCGGAAATGGCCGGCGAACACTGGACCTTGCCGCCGGACATGAGGGACACCGGCCAGCCCGGCAAGTCGCTGCCGTTGTTCTGCAGAGCATGGAGATAATTGGTGGTGCCGTCACTGATCCGCGTGCCGAGGATGATCTCCAGCGTCCCGTCATCATTCAGATCGACAAGGCCGGGCGACGAGAAGGAATACCACTCGTTCACCCGAATGTGGAATACCCCGTTGGTGGCCGGATTGGCGTCGCCATCCAAAAATTCCGTACCGTCGTGATGCCAAACGTATGTATACCCCTGGACATTTGTGACGACGATTTCGAGATCACCGTCGTTGTCCAGATCCCCCACCGCCGGCGTGGCCCAATTCCAGCCGTTCATAACCTGAGGCCAGCCCGGAGCAATGGTGCCGTCGGCCTGGAATACGTAGATACTCCTGTTGGAACGGCAGGATGCAACAATTTCGAGGCCAAACTGAGGACTCAGATTGCCCAAGGTCACGCCTGCCGGCGTCCATTGCTCACCGATGGCGATGAATGGTCCGAGACTCAGTGGATCGTTGTCGCCGTCGAGGAGCTCGTTGCCGTCCGCACTCCAAACATAGATGGCGTCGGCGGCCGAGACCATGTCGAGGATGCCGTCTCCGTTCACGTCGCCCACAGCGAGATGACTCGAGGTCTCGGCCGTCATGGGCACAGGGAAACCCAGCAACTCGCCTGGCGGTGTGCTGATCGACAGGATCGAGGAATAACGGCTCAGGATCCGTGATTCGTCGATGGTGGCCACTTTGTAAAAGAAGGTTGAAAGCGGCGTAAGCCCGGTGTCGCGGTAGAAGCTGGCTCCGACCAGTGGCTGGACGGTCATGCGCGTGAAGGGCCCGCCAGGAGCTGGAGCCCGCCAGACATGGTAGCCGAGCACGTCGGACTCGCTGTTGGGATTCCACGTCAGCAGCGCTTCGCCGCCAGCGGGAGCCGTAGCGGCCGTAATGGAAGTCTGGGCCGGCACGGTCAGGGAAATGCGGTGCACCCAGGTGTGACCGGCAGCATCGGAGATGTGCAGAATCGCTTCGACCACTTCGCTGACGACGCCCATCGCCACGATGAATTCATCGAGCTGGGAAACTTCGCCGAAACGTTCGACGTCGGGCCAGTTGGCCGTACCCTGAATCACGGTAACGTAGGGCGTGTCGGTTTCGAGCCAGCCGGTCAGGCCTTCTGCTTTTCCCCATCCTGTATTGAGGATACTCAGCCAGAGGCGGATCTGCTCTCCACCTTCGATGTTCCCGTTGCCGTTGCCGAGGGGGAAATCGTTCCAGCCGAGGATGCTCGCTTCGATTTTCGGAGCGTAGACGTCGATGGCAGATTCGTCGGGGCATGAACGGCCGTCGACGATGGCCAGGAACTCAAGAGATACCTCGGACCGGTCGACCATGGCGGTGTCGAGGGCGATCAGGAACGGAGTTACGGTGGACATCGTGGCGCCGGCAGGCAACGCCGGGATTTCGGCTGTCGCATCGAGAACCGTCACGAGGGGATCGCTCACCGAAAGCGAAATCGTAGCCGCCGCTGCTGACGCTCCGAGTCCCGTGTTGGTCCAGTCAGTCAGCAAAGCCACAGTTTCGCCGGCATCCGGGACCCCGTCGGCATTGCCGATGGAGCCAAGCGTGCCATCGTCGACGATCGTGAGGTCGGAGAGATGAAGATATGCGGGGCCGGCGGGTGCCACCGTGATGTCGCTGACATGAGGCCGGCTGCCGGGATAGCTCACACCCAGGCTGACAGGTCCGGAGAATTTGGCCGTGTACGGAACGAAGGCACGGCCATCCACACCGGTCGTGGCCACACTGTAGTCTTCACCCTCCCGGTATAGGCAAACGTCGGCGCCGGGTAACGGGGCTCCGGCCTGCTCCACGAGGACCTCGACGAGTCCAGACCCCAACACCATAGTGTCTGGAGACGAGATGCTCATCGTATCGGGTTCGGACCTCCAGATGGTCATCGACGGATCGCCGATCAGCGCGAGGGTCATATGGGTCCAGCGCTGGACAGTGTCTTCGTAGGTCGCCGCGTCGAAAGGCTGGCGGCCATCCGCAACCGCGTCGCCCAAGGTGGGACTCTGAAGATCGAAAAGAGCTTCGAAGAAGCTGAATTGATAGGCGCCGGCCGTGGTCGGGAACGCGGCACGACTGGAACCGAGAGCCGCAACCGCGCCGCCGTTGGGATTGACGACGAATCGTTCCATGATCGAATTGTAGTCGAACGCGGCCGAGGCGCAGTTGAGATTGTTCAGCAGGAAGTAATGAGGATCGTTCTGCAGTCCTGAGGCGTCTTTGACCCCCAGCGTGCCCTCTCCTACCGACATCGTATAGAAAAATCCGTGCCCGACATGATTCACGATACCGTAAGAGCCGCTGTCCATGCCGTCGCGAGCCGTTGCCGCGGTCTCAGGCTGAGCGCCGGGCCACAGATCCCAGGCCTCGTAGAGACGAGTTATCGTGACATCTTCATCGAAGAGGACCGCGTCGGCGATGTTCTCGCTGTAGGTGGCGCCGTCGTCGGTGATCTCGTCTCCGGAGGTGTAGCTGCTCGGGAAGAGCACTTCGCTCAGCATCAAGATGCGGCCGTTGTGGGCACCGGTATTGCCGTACTCGTAGGAGATGATCTTGTCGACGAAGAGCTGGGCTTCCTCGAGAGTGACCACCGGCGCACGTCCCACCAGGAGTTCAGCCACAAGGTCGGCTTCGTCGCCGGTGATGATGCCGTTCAGATAGGGCTCGCCGAGAACCTCGTCGCCGTCGGCGTTCCAGTTGCCGTCGAGGCCTCCGTAATAGAGATCGACCGGAACATCCGTTCCCGAGCCGGCGGGATAGTAGGTGTTGTAGATCATCCGCGTGGGAATGACTTCGACGTCGCCGCCGAGCAGTACCCAACGCACGCCCCAACGTGTGTACGCGTCGGTCAGGAAGTTACGCAGGGTCGCCGGCCGGTCCTCCGCCGGCAACGTCACCTGTTCGATCCAATCCATGGTGCGGACCGTGGTCGGCATGCCGAGGCGCGTGCGCCATTCCGCGAGCTGTTCGAAGGCTGGCTTCATCTCAGACGTGGTCACGATCAGGACGTCGACGGCCGAGCCCAGCATGCTCGGCGCCGCACTCGGGGCGAACCCCTTATCGGTCAGCGTGACAGCCCGCGACGGATCGGCGTACGAAGTCACGGCGCCAGGATTCACGACCTTGCGTGCAACCGCATCCTGGTGGTGATGGTGCTCTCCTTCACGGCGACGTTCGGGCTTGACGATCGATCCCGTATGCGGCCGGGTCGTCACGACGAGTTCGAACGACACGGCTTCTTCGAGACTCCCCCAGTCGAGACCCGGTCGTTCGCGGTGCGCTCTGTGAGGATAGATCCGTACTTGTGCAATGCTGAAGCCGTGCCAGACAGAGGTGCCCATAGCCTCGCCCCAGACGCTGGGGAAAACGAGCTCCCCACCGGGGACCGGCCTTACGAGGGCCGGGAGGCCTTCGCTGCTCAGGGAAGGCCGGGCGGCGGGGAGCGTCGTCTCGAGGCGAGCCGTCGTCGGGTCCAACGGGGTGATGACAACATCAGCGAGGTCCGTACCCGGCTCGAGCAGGATGGAAACATCGTAGTAGGGCAAGGCCGGCCGGTCGGGGTCCTGAAGCAGCGGCATGACCTCTGTACCAGAGGTTCCGGTTCCTTGGACAGTCTGAGGAATATCCACGACATGCACAGACGTTTCGGCAAACGTCTGGAGCGCGGGTACCAACAACGCGACGACGAAGGTCAAACAGCGAAGCTCATTTATGAGCCCACGATACGACCTGTGCGGGGAGATCGTCTTGTGCAGCAATGTTGTCCTTTACCGGTTGAGGTGGCCGGCAACAGCCGGGGCGAGTCATCACCTATCCGGGTCCTTGGTGTCATCCCTGGGCTGAATGGGGAGAACAACTGCGCACAAGGCGTAGAGGATCCCCTGAGCTACATAAGATCATACCACATGCAGAATACTGAGGTCAATGCAGAGTAATCCGCTCAATCATTTTGCGGGTCGAAATGTCGATTCGCAAAGCTGAATGAGGAGGCACGAGGATCGTTGCTGGTGAAGGTGTCGGAAGGACTGCCAATCGAGCTGCGGGACCCGGATTCCGCACAATCCAAGACCCGCCGCGACGATCCACGCTCACTCCTCTACGAGTCCAGGCCGCCAATTCGGCGTCCGCCGCGTACAGGGGACTCTGCCCGTCGAGTTCGGTCAAGAGCTGGTCGAGATAACCACGCCCGAGGAGTTCTGCCTGATCATCGGTCTGAATGTAGTTCACGCGATGTGCTTCGATGATCGCCGGTCGCCCTCCCCGCCATGCCTGGAGAACCTGATCGCCGCAGGACCTCGCTTCTTGTGCGGCATCGACGGCCTGGGCGGTTTCAAGGCGACAGTTCCTCTCGAGGAACGTCAGATCAGTCACCGTCCATAATGCCCACTGCCGCTCGGCATACTTCCGAATACGCCGCCAGAGTTCGTGGCCCCCGAGATCCTTGCGCCGCTGTGATCGTTTGGCCTGGACGCAGCGGAGACCTGCATCCGCCCACATCCTTTCGTGGCGATCATCCCAGACATAATCGGGTGCGACGACCGATACGGGAGCCCGCCCGAACATGGCGAGCTGGTCGGCGGCCATGCTGCGCCACAGCGGCGCGATATCTGTCGTCGGCTGCACAGGGCCCAATTCGAATGAAGCATGGGCGCCTGGAAAGACCAGGACACCGCGGCGTGCGGCTTCGACCACTCCAGGTGCACCCTCGAGAATACTGGCGTCGCGATCGGCAGGGTCGTAATGAAGGAAGCCATGGAGTTCGGGGGCCCAAACACCTGCGGCGATGGCCTCACGGACGGCGACCCAAAGGCCAGGGCGCCGATACCCTTGGGCCCATCCCTCTCGGATCCTCCCGGTTGTCCAGTGGCCGTCAGAATCGAGATCACGAAAGCCCATGATCATATTGGGCTGGAAGACGGCGGGCATACCGTCCCGTCCCCTGTGCCGGAGGAGCAGAGTCGTCATGCCGGCGACATCGGTGCTGTCCTCAAGAGTGGAGCGCCAGTACACCGGAGGAAAGTGGGTGCCGCCCAGGGCTGTACGGTCCAATCCCTCAAGCGCCGCATCGTCGGGAACGAATCCACAGAGGCCCCAGTCGTCGCTCTGAATCGCCACGGCACGCACACTGTGCCAATCCACCAACGAACGCTGGTGATGGTCGAACAGTCCCGCCATGAAAACGGACGCCGTCAGGGCGACGAGGCTGAGAACGGTTGTGGGACGCTTCACGACGTGTCCTCCACGGACCAGCGGGCCCACCAATAATGGCCGTAATCGAGACCGTCAGCCCGAATGGCTGCGGCGATGCGAGCGGCTTCAGGAGTCGTGCCGGCCCAGGCATCCAGACCGGTCAGAAGCAGATGAAGGGAGTCAGATGCTTCCCTGTTGCGCACACGTCCGAATGTCCAACCCGACTCAGATGAGAGAGCGTTACGGAACCTGGCTGGGGACATCAGCGCACCACGACGTTGGGGAACGAGATCGTCGAGACAGCGCTGCAGATCACGGTACAAGGCACCAGGCCCGTCGTCCATGTCGGGTTCGTCCTCGAGGATCCACAGAGTGCCGGTCGTGGTCAAGGCTGTTCGCCACGCATCCAGACCCCGCAGACCATCATCAAGGTGTCGGAACAGATTCCCTTGAACGATGACTGCAATCGAAGCTGGGCGCAGAGGGGGTATGAGAGCATCCGCGACGATATCTATCCCCGTCGGGAAGGGCTGCAGATCAAGACCGATCACACCTGGCACGAGGGTGCGCAAGCAACGGGTCAATCGCCCCTCGCCGCAGCCGAGCTCCACGATCGGAGCACCGGCAGCGCGATCGAGGTCACGAACGAGTTCTATCGGGAGTGGAGTGAACGACATGATGTTCCGGGGATTCGTCTGCGGAGACTGCGGGACCGTTGCCGCCGGCTGCGGCGGCCATGATCCGCGCCACGCGACTGCGTTCAGCCTGGAGGTCGATGATTTCCGCAACTTCGCGACTTTGAGTGCTGGCCACGATTTCGGCCTTGTCATCCAAACCGACGACGAACAGCATCTCAGTGAAAAAGTCGAGGGTCAGTTCGTTTCCTTCGCGGCGACGACGGTTCGCCCAGATCCGCAGGGGCCACAACCAGCAGGCCAAGGCCGGCAAACCGAGCCAGGCCGCATTGATCTGATCGGACAAGGCGAAGAGCACCGACCCGCAGGTCACGAGCATCAGAATCGTCACGGTGGTCCGCGGCGCAAAGCCAAGCCGAACGAGGCGGTGGTGCAGATGATAGTCGACGGCCTCGAAGATGGACGTACGCTTGCGGTAGCGTCGGATGATCGTGGTACCCGTGTCCCAGATCGGTACGGACATGGGAGCCAACAGGAGCAGGAAGGGTACGCCGGGCTTCTGAGCCAGATGCATGAGCAGGCCGCCCAGTGCCAAACCCAGCCACATGCTGCCCGAGTCGCCGAGAAAGATCTTCCGCCGGCTCACGTTCCAGTACAGGAAGGCCAGTGTCGCACCGCCGAGAGTGGCTGCGAAAACCAATGAAAAGAAATCAGCTACAGCAATGGCGACCACGGCGATCATAGCCGCCGCCACCACACCGATCCCGCTGGCGAGGCCGTCAAGGCCGTCGATCAGGTTCATGGAGTTTACGAACCCCAGATACCAGAGCAGGGTGATGGGCCAGCCCCAGCCGCCGAGGGAGACGATGCCGAAAATGGGCAGGGTCAGGGTCTCGAGTCTCTCCCCCACGATCATCAAGCCGAGAATCACCAACAGCTGACCGTAGAGTTTCTTCTCGGCATGGATGTGGAAGCGGTCGTCGCCGACACCCAGAGCCATGATCGCGAGACCGGCACCCCCGAGAGCACCGAGCCAGCCCCATGGCAGAGGTTGGGCCAGAATGAGATTGTCGAGGATCAGCAGGGTCGTGAAAAAGGATATAAAGATGGCCATGCCGCCGGTGCGGGGCACCGGTTCACGGTGTGTACGCCGATAGCCGGGATGATCGACGATCCCGGTCAGAAAACCGAGACTTCGGAAGTGAGGCTGAACAAGCCATGACAGCACGAACGCCGTAGCTGCCGAAAGCAGGACGATGGTTTCCGTATTCAAATCCTCTCCCTCGCAATCCCCGGGCACCAAGTTCCTTCGCAATGCCCATGGACCCACCGTAGTGGATGCCCATGGACCTGACAACGGTTTTTGCGGGGGTTATCAGGACCGACGCGATTCCGCGATCACATCGTCGTAAACCTGGATCGTGGCAACCGCGGTCCGTTCCCAGCTCCAATGCCGGTATTGGTCGTATCCGCTTTTGACAAGGGACGTTACGAGCTCCTGATCATGCCATAATCGGCTCATGCCACGGGCGATGTCTTGAGGGTCTTCGGGGTTAACTCGCAGGGCCGCATTCCCCGAAATTTCCTTCATGGCGCCCCGATCCGAAGTCAGGACCGGTCGTCCGGCCGCCATTGCCTCCAGAATCGGGAATCCGAAGCCCTCATGCAAGGAGGGGATAAGCAAGCCTCGGGCCGAAATCAATATTTTCCACAATTCGTCACGATCGCAATGCTTTTCGAGACACACCAAACCCTCCTCGGACATGGTGCGCAACGATGCGAGGATCTCCTTGTTCTGCCAGCCCGCGGCACCCACGACTCTCAGGATAGGGCCCGAAACGGGCTGATCGCCTGCTTCGAGTTCGGCGTGCAGTATCCGAACGGCTTTCAACAGGTTCAGCAGATTCTTGCGAGGCTCGAGAGCGCCTACGAAGAGAAAGGGGGAATTGTGGGGGGACGGTCCAGAATCAGGCCGATTGAGGACCCAGGTGGGAGTCCCGAAAGGTGTGGTGACTACCTTGTCGGCGTTGACTTGAAAATGTTCACGGACCTCGTGAGCCGTGGTCTCCGAATTGGTCACAACCCGCGCCGCTGCAGCGATTCCCCGTGGCAGCGCGAGCCGGTACCACTGACGCCTGAGATAGGGAACCGTATGGGGATAATGGTGATAGGCGATGTCGTGGACCGTCGCGACGACGGGGCATGGAGCGCGCCAAGGTGGAGGAATCGTCAAGGAATGGAGGAGATCGACTCCGAGACTTTTCGCAAGATTCGGTAGGGTGATCTGGGAGTCGATCACCCTGGAGATGAACGCCGGGCCTCTAGGTCGGACCTCGACAACGGTCCAATCAGGGCGGTTGCTCACCTGAGGAAACAGGTCCGGATCGGCGGTCGCAAGGAACCAATCCCTATCGCCGCCCTGCCCTGAAAGCGCTCCGACCAGTTCGACCATCGACCAGCCGACACCGGTCATGGGAGCCCGGGCGGCCAGGGCGTCGAGCAGGATCTTCGGCCGAGCGGACTTCATACCGGGTCCCCCCCGGTATCCGTGCGCGGTAGGAACGCAAGCAATGCCCCCAGCGAGACCCAGATATGGGGAAGCTGATACTGGGAAAACGTCAGCAACTGACCCCACACGCCCACAACGGCCACAGCCGCCGCTACAATCAGCCACCGTCCTGTTTCGCAGACGCAATCGGAAGCGGCAGGAGACAACGCAGACCAAACCCTGCGAGCCAGGGTCCCGACGCCGACCAAGAAGACCGTGAAGCCAAGAATGCCGGTCTCGCAGAGAATTTTCAGGGGAACATTGTTCACTACGGGCCAGTCGAACTGTGCCTGGAGCCCTTTGGCATCCACCAATGCATAATAGTGATAACCGAACTGGCCCCAGCCGATGCCCACCACCGGGCTGGCCAGAAACGCGCGCCAAGCCGCCTGCATGGAGTAGAGACGGGTCAAGTTCGACCAGTCTTCCCAGATGAGCGACTGGCGCAGGCGGGCCACCAACAAGCCGAGGGCTTCGGGGCCGGCCAGAAGAGCCAGAATTATCCCCCCACCGATCAGTACGCCGGCACTGACGCCCAAGCTCCTGCGAGAGAAGCGGACTCCCATACGTCCGGCCAGCAGCAATGCCGCCACGATGGCCACCCCGCCGGCCAGCCAAGCGCCTCTCGACCATGTGGCGGCCAACAATCCGATGGCCGCGACAACCAGCACTAGCCAGCGGCGGCGCTGGAGGGCGGCGATGCACAGGAAAGGCAGGACCAGCAAGAGGTAATTCCCGAGGTAGAGAGGCTCGCACGCCGTTCCTCGGACGCGGGGAATCCCTGTGAATCCGTGCCCCAAATAGAGTTCTTCGGAT
>CALEMW010000036.1 GCA_937910695.1 uncultured bacterium
CTGGACTCTTCCCACGAGGGGTGTTCACGCTGGCAGATGGTCACGGCTGATTCAAGACCCAGGGAAATGCGGGCCGCGTCCACCTCGGTCTGCACCTTCGGGTCGGTTGGATACTCAAGCGGCGCATGCTGCACCTCGACCTCGATATCCTCGGGCGGAAGCTCCTTGAGTCCGGCTTTTTTTGCCACCATGACAAGGGCTTTGGCATAGCCCGCCTCGGCATCCCGCCAGATGGGGGCGTCACGGATCCGCCTCTCGGCAAGACCGCGCTCGGCGCCACGGGCCTGGTGTCCGCTCTGGTAGTCGCCCGTGCTCTTGTACTGCTGCGCGTTGATCCCCCTGCTGGCGGCCGCCCGTTCCTCATCGCGGTCGAAAACCTCTTGGCGCGACTTCAGATCGGTGGTCCAGTCCACGATCATCAGCTTGACGTCGCTGCCCTCCACCACGGGGACATAACCCGGGTCAAGCAGTGCCTGCGGCGGCAGGTCCACGGACGAACCGTAGGCCATGAGTTGTTTGAAGCCGCTCATCTTCTCGACGTAGCGGAGCAGACATCGTCGCTCGCCGTTACCGATGGTCAGCGAAACAAGGTCCTCGCCTGACATCTGGTCAAGCAGCGCGTCGTTCTGGTAGTCACGGCTCACGAGGATGTGCGGAACCCGTCCGTAGGGGTTAGCGACGGGGTCCGGACCATCCTCGGTGACAATCCCCGTCCGCTTCAGCCCGTCCCTGTCTGGCTCATACTCAGCATGCCAGTCAGGGGTCCACAAGATGTACCGCTTACGACCCGTCCCTCCGAGGTCCACATACTCGTCAATCAGCACCAGCGCCTCGATCTCTGACGGATCGTCATCGCTGCCCACGAGGGAGAACGTATCCGGGCAGGCCCATCGATGCTTGACCGCGCGACGGCCATCCGAGAGCGTCACGACCTCGGGCCAGATCAGCACCTGGTTACATGCCTGGAGTCGCAGTTCAACGGACTGCCAGAAGAGATCAAAGCTGGTGCCCTTGAGTAGGGTTTGGTACGCCTTGAAGTCGCCCTTGCGCTTCGTGCCCCGCCTGGGCGGCCTGCCGTAGAGGCTGGCCATCTCCTCCCAGATCCTCTTTGCGGGGTTGCGGCTGATGTCGATGTGCTCGGCGCCGGCACCGGTCACAGCATTGAACACCTCCGGGGTGACCCATCCCTTGAGTGCCGCGCGAATCAGTGGAGCGTGGGCATCCCGGAGGATATCAAGCCGGCGGCGGGCCATGCGCCGGCGGGCCCGCTCCGATCCGCTCTCGGCGTGGTCAATCACCAGCCGAGCATACTCATCGATGTCCAGGGCGGACCGCTCATAGCTGGTCCTGACGAGCTGGACAGCCGGAGCGTGCTGGTAGACGCTGCCGCGGCTCACCTGCGAATCCAGGGCCTGGCCCATGCTGCCGGTGGTGGTCATGCTGCGTCATCCAGCGTGGCGAGGACGTCGGACTCACGCACCTCGCGGTGGTACACGCCTCCGATGGAGATCTCTTGCCCAGTCGCCCATGGGATCATGACCCGGTCTCCTGTGGTGATAGTCATCGGCACCCGCCTGACCCCCTTTTTGCCCCACCTGCCGGGGCCGCGAGCAACAACGGTGCCCGTCATTGGCATCTCTTCCGCGACACTTGGGCGGGCAAGTCCAGAATCCCCAAACTCGGTTTCCCGCGGATCGAGGCGTACCAGGATGTTGTCAGATGTCGGGATGTATTTCATGCCGCTGGATCCTCGTCATACCACGCGGGCAGATCCTCGCGGGCGTCAGGGTGTGAAATCGCACCGCTGTTGATGTGTGAGATGTCCCCGTGGGCCCAGTTCACCAGGACGCGCGGCCGCGCGCCGTTGGCTTTTGCCGCGCTGGCAGAAGCGGTGTTCGCAGCGCTTACGGTGTCGTAATAGCCCACCACTGTCACCTCGTCCGGGCCAGTGTGCCAGTAAGCAACGACCTTTTTGCTCGCGTCGAAGAGGCGCGGAAAGCGGCTCTGATCGTGGGCAACACCTCGCGGTGGTATGGTGCGGTCAGCCGGCATTTGCTTTTCCACATGCCACAAGGACCAACATGGCGGCCCAGCGGAGGTCGCTCACCGATCTTGATGCTATCGCATCGGCAATGGCGACAAGTGCGCGGCATGTCGCCAGTTCGGTTTCAGACATTCTCTTTCCGCTCATGCTGTCGACTTCTCCCTTTTCGCGTAGTCTACCCTAGCAGGGAATAGCTTGTAAACGGGATACCGTGTCGCATCCCCCGCGTGGTCCACTGTCATGTGCTGAGAGATCTTGCTTCGGATCTGCTTGTCTGGCCTGGCGCCCTTGTATGTCTGGTAGGTGTAGCACTCAATAGTGTGCCGGCACCGCGGGGCCACGAAGAGCTTTTCCTGCTCCATGCGGGCCCGCACTGCCGTGAGCTGGTACTCCACGCCCACATATGGGCAATGGACGATGCGATAGCCCTGCATCCTGAAATATTTGTCCGCGTCATGGCTACCACGCCGACCCCCCTGCTGCCCACCGCTCCGGGTGTCGTGCGGATCTCGGATGACCACCCCTCCCGGGTAGAGCTGCCCGCACTGGTGAGCCAGGGCCCGGACGTCTCCGCGTAGGTCGTCCATCCCGACGATCACCTCGTCAATCTGGTGGAGAATGTCGCCCTTGTGAACCTTGTAAATTGCGGCGTGGTGAGGGGGATCCACGCCGATGATCACGCGGGCGGCCTTGTCCCCAAACGAGGGGGTCCCAAATTTGGCGGCACAGTAATTGACGGTGATGTCCTCGAGAAGATTGCCGTCGCCATCTCGAAGCGGCGCCTCCCGGATGTGCCCGCCCTCCTCCCAGATGAATGGGTAGTAGCACCGGCCCACCAGCTCGGGCCAGCGGGCATAGATCTCGCGCTCCACCGCAGCGCGGTCCAGCATGCGCTCGGCGAATTCAAACAGGGCCGGATCAACGAACGGGTTGTCAGGCCCGGTCATCCTGTACACCTCGCAGTCCTTTGCCTCCATCAGCGCGTCATGGTGATCGCGCAACTCGGCCTTGATGGTCGCCGTCTCGAAGATGTGGAAGTGCTTCCCGCCCTCCGACGTGGACAGCAGAGCATTGGCCGCAGCATTGTCGCTGATGTCCTGACGCTCGTCATAGCCGCCCCAGGCGCACCCCTCGGAGCGGCTGGCGTCATCTTTGTAGGCGTGGAGCAGCACCACAGTGGATCCGTTGATGAACCTCAAAGTCTTCTTCGTCTGGTTGATCCCGAGCGTCCCGGGCATGAGCCAGTGACGTGGGGTGATGCGCCGGATGTGGCCCCACACGTTGTTGATCTGTCGGTACGTCGGACCAAGCAGCACGCCCTTGGCTCCTGGGTGATGCATGGCCGACAGGACAACCTTGGGGGCCAAAGCAAAACTTTTGCCCGAGCGGCGAGCGCCTTCAGCCAAAATCATGCGAGAGCGGAAATCCTCAATGTACGGCCACTGCTGTTGGGCAACGTCCACAATGCGGACGCGGCCAGGGCCTGGCTCGTCAGCAGTCCCTCTCCATTGGCCGTTGGCGTCGTACATCCCCTCGAACTGGCCGGTGCCGCGGTTGGCTACCTTGTTCCATACACCGCCGAAGCCCCTAGTTATTTTCCCCTTGTTCACCCCGTCCACGATGCGGAATCGGATCGCGAAATCCACGAGCTGGGTCCCAGGGTCCGTAAGCTCCCTGTAGCGCTTCAGCGAGTTGCGGTGATGCTGGACATAGACCTTCGACACCTTCTCTCTCCACCAAGTGCTGGTTCGTCTCCAAGTATTCTAACACCTTGTCGAAGGATTCTTGCAACTCCGCGTATTGGCCAACCACCTCGGCAGTCTTCGCCGCCTCCGAAAGAGCCGTGATCCTGGATCGCGTGGCTTTGATCGTTTCATGGTCGAGGGCCTCCACTGCTTGCCGGTTGGCTTCCAGGGCATCAAGCAGTCCCTGCCGGAACCACTCGGGCGTGCCGGCCTTGCGCCGCTTCGGCAATTTGGGCCCGCGGCGGTCTTTCTTCACGCCCCGCAGCTCGCGAGCCAGAAGCTTCAGTTCATCACACGTGCCTTTTTTTACTTTCCTGACGCCATCCTCTTCCCACCGGAGAGTCCAATGGTCGCCATCCCTGAATGGCCCGCGAACTGCGCCTATCTGGCCGTGATCTTCGCTCGTTTCATGGGCAGGCTTTTTGTGTACTGGCATGACAAACAGGGTACAACAAGCGTGGAAAGCGGTCAATTCTCGGAAATTAATTACAGTACTGACGTAACTTTCCCTAAATGACTTAAAATGGGTGCTAACCGACACTGAT
>CALEMW010000037.1 GCA_937910695.1 uncultured bacterium
TGCTCGGCGGCGCTCACGATCGAGGAGGCGAAGTTGTCGGTGACGTCGACGATCTGAGCGGAGGAGACGGCCCGCTCGCCGAACACCGGCAGGATCACCGACTGGGCGGGGTAGGCGAGTTCGAGGATCAGCTTGGCGGCTTCGACGGCGACGGTCTTGACGCCGTCCTGGATGAGGGCGGCCGAGAGGGAGGGTTGCGGGTCGGGCGGGTCGTCGGCTCCCGTCGGGCAAGGGAGCGCCAGGGTCAGCAGCAGGATCAGGGCGACGATTCTCCACGGTCCGTTCATCTCGCACCTCCGTGTCCGCGGTCGTCGGGCGTGCGGGGCGGTGTGGAGCTCAGGTGCGGGGCGAGGGTGCACGCTGGGGGAACAGGATGGGCAAAGTGTAGCGTAGGGGGCCGGGTTTGGACAGCGGCTACCGCCTCGCCAGCGACACGCTCGCAAAGGTCGAATGCTCCGTCCCCCGCACGATATCGATCAACCAATGCCAGACATCGGCTTCCCTGTCGTAGGTAAAGGTCGTGTGGATCGCGCTGTCGCCGCCGTCGTCGAACACGAAGGCCAGCTTGTCGGGGGCGGGCTCCGCGTAGCCGGTGCCTTCGGGAAACTGAGCGCCGCTGCCGGTCACATCGAGCCAGAGGCAGGTGTACTGGCCCAGGGTCTGATTCCAGCCGATGAAGACGATGGCTTCGTAGGCAGGGTTGCCGTCTTCGTCCAGCTCACGCGCCAATTCGTGGAACCGCAGATACTGATGGCCGAGCACCCACTCGGCGTCGAGATCGTGGGAGACCTGCCCGCCGGCGATGGTGCCGGTCATCAGCCAGTGGCCGGCGAGGTGGTCGAGGAGTTCGTCCTGGATGCCTTGTTGGGCTGCGGTCGTCGGCAGGGCGAGCAGGAGCAGGAGGGCGAGAGTGCGGATTGGGGTGGTCATGGGGTCGGGCCTCCTGGAGCTGTTTGGGGGTTGTCGGGCATCATAGGATTCGGGGATTCGGATTGCCATGGATGATCTGCACTCAGCTTTATGTTTGATTTGGGGTTATGGGTAAAAGACAGCAAGAACACTCACCGGTCGGGAATTGGTGTCGATGAACTTCGGAGAGCTGAAGCTCGGTTCAATTATGATCATGATTGACTCTGACCTCCTCCTTAATAACTGGACCCCCTATCACGTTATTTCACATGGTCTTACATATCATTCTTTCCCGATCGGGTCAATTTAGTTAGAAACCTAGTAGAAAACAAAATGTATTCCCGTTCGGGAAATATAATTGACATTTCTCACACAAACACCGACAATTTGCCCGTTCGGGAAAACAGATAGGAGCGTACTATGAAAACACCGAAACGAATCACGACGGCAGAGGATCTTGGAAGTGCAATCAGAGACCGAAGGAAATCCGATGGCTTAACTCTTGCCGAAACAGCTGGCTTGACAAACGTAGGGGTTCGTTTCCTTTCCGAACTTGAAAACGGCAAACCTACTGTTCGCTTAGATAAGCTGCTGCATGTCCTAAGTGCCTTGGGTCTTCAATTGCACTTAACATCACCGGTAGATTCAAATCAGGGATAGTTTGGATAACGATTGAGAGACTCTATGAGTGAGGCGAAAATGAGCACACTAAACGTATTTTGGGATACCGTGCTTACCGGCCGCCTTACCAAAATTGGCGGGCAAGAAATGTCCTTCCAATACTCAGATAACTATTTGGAGTCAAAGCATCCACAGCCAATATCGTTGTCACTTCCGCTTCAAGCCGAAGCTTTCGACAGTTACATATCTAAGTCCTGGTTTGCCAACCTTCTTCCCGAAGGAGAAATGCGCGGTCATATTGCCCGTAAACTCGGTGTCTCAGAACGAAATGAATTTGCAATTCTCAATGGAATAGGCGGCGATTGCGCGGGAGCATTACGGCTCCTCCCTGAATCAGCCCAGAATATTACAGAAGGGAAGTTGATCCAATTACCTTGGGATGAACTTGAAACCAAAATAGCTTCAACTCCTAGGCCCTCGTTACTGGCATTGGTCCTTCAGGAGGGAACACTACGATTGTCCCTTGCGGGTGCCCAGGACAAGCTTCCAGTCCACATCTCCAATGGTAACCTCGCTCTACCAAGCGGACATGCCGCAAGCACACACCTACTGAAAATCTCAAGTGGCAGCTTTCCCGATCTTGTGCAAAACGAGCTGTTTTGCTTAACCCTCGCAAGAATAATCGGGTTCAACATCCCCAAAGCGGAAATGGCGGCAACAAAAACGCCAATCCTACTGATTGAACGATACGACAGAATTATTGACCCAGATGGAAAGATCGGCCGACTCCATCAGGAAGATTTCTGCCAGGCGTTGGGAATTCCACCAGAATCAAAATATGAAAATGAGGGTGGGCCATCGTTGGCTCTGATGTTTGAGGCTCTTGCCCGTAGTAGTCAAACGCCCCTGCCCGATAAGCGAGAACTCCTCAAGTGGGTGCTCTTCAATTTCATTATTGGGAACGCGGATGCCCATGCAAAAAACGTCTCGTTTCTGTACCACAAATATGGAGATCAAACGGGACCTAACCTTGCTCCCTTCTATGACCTCGTCTGCACCGAAATCTACGATCACTTGGCCAAGAGGCAGGCCCAAAAAATTGGGGGCGAGTATCGTACAAGGTTTATTGCAAGCCGTCATTGGGACCGTTTAGCATCTTCCATCGAAGTCAATCCGAAATACTTGCGCTCGCTTGGGCTTGAGCTATGCGATAAAGTCGAAGAAAATGCGCCCTTGCTTTCAGTTGAGATTGGAAAAGCCCATTCGGGCGCAAAAACCCTAGACCTGGTAATTCAAGTAATCGAAGAGCGGATAAATCGTCTCCGCACTGAACTCAGCAGATAAATGCAGGAAAAAAAAGGTTCTCTTGCAGAAAAGCCTCAGAAAAGCCAGTTCGGCGAGACCGAAGGCGCCAAGTTCTGGCTGAATGTCGTGTATCCGCAGTTCAGTTGACACGTCCGGGGTAATCCTGTTCTCGAGTATTTGGATTTCATAGAGCACACTGACGTCGGTGCCCTCCAATAACGAACATCCGTTCCCGAGACGGAGCCATCATGCCGGATTGTCCCTTCTGCCATATCGAATCTCCGATCATCGCCGAGAACGACCACTCCCTGGCGATCCGCGACGGTTTCCCGATCAGCCCGGGCCACACGCTGATCATCCCGCGCCGGCATGTCGCCGGGCTCGACGGACTGGATCGCGAGGAACGGATCGCGATGATCGACCTGCTGGAGGCGGTGCGCGCAGACCTGGTCGCCGAACTCCATCCCGACGGTTTCAACTTCGGGATCAACGAGGGCGAAGCTGCCGGCCAGACGATCATGCATCTGCACATGCACGTCATTCCCCGCTATACCGGCGATGAAGCGGATCCCCGGGGTGGCATCCGCAAGCTCTTTCCCGCGAAGGCGGACTACTGGAGCAAAGGTCGATGAACACCCCGTCGGCCGAGTTCCAGCTCAGGTTCCTTGACTACCTGCAACGCATCTTCGACGAGGGCGAGTTCACGGCGACCTACAAGTTCGCCCTTCTGATGGCTCTGGCCGACCTGTCCGTCGAACGTGGCGATGACAGCGACACCGAACTCACGCTGACGTCGCAGGAGATCGCCCGCAAGTTCATCGGCTACTACGACCGGCAGGCGCGCCCCTTCCCCGCCACCGGCGGCGGCGACGAGCCCATCGTGCTTCACCAGAACACGGGCAAGCAGGCCCGAATCGTGAACATCGTCCGCGAGGCACAGGCCGAGTACGTCTTCAAGGTCAAGCGGGCCGGGATGCGATTACGATCCGACAACCGGCTCGTCGCCGACGTCGCCCGCACCGTGCGCGATCAACCGCTATGGAGACTGCAGGTCCTGGGGCGGGATGCTGACGGATTCTTCTACCCCAACATCGGCACCGGACACGAGATCACGCTGCGGCCGGGCGTCGCCTACTGCTTCCGGCGCTTCCACGGGTTCGTCCACGGCCTGGCCCAGAACCGCTGGGTCGCCTTCATCCGCGAGCGGCGGCAGAACCTGGATGTCCTGGGCGAGACCGTCGACCTGGGCGCATTCCTCTTCGGATCCGACCGTGCTGATCTGAGCGCATACCGCACGATGCTGGTCGATATCCAGTCCAAGTGCTGCTTCTACTGCAACGAAGACCTGAAAACGAGCGAGGTCGACCACTTCATCCCCTGGTCCCGCTACGGCACCGACCTCGGGCACAATTTTGTGCTGGCCTGCCGGCGCTGCAATCACGACAAGCGAGACATGCTGGCTGATGTGCGACACCTGGAGCATTGGGTCCGGCGGAACGAGGACCATGGGGCGGCGATGAACGGATACTTCGAGGAGCAACAGCTCGTGCACGATCTGCCGGGGTCGGTGATGATCACGAAGTGGTCGTATCAGCAGGCGGAGAATGTGGGGGCGCATGTTTGGCGGAGGGGAAGTGATACGGCAGGGCTGAGGGGTAGTTGGCGTCGGTTCATCTGAGTATGGGCCCCATTGATTCTGAGTACGGTGTTAGTCAGATGCCCCCCCAGGGAGGTCCAGATAATGCGCAGCGATTCACGGAAGAACTGATCACCTACGCCCTGCGGCAAGCTGAGAGGGGCATGCTTACCTTACCTCCCTAATCAACCTCCCCCAACAACCCCTCCCACTGATCCACCACCACGATCTCCACGCTCGCCTCACCGGCTTCGCGGGTCGCCAGCCTGGCCATCACGAACCGCGTTCCGTCGGCCGTCACGTCGAACCCGCGGTCGAACATGAAGTCGCCCCCGCGCTCCTCGAACAGCAGCGTCGGCTGCCCCAGCTCGGGGCGATCGCCGGCCCCGACCTCGACCTCGTAGAGCCCCTCGCTGTTCACGAAGTACAGCGAGCGCCCGTCGCCGCTCCACACCGCGGATTCACCGCCGTCCAGTGATACGCGCATGGGGTGGCCACCGTCGGGGAAGGTCCGTAGGTAGACCTCCTTGCTGCCCGATTCGTTCGAGACGTAGGACACGAAGCGGTCGTCCGGGGATATCGCCGGCTGTTCGTATTCGTCCGGTCCAAGGAAGATCGGTCGCGGCTCGTCGCTGCCGTCGGCCTCCATTACGTAGAGCGCCGGATCGCCCCCGCGGTAGTCCACGTAGGCCATCAGGGCACCGTCGCTGGTCAGGCTCGGCGCCGACCCGGCGACCAAGGTGTCCAGCGGCGCGGTGGCGTCGAGGGAGCGCCGGAAGATCTTGTGCACCGGAGGGGCGCTGTAGAAGACGATCTCCTCGCCCGAGGGCAACCACTTGGCCTGGATATCCATCACCCCCGGCACCGGCAGACGCTGCCGCGTGCCGCGGCGCAGGTCCTGGAGCCAGATGTCGACATCCTGCGACTCGTTGATGCTCAGCGCAAGGATCCGCTCGTCCGGCGACAGCACCGGGCTGCCCACGTTGGGCAGGATCGGCGTGATGTCCTCGATCACCTCGCCGGTGCGGTCCACCCACACCATCTGCTCCTGGCCGCCGGTGATGGGGTTGAGGGCGTAGACCAGCAGACCGTCGGTCGACACGCTCGGGCGCCCGCCGCCGGGCACGATCAGCACGGGTTCGCCGTCGGCCTGACCGCTCGCCTCGTCATAGGGCAACACCCACACGCCGTCGTTCGTCGTGCCGTCGCGTTCGAAGACGATATGACCGTTGCCGTCGTAGCGGGGATTCCAGACCCGCTTGTCCGGATAGTCGAGCAGGACCCGCCGTTCGCCGTCGTTCTCGATCACCAGGCGTCCCGGAGACCGGCCCTTGGGGTGCACCACGAACATGATGCCGCCGTCGGGCATGCGGAAGGGCTCGTGAAGGTCGCCCTCGGTGCTGTCCTGCACGGCGATCTCAAGACGCGCATCGCCGCCGACGGCCGCCGCCGCCAGGATGCCCGAGTTGCCACGGCTGAACAGGATCACGCCGTCGGTGCCCCAGTGCGCTCCGCGGCCTCCCGCCACGTCGCCGCCCAGGTCGCAGATCAGCTTTTTCTGGCCGCCGCTGACCGGCACGCGCCACATCTGACTCTGCTCGAAGAACCCGACCTCCGATCCGTCCGGCGACCAGAACGGCGCCTCGGCTTTCTCGATTCCGTCGAGGCGCCGCGGTTCGAGCTGGTCGAGCTCGCGCACCCA
>CALEMW010000038.1 GCA_937910695.1 uncultured bacterium
CGGCGTTTTCAATCTTCTGTTCGTGATTCATGGCAAGCCCCCTTTACAGGCCGAAAGAAACAGCTAATTCCTCAGACTCAACTAGGCCAGTTTGGTCGATCATATGGACGGCCTCTGTCACCTTGGACGCAAACTCGGATCGGCTGAACGAATCCAGCGTCCCGTAATACAGTCTCATGAACGCCTCTACATGGCGCGGATCGTACGCCCCGATGCGTCCACCGGATGCCAGTAATTCCCTGATCAGGTTCTGGTAAAACATCGTGTTGCCCCCCTGTTTGTGTTCTTCGATCATCTACTGAAACCATTGTCGCACGCATCGTGCGCGCCCGTCAATAGGAAATATCGGCCTATCTCAACTTTTCTTTAGCTTTATTTTATGCTCTGTTTATGGCCTTGCGCCCACCCTATCGCCACACGCACGATGCTTCCCCCTTGGCACGCCACCCATAGCGTGATATTTTATAAGAACACACAAGATAAAGGGACGCACCATGCCACAAGTCGAGAAACCGCGATATACAGCCGACACAACGCCGGTTCAACCGTTCTCGCCGCCATGCGCCGCCTTGTGTGACTATCACATCCTGTTCGACCCGCAGGCGTTCGCAATCGTCGCATCAGGATACGACCTAGCGGCAATCGAGCAGGATGATGATAGTGATGAGGAATAGGCAGACAGTGTGCATAGACTTCGACGGCGTGATCCTGCGCCAAGGGGTCAGATGGGTCAACGCGGCCCAGATCATCGGCACCGTGATGCCAGGGGCGCGTGAGGCTATCGAGGGCTTGCGCCAAACATTCACCATCATCGTATGCAGCGCACGGTGCGCTCACCCCGGCGCAACTAAGGCCATACAGTCATGGTTAAACTCTAACGGTATCACCGTGGACGGCGTCCAACATGAAAAGCCCCATGCCTGTGCATACATCGACGACAGAGCCGTGCCGTTCTCCGGCAGCTGGCCCGCCCCGCTCACGATGGTCGCCCAACTAGCAGCCAATGAGAGAGCCAGGACCGAGGCAAGGCGCTTGATGAATTAAATGTTAGTCGAGACAAACACTATCCCGGCATGAATCCCCCGCAGGCCAGCACAACAGAACGCCCTCCAATTGGCGAATAAAGGCCGAATGCGGGTCCTTCTGGCGATAAAATCCGACAAGGGCAAGATCGCGTCTTTTGACGATATATCAATTGACACAAGGGCCTCCAAATGTTAGGCTAGCCAAGAAGTTAAGAACGGGGAGTTTCAGTTATGGCGATGGTGGCACAGCACTGGTCTTTGTCGGCCCTTGCGGTTGAGCTTGGGAAGGATCGTCGTTTCGTCGGTAAGTTGTTGGAGGGATTGACTCCAGCCAGCTCCGACGGGCGCGGCCCCAAGTACCTGATGCGTGATGTTGTCGGGGCCATGACTGAGGGCGGCGACCTGGATGCTACTCAGGAGCGGGCGCGAAAAGACAAGGCGCTGGCTGACAAGACTGAGATCCAGGTACTCCAAATGCGGGACGAGTTGCTGCCATCTGACGAGGTGGCGAGGGCGTGGGGGGACCACATCACCGCCGCCAGGTCGAGGCTGCTGACGATGGGTGCGACATTAGGCCCGCAGGTAGCTATCGAGAGTGATGTAGTCCGGTGTAGACGGCTGATAGACTCTCAGGTTAAGGACGCACTGGCTGAGTTGAGGGAGCTGGCAATTGCTCAATCACGGGCCGCCGCAGACAGCGAGTAGCCTTTTAGGTGAGGTAGGTGGGCTGTGGGGTCCACCGCCTGATCTCGTTGTGTCAGAATGGGCCGCTGCCAATCGCGTGCTTGTTTCCGAGTCTAGCGCAGAGCCCGGCGCATGGTCAAATGAGCGGGCACCATATCAGTCCGGTATTATGGATGCCTGCTGCGACGACGACACCGAAGAGGTCACGGTGATGACCTCGGCTCAGAGCGGCAAGTCTGAGGCTCTATTGAACGTGGTCGGCTATTACGTCGATCAAGATCCTGCCCCGATGCTGCTGTTGCAGCCCACACTTCAAATGGCAGAGGCATTCTCTAAGGACCGACTAGCCCCGATGATCCGCGCTTGCCCGGCACTGGCCGGGAAGGTTGCCGACGCTGGATCAAAGCGGGGCGGGAACACCCTTCTTCACAAGCAATTCCCTGGCGGGCATGTGACGCTTGCGGGGGCTAACTCCCCGGCTTCCCTCGCGTCACGGCCCGTCAGGATCGTCCTTGGCGACGAGCGAAACAAATGGGGCGTGTCCGCTGGTACAGAGGGCGACCCGTGGGATTTGGCTAAGGCCAGGGCCAAGACGTTCCACAACCGGAAGTTCATATCGACCTCGACCCCCGGCTTTACCGGCGTTTGCCCTATCGAGCGGGACTTTCTGGCCGGCGACCAGCGACGGTTCTGGGTGCCATGCCCCCACTGTGGTGAGTATCAGGTGTTGCGGTTCGCTAACTTGAAGTGGGAGAAGGACAAACCAGAGACGGCGCAGTTCCAGTGCGTAGGCTGTGAGAAGCTGATTGATGAAGGCCACCGGGCTGCGATGCTCGCAAATGGGGACTGGCGGGCCGAACAACCGTTCAAGGGCCACGCATCGTTCCACATCTGGGAAGCGTACAGCCCGTGGTCCTCCTGGGCATCGATTGCCAAATCGTTCCTGATCGCCAAGAAGACACCCGAGACGTTGCAGGTTTGGACGAACTCCGTAGCCGGTGAGACTTGGGAGGATCGGGCCACATCGGTCGATGCGATCACATCTAGCGGTCGGTGCGAGCCGTACAACGCGGAAGTCCCCGCCCAAGCTCTAGTTTTGACCGCCGGGGTGGACGTTCAGGACAACAGGCTTGAGATCAGCGTCTATGGGTGGGGGGAGCATGACACACCTTGGGCGATAGATCATGTGGTCATCGCTGGAAACACGGGCGGGAAGGCCGTATGGACGGCGCTGGACGATCTTCTGTTCAACCGCGAGTTCGATTGGGAGTGTGGGGGAGTCCTAAAGATCGCCTCCGCGTGTATCGATTCGGGCGGGCACAGGACGCAAGAGGTGTATTCCTACGTTGAGCCGCGCCAGATCAGGCGGGTCTACGCCATCAAGGGTGCGTCCGGTGACGGGTATCCTGTGATACAGGCCCCGCAGGGGCGACGGCTGGCCGAGTCAAAGATTCCGGTTCGGTTGCATCTTGTTGGCACTGATGCTGGCAAGTCAGCCGTCTATCATCGGTTGTCTCTCCCCGCCGACGATCCCGCCAGGGCGCACTTCCCCAACCGTGAGCCGTTTGATGATGTGTTCTTCGACGGGCTAACCGCAGAGAAGTGCATCATCGAGTATCGCATGGGCCGACCCAAGAGGGTATGGAAGAAAAAGGTATCGTCAGCCAGGAACGAGCCTCTTGATTGCGCCGTGTACGCCTTAGCCGCCGTTCACAAATTGCGCCCTAACTATCGGACACTGATGCGTCGGGTTGAGTCTGCAGCTGAGAAAGATTCCCCTGCCCAGGTCCAGAAACCCAAGCGAAGCCGCAAGTCTGGCGGCAGTTTCGCTACTTCTTGGAGGAAGTAATGTCCGTCGATATCCCTACGGTGGAGCCTGAATCCTTTGCAGCCGGTGATACGGTTGTGTGGACCAAGGATCTCTCGGACTATCTCCCGGCAACGTGGACGCTGGCATATCTACTTGTACCGCAGTTCACAACGTCGGCGGGTGTTGCCATCAACCCCACAACGGTCACCGCGACGGACAACGGAGACAATACGCACCTTGCCACCATCTCCGCGACAACGAGCGGAGGTCTTGCTGTCGGGGCGTACAAGCTGGTCGGTCGCGTCACCGCAAGCGGAGTGGTCTACACGGTTTATACCGGGAACCTCGATGTTGCCCCAGACCCGGCAGATACCAGCTATGACGCCCGCTCCCATGTCAAAAAGACCCTTGACGCTATCAATGCCGTTCTTGAGAGCAAGGCATCGAAGGATCAAGAGGCATGGTCAACGGCAGATGGACGGTCGTTGTCTCGATATTCGTATGAGGATCTGCTGAAGCTTAAGGACAAGTACGACGATCTGTGGAACAGAGAGAAGCAGAAGATCGACATCGCGGCAGGTAAAGGAGCGTCTAAGACTCCACGGGTGAGGTTCTAGTATGGGACTACGGAAGATATGGAACGCCCCGGTAAAAGACCTATTCACGCGCAAGCAGGCTAGGGTGAGGCGTCGTCCGGCTAACTACCAGCGGTCGTTCTCTGGGGCCAAAGGTGGCAACCTAGTGGCGTCCTGGACCAGCACGCCCACCAACATCGACTCGGCCCTTGTGGGTGGCCTGAGCGCCCTGCGTGCCCGCTCACGGGACTTGATGCGCAACGACCCCCATGCCCGCAGGTTCCGGTCAATGGTGCAGGGGAACGTAGTTGGTCCGCGTGGGATCGGGTTCTCGTCATTGGTTGCGAACCCCGGTAAGGGTAACACACCCGACTCTGCCGCTAGGGACTCCATCGAGTCAGGGTGGAAGTCCTGGCTCGGTAAATGCGACTTCAAAGACCAGATGCACCTTGTAGACATCGAGCGGCTGCTGATGGGTATCATCCCCACCGATGGCGAGGCGTTCATTAGGCTGCGGCGCGGGTCAGGGTATTTCGGGCTTCAGCTTGAGATCATAGATTCCGAGTTGATCGACGTTCGGCACAACGCATCCCTCCCCGATGGTCGCAAGATCGTGATGGGCGTAGAGAAGGACGCAGCCGGGCGCGTACTGGCCTATCACGTAGGTGAACCCCCTCCGTCGGCATATTCGCCTTACTACACGATGGCCAACAACCCGAAGCGGATTCCAGCCGACGAGATGAGGCACTTATTCGTTCGTGAGGAGGCGGGCCAGACGCGGGGAATCCCCTGGATGGCCGCTGTAATGCTTCGCCTTAACATGCTCGACGGGTACATGGAGGCTGCGCTTGTAGCGGCCAGGACCGGAGCGGCCAAGGCTCTCGCCATCATCACGGCAGACGGGGATTACATCGGAGACGATGTGGACGATGACGGATCTCCGATCATCGATCTTTCGGCGCCTGGGGTTGCATGGAATCTCCGAGATGGGCAAAGAATTGAGACTTACGATCCATCATATCCGCATGGAGAGATGGAATCATTTATCAAGATATGCCTCCGTGAAGTGGCATCAGGCGTCGGGTATGGCGTGAGCTACAACCTGATGTCTGGCGACCTTGAGGGGGTTTCGTTCTCATCGATCCGTCACGCGATTATCGAGGAACAGGGTCAGTGGATGGCCATCCAAGAGTGGATGATCCGAACATTCATGCAACCGATCTTTGATGAATGGGTGTTCCAGGCGGTAGGCCGTGGGGCGTTGACCATCGGGACGAACCCGCTGCGCGTTAAGGACATGGATAGATACGAACGTTGCGCATGGCAACCGAGGCGCTGGCAGTGGATTGATCCGTTGAAGGACGTTACGGCTAACATCAAGGCTATCGAGGCTGGCCTGAAGTCGCGGTCCGATGTCATTCGGGACATCTCCGAGCGTGACCCTGACGATGTATGGTCGGAGGTTGAGGCCGAAAACATGAAACTGCAAGAGCATGGGGTTTTAGAGAATGGAGCGAATGGTGAAAAAGCTACGATCTGAAGAACTGATCCGCAAGGTATCAGGGTCTAAGCAGTTCCGGTCCTTCTCTGCCGACCGTGCGGCAGTTGATCTTGATGCGGGGACGGTCGATCTGTCCTTTTCATCTGAGGCTGAATACACGCGGTATTCGTGGGATGTCGGTGAATATGTAGAGGTTCTGGACCACAGTCCCGAGTCTGTGCGCCTTGCCGATGAACTCCCTCTGTGCGTAGAACATGACACTTCGCGGCAGATTGGCCTTTGTGAGCAAGTTCGAATCGACCCCGACCGGAAGGGCCGCACCAAGGCGCGGTTCTCTGACCGGCAGGCGGCGCGAGACGAGCTGAATGATATCGCAAAGGGCATCCGTGGCAAGGTGTCTGTGGGCTACATTGTACATAAGATGGTGCTTTTTGAGAAGCGCTCCGACGGTCCAGATGTGTATCGGGTTACTGATTGGGAGCCGCTTGAGGTTTCGAGCGTAACTTTGCCAGCCGATACGACCGTAGGAGCGGGCAGGAGTGCCGAGCAGAAAGGGTCCATTGTGGACGAAACGACCGATCCGGTTGTGGAGATCACCGAGACTATCGAGCCTGTGCCCGAAGTCGAAGTTATCGCCGCCGCCGTAGAGCCTGTTGTGGTGAAGTCCTTTGAGGACGGTGCCACGATGGAGCGCAAAAGGGCCAAGGAAATCAACGAGATGGCGGCTGTTTTCGCCGGTCGCGGTATTGCCGTGGCCCGTGATGCTGCGTCCAAGTTTATCGAGAGTGGCGGCGATCCCGCCGAGTACCAGAAGGAGATGATGAAGATGAGCGAAACCCCCGTGACGGCGACTCCCGATGTCGGCCTGTCTAAGAAAGAAGTCCGAGAGTATCGGTTGATCCGTGCTATCAATGCCCTGGCCAACCCGAACGACCGCAAGGCCCGCGAGGCCGCCGCGTTCGAGTTTGAGGCTTCCGACGCTATGGCGAAGATCGTGGGCCGCGAGGCTAGTGGTGTGTTCGTCCCTAACGAGGTTTACCGGCGCGACCTTAACGTCGATTCCATCAGCGCTGGCGGTGCCCTGGTCGAGACTTCTGCTGCTGGTCAGTCCATGATCGATCTGTTGCGGAACAACCTGGTGATCGCCCAGACCGGCGCGACCATCCTTGATGGCCTCGTTGGTGATGTGTCCATTCCCCGCCAGACCGGCGGCGCGACTGGGTACTGGGTTCATGACTCCAACGTGACCGAAAGCCAGCAGACTCTTGGCCAGATCAAGTTGACCCCGCACACTGCTGGCGCATTGACCGACATCAAGCGGTCCCTGCTCAAGCAGGCCAGCATTGGCGCGGAGAACTTCGTTATCAACGACTTGGCTACCACCCTGGCCCACACGATTGACGACGGGACAATTAACGGCGCCGGTGTTGCTGGCGCACTTCTTGGCATCCTGAATGTGACTGGGATCGGGTACGAGAACATCACCGACAACGCCCCTACCTACGTCCAGCTGGGTAGCCTGTGGGCAGAGGTTGCAGACGCCAACGCGCTGCGCGGGAACCTGAGCTGGGTGACGAACGCTACCCTCGCGGCCTACATGATGACCACCGAAACCTCGACGGGTTCCGGCAAGTTCCTGATGGAGGACAACTCCATCTTCGGATACAACGTTCACCTGAGTGAGTACATTCCCACCGGGACGATCCTGTTCGGCAACTGGTCCGATCTCGTCGTTGCGATGTGGGGTACTCTGGACATCAATGTTGACACCAGCACCGGTTCCGCTGCTGGCACCGTTCGCGTCGTCGCCTTGCAGGACTGCGATGTCGCCCTGCGTCATGTGGCCTCGATGGCTTACGGCTCCTAACTTCGAAAGGAAGTGATAACGATGTTGAAGGATCTCAAGGCCGTCTCTACGGTCACCCAGTTGATCGATCCTGTGACCCTGACGGCTGATGCTAACGGGGCTTCGATTGATCTCAAGAGTCACCAAAACGCGCTGGTGTGCGTTGCTGTTGGAGAGTCTGGCGACACCCTAAGCGGCTCGGTGAAGATCGAGCTTGAGCTTGAGGAATCGACCGACGACAGCACGTTCACCGACTGCGCCGATGCTGATGTGATTGGGTATGTAGCCGGGACCAATGATGGATGTTTTGGTGTGATCGACGCCGCCGCCGAGGACGACGCCGTTTACACCTGCCAGTACATCGGGTCCAAGCGTTACATTCGCCCGGTCATCAACGTGACCGGCCTTACCAACGGCACGCCCATCGGTGCCATTGGTATCGCGTTCGATAAGAAGTACGTGTAGTTCAACGGGGGGCGGGCGTCATGCTCGCCCCCGCACCTAACGGGGGATGCTATGTGGGTCAAGATTCTAAGGGACACAGTTGCCAATGGTGGCATCGTCCGCGTTGGAGACGTTATCGAGCAGCATGACAATACGCTGATTCTGCTGAAGAAGGCCGTTGCCTGTGACGCCCCGAAGCCGGTAGTGCGCGAGACGGTTGATGAAGATGCCTCCGTTGGTGACGTAGTGAAGCCGAAGCGGAAGTACCGCAGGACTAAGGTCATAAAGTAATGCAGCTCGCGGTTACAGGGTTCAAGGAGTTGGAGCGATTCAGAAAGGATCTCGCTAGGCAGCGGGAGAAGATCCTGAAGCCATCGCTTGCGTCTGGCGCAGACAAGGCCGGGCGGGCGCTTCGCAAAGGAGCATACAACTACTCTAAGCTCACGACGGAGCTCCCGGCCCGCCCCCTCGGCAATCGGTTCAAGTTCTGGAAGTCTGATCGCCGGAAGCCGATCAACAACATTCACTCGGCTGTGTCTGTTTTACACGGCAACAAGTTCAGCGCCAGTTACAAAAATCGCGGCGATGGTCCGATGTGGGCTAAGGCATCTAGGCGGGGCGTGAAGGTCGGCAGAAAAATGTTCTCGGGAGCGTGGATTAGTATGGGCGCACATGGTCCGTTTGTTGGCCGCAGGGTCGGCAAGAGCGCGTACCCGATTGTATTCCCGGCGGTTGACATGAGGCCGTCGGCGCGATACGCCGAGCGCCTGCGACCAAAGGCCAGCGGCATCATGGAGCGCGAGATCGCATCACAGGTTGAAAAGCGGTTGCAGAAGTTGGTGAGGACATAATGCCTAGCGCAAGCACGCGATTTAATGCGTGGGATCTAGTTGAGGATTCTCTAGAGGCCATCATCCCCGGTAACGGGTATTGGAGTACAGTTGCGTCTGTGTCAGACCAGCCCCCCAACCCTGACGCCACCAGCGGAGGCCCGTGGCTTGTCATGTCTTTCGGTGGAGAGGCTTTTGAATCTGTGACCATTGGCGGCTATTACTCCACCACGCAGGCAATTCACATAGATGCCTATCTCTACAAGACTGGCTCATATGTGCAGAACTCCTGCAAGCTGATGCAGGATGTGAGGCGAGTTGTAACCGAAGTTCTTGCGCTCGATGGTGCAATCTCCGGTGTTTCAACCGTGCGCCTTGTGGCATCAGATCAGGATACGGGGTGGCTTGAGTACACTGGCGGTCTGGTCCATTTCAGGCAGACCATAGAGTTTCGCTACAAGACAAGGAGCGCGTGGTGATGCGATACCGCAATGAGACGGGGCTTCCGCTGATCGTCAAGGGCGTTGGTGAAGTCATGCCCGGCAAAGAGTTTGAGACTGATCTCCCCGTGAAACATCGCGGCGTGGTCGTAGTAGAGAAGAAGGCTCCCACTAAGAAGGACGGTGAATAATGGAAGGTTTGACCGGTACTATTCTGGTGGGCGTTGAGTCTACCTATGGAACAGAGGCCAGCACTAAGGTCGCGCAGTATGGGATTTCGTCAACGGCAGGGACTAGGCGCTCCACTGCAAGGAGCAAGTCTCGCCTAAGTGGTCGCGCATCCCGCGCCCGCCAGCTTCCGAGCTACGTTGATGGAGAGATCGTCTGCGGGTTCACCCGGCTGGCCGCGATCATGTCCCCTGTTTTGGGCGCACTTGGCGAAGGAACTGCCTCAACTGGTATCATCACCTACGCTATCGGGGACAGTGACCCAGATAACACATCGCTGACAGTTGGCAGGAATCACGGCAGCGCCGAGTATACGTCCGTTGGGAACGTCCCATCGTCTTTCAGGCTTGAGCTTGGAAACGACGACGCCACCTATACGCTCGGGTTCGGTGGAAAGTCTGATGTTAAAGAGGCGTCGCTGACCTCCTTCACCGCGCCAGACGAGGCTAACATCCTCTATCCTTCTGGTTACGGAACCCTGAGCATCAACGGGACCGACTATGATTTTGAGTCTGCATCTATCGAGGTGTCGTTGCCGATTGATTACAACGGTAAGGGCATGATCGGCGCGAGTACCGTGCGCAATGCGTTCCGATCTGGGGCGATGGAGATCACCGGCTCGATCACCCTTGAGTTTGACGACGACACCGGTGCCGACATGGACACGGTTACCATGCTCGCGGACTATCTGACAGACGGCGACATGGGCGCTATTAAGTGGACATCCGGGGCCGTTGACTGGCTTGTGCTAAGCGTGTGCAAGGCACGCGGCGATTGGCCTGCATTGCAGTCTGGCGTCCAGACGTTCTCGTTGACGTTCGACGCCGAGAGCTGTGACATCGTTACTACAACCTAGGGGGGGGGAAAGATGACGAAAGCAGGGGAGTTCCTTGGCAAGACGCAGTTTACTGCGGAGATTGGCGGTGTGGAGTTCGTTCTGCGCCGCCTGTCCCGCGAACTTGCATTGAAGGCGTGGGGTTCTCGACTATTCGGCATTGTGGCGGCACATAATGCGAAGGGCGACATCGAGCCGAAAGAGAAGGACGTTAAGAAGATGGAGGAGGCTGGACGCAAGCTCTTAGAGGCGTGCATGGTGTCTCCTCGGCTTGGGCCGACAAGCAACCCAGATGATGATGTGATCTCATACGATGACCTAGAGGTGTCTGGTTACGGCGGCGCGGTGTTCCAGGCGATAATGGGGAGCGTTGAACCAGCGGCAAATTTTACGCAGCCCTCCGGGGGCTTGAAGGGAGCCGAGTTGCAGGATGGCTCGACGCCCTTGGCCAGCGATACGGAGTCCGTCCAAGCGAGTTGATGGGGATGGACCCGGATAGCCCGTGGACCCTATCAGTCGATGCAGAAGTAGCGATGAGAGCGGAGGCGCAGCGTGGCCGATAAAAAAGTTACAATCATCCTTGGGGCCAAGGACCAGACCAAGCAGGCGTTTGCCCAGGTCGATAAAGGCCTAAAGGGTCTAGGCGTCAGCAACAAGATGCTGGCCGCTGCCGCCGTCGCCGCTGCCGGGGCCACCGCAACGGCATACCTCGGGCTTGTGAAGCAAATGTCTGAGGTCGGGGACAACTTCGATAAAATGAGTCAGCGCACAGGGGTTGCGGTTGAGGATCTTTCTCGCCTCGCGTATAGCGCCGAGCTTGGCGGCAGTTCTATGGAGGCTGTCGAAAAAGGAGTCAAGAAGCTGTCCGTCTCAATGTACGATGCGGAACGAGGCTCCAAAGAGTACGTTGATGCTTTTCGTGAGCTAGGTATTCAAACTACCGACGCGGCGGGTCAGCTACGCCCTGTATCTGATGTGATTGTAGACCTTGCCGATTCGTTGAATGCTGTTGATAGCGATACCAAGAAGGCCGCTCTCGCACAGAAGTTATTGGGCCGCGCCGGGACGGAGCTTTTGCCGATGCTCAAGCAGGGGAGCGCTGCGATCCGGCAACAGGGCGTTGAGCTTCAGTACCTTGGGGGAGTTGTAGATTCTGAATTCTCGACGGCTTCAGCCGAGCTTGTAGACGCTACCACTAGGGTCAACAAGGCGTGGGATGGCCTAAAGATGTCACTGACGGGGCCAGCCATCAAAAGCGCAGCCGACGACCTTACCAGCCTTGCCCTTGTGGTGGCAGACCTGCGGCGCAATATGGGTGGCGATGGAGCATCGGCCATCAAGTTTGGGTTCATCGAGGGGCTGTCTAACGCGCTTCCTGGGTTCCGCGCCATCGTCGCGGCGTATATGGCCAAAGCGAATGAACTCAGGACGCAAATGAACGCGCTAGAATTTGGTCAGGGCGTTGACCTTGTTCCGCGCCCTCTTCTCCCCGGCATCGAGCTGGACATTCGGCGTGCCGGTGAGTTGGCGGATGAGATTGAGTATATCAACGAGATCGCCGGGCTAAGGGCAAAAGAGATTGGAAACATGTCGAGCAGCCCGCCGGTTGCTCCCGATCCTGCCCCCATTACGTGGGAGGACGCCCCCGAAGACCTGTTGCTCGGTGCTGAGGACTCCTTTTCCAGCCTGACCGACGGCGAGGTTGCGGACCTGATGATCGCCCTCGACCAGATGAAGACGCCCATAGAAGAAATCGGCGACGCCGCCTCCGACATGGGTCGGCAGATCGGCAGCGCGTTTGCAGATGCGGCGATCCAGATGGCACTTTTCGGCGGCGACGCCAACCAGCTCGCCAAGCAGCTTTTCTCGATGGGCCTCCGAATTGCGATTGGGGGTTTATTCTCGCAGGGTGGCGCGGTGCCGATGGCGCAAGGTGGAAGCATCCCGCACGCCGCGTTCGGCTATTCAGTACCAGACGGCCCTCGTGGGCTAGACTCTCGACTGATCGCCGCGATGCCCGGAGAAGAAGTTATCAACAGGCAGCTCTCGATGCGCCTAAACCGGTTCCTGTCTAGCGCTGAATCCTCGCCGCCCCCTGGCCTCATGGGCGGCTCCATGGGCGGGTCCGTGACCCTGACAACCTCTTTGCCGGTGCGTCGTTCTGACGCGATCCTGGTGGCCCGTGGAGTAAAGAACGCGATGCGCGACCTTGAAAGGGGAGTCCTCTAGTGGCAGAGCCTATTTTTAACATAGTTCGCGTCGATAACCTTGAAACATCAGAGGGGCTTGATTACACGGCCACTGCTGACATGGTTACGACCTACGATGAGATCATGCTTGTAGATGATGCTGGCGAGCCGTGCGCGGAGCCAATCGCGCCCGTAGTCGAGGATCTTGACGAGCGCCATGATTATTCCGACGGATCTGTGGGGGAGACACAGCGGATCAGGAAGCAGAACATCAGGCTCGCGGTTGACGGTCTAGACGGCGACCAGTGGACCAAGCTGAAGCGGTGGCACCAAGACCGCGCAGAGGTGCGATTCTCTCCCGGCTTCGGTCGTCATACCGAACTTGGCTGGCGTCCCGTTCCTGGCGGGGCGTCGTATAGTGATCTCACTGGAAAGTACACGTTCACCGAGTCTGGCGATGCTACATACAATCATGTATGGGATGAGCGCGACGGCATTATCAGGGACTTCTCGGTGGCGGGGCAGAGGATCATTCCCACTCCGGGCGGCGCTGGTCAGGTTTTTGAGCGCGGATATGGCAACCTAGCGTACGGTCAGAGCTGGACCGTTTTCTCGGGCGCAACAACGACCGTATCAACGGCTACCGATGGATTTGGTCATACCGACTTCCCGGATGCCGTGAGAATCGCACGCACGGCAGATGCCGCCGACAGTGTGGTTCTCATGGCCCTGGCGTCTCCTACGCTCGGGACGTCATCAATCATCAATTATACGGCACTGATCAAGGGGCGCGTTCCCCCTGGGACGTTCCTGCGGATCATGACTGCCATTGGTGGGATTACTACTGTTTCGTCCGTACAGATTACCGGCGACTATTCCGACTGGACGCGGATAGAAATCCAGGGCGCGGAGACATTTACGTCGGGCGTGTGGATTCGACTGCACATGACTGGCCTTGGTGGCGGGGTTGATTCTAGCGGCGACTTCCTGCTTGCGGCAGAGATGGCGTACGAGGAGCCTGTAAGCGGGGAGTATCTAGAGAGCTTTAACAACTATGTGAACAAGACAGCCGCTTCAACTACGTCATACATCACCACTAGCGCCACGGTTGCGTGGCCCAGGGCGGGGACGCTGCACACGGTATTCTATGTTCCAGAGTCGTTTGACGACACGCTGGACGGACAGCGTATTGGACTAGTGGGCCAGCTATCAAGCATTGAGGGGATGCTATACCTTGTTGCCTACAACTCCAACCCTCGTCTCCGGGCAATTTTCTATATGTCCTATCCTACCCCAAACGCAAACCTTCATCCGTATGTAGACGGCGGGCTGATTAACACCGACGACATCAATACGCTCACCGTAACGTGGTCACCATCGACGGCGTATATGTATCTAAATGGTGCATTGATCGCCAGCAGTACGACTGACTATGTCAAGAACCAAACAGATCGCATTATGCGCATCGGGTATTGCGACGCCGGGGGTGGCTCTTGGCCTTTCTTGATGTGCGGTGTGCGCCTTGAGAACGATGTATGGGACGCAGACCGCGTAGCGTGGGAACACGCCACAGCTAACAACTCTGCCGCACAAGCAGTAGTAGTAGGTGCAAGGGGCAGGACATACAAGATCCGCAGCATCCCAGATCAACCCATCGTTTCGGTGGGGCAGTCTACATGGCGCGGAGTGATCGAGCTAGAGCAAGTGTCGTACGATGAAGATACGGCAGATATCACCACGAAGGAGTAAAGAGATGAAGCTAGTTACCACGATCATCGCCATGATGTGTCTTGTTTCCGTCGCCAGCGCAGACGACTACAAGCACTCTGAGGACGTTGCCTCCGGTGGCGCTACCGTGTTCGGGTTCGCCGGGGAGCGGGTCAACTTCGAGTGCTATTCCGATGCCGCAGATTGCATCTTCAAGGTGCAGCACCGTATTGCTACTACGTGGACCGACTTCCAGCCTGCCGACACCTCGCCTAGTGATACCGTGCGGCTTTTTGCCGGGGTCCCGTGGGCGCGGTATTTCGGAAGGACGGGGTACTCAGTTCGGGCAGACTCCACTCGGGTGCTTGTGACCCCTGACGCCACCACCGACGTACAGGTCTGGGCTTGGTAGCATGGGACTCTTGACGGCAGGGCAACTAGCTGCGATCCCTGGCGGGAAGTTCCGTCAGAAGTGGACGATCATCCATGCAGACGGGTTGATCTCGTTTGTGCTGCACGATGATGACGGCGGGCCGCAGACCGTGATCGACCCAGGGAGTCGCACAGCATCGGCGTACAACGTCTCCCTGCAATCTCCCGGCGACCTAGCGGCGCAGACATACCAGTTCACAGCGTCTAACGCAAGCGGCCAGTTGTACCATACTGGCACAGGGTCGTACTTCTACGATGTCAGCAAAACGGCATGGGTGCCGCCCACGACGGCTGTGGTGAAGCATCAGGTCTACGTGTGGGCGTCTGGCGCATGGTCTGAGCTTCCGTGTTCCCCGTGGGTGGGCCGTATTGCTCATATAGAGTATGACGATGTTCTCGGTCCTGACGGCACATGGGGTCCAGGGACGGCCACTGTGACGTGCGAGGGGTACTTGGGCGAGTTAGTGCGAAAGCCGTGGACAAATGAGCATGGAGAACATGTTGAAAACGCAACGGCGATCACCCCTAGCGGGTTCCTGGTCTACAGCTTCTCGTCTGGGTGGGACATGGATGGTTCAGACTATAGATTGTGGGTACAATACCGCACAACCGTGACATCATCTTCGTCGGTGAAGTTCTACGCAAACAGCGGCATATGGTCCACGGGCATCGCGTCAACATCTTCTGTTACGCTGCACCAAATGTCTATCATACTGACGGCCCCTAACTTCTGGACCAGTGCTACGGCGAACGGAACGATAGCGTCGGGTGGATATCTCCCCGTGGCCGTGAACTATCCAGACATCCCAAAGATCAACAGGTCCGATGGGCAGACTGCGAGGCCGTGGGTATGAACGCAGCATGGTGGACTGCTCTTGGTGTTTCTTCTAGGTCTGTCGATGACTTCGACAGCGCCACGATCACCCAGAACCAGAATATGGGCGCGGCTAGCAATCCTCTATGGGATCACTACCTAGTGGATGACGTGACATGCGTGCAGCGTTCGTTCCACTACGGCGGCGGCCATAACAAGTGGGACGGCGGTTTCTTCTACATGGAGAATAACGACACTGGGGCCACGGTTGACGCGGGTGATACTGTTGTTGTTTCCGGGGATATCCTTAGCTGGAACCCGTCCGGCGATGTGATAATTGAGAAGTTTTCCGACGGAAAGCCCGTTGCGATCTACATGAACTCGTCTCATAACGGGATAGAGATTGAGCTTGTACTCACGTCTACGCCGCCCGGAACGTCCTCATATTACAGCAACTTCACGATCTGGCACTATTCGCCGTGGGCGTGGTTCGGAGTCCCGGCTGAGATGATCCCGTCGATGTTGATGCAGCTAGGTGTTGACCAGGACTACATTGATTCCGATGCGTTCGACAACGCCTACGACGGTCAGAAGTCTGACTACGGCGGTGTGGCTACAGATCCCGACCTCGACGCCTACAGGCTGATCGGTGAGCCGATTGTGGAAACCATCAAGCGCATGGCGCGTCACTTCTACGACCCTATCTACTTCAACATGAAGGGCCAGCTTGCGATGGGGTCACGGTCCCGTCCCGACACCGTTACGGCGCTCTACGGGATCAAGGATGTCTCGTGGGGGATCACCCGCGACCACATCTGCAATATCGTGCGATTCACCTACGGAGACGTTAGCAGGATCAAACAGGTCCCTAGGGACTATGGGCCGACCACTTTTTCAGGCTATGACGTTGTGGCCGACTCGAACTACGATATGGAATGTTCACACGTTCCCACCGCTGGCGTGATGTTGGGTTCGGCGTATGTGGTAGAGGATTCCGTCAGCGTAAGCATACAGGAGTTCGGGGAGATCCCGATAGGTGGATCGGATCAGGTAATTGTAGACGGTGACGCGGTTCGAACCGCCCCGACAACTCACTTCCCGTACTTCAGCGAGCGCGATGATCTAGCGATCTACGCCGCAAGGGTAGATGACGAGTCCGACGAGATGCGCGAAATAGTTATGTCGCAGGACTTCAGGGGGATCGACTACGATTTAGGATACAAGGTGGGGAACCTTCAGATAACCGGCGACGGCCAGACTGTAAGTGATTGCCGGTGCATTGAAAAGACACTTAACTTTTCCACGTTCACTGTAGAGAGCGTGTTGTTGGAGGCCCTGTGAGCAATGACGATTATGGCCGGCTAGACGCCAAACTTGATACGATCACGTCCTCTATCTCTGGGGTTGCGGTTGATGTTGGTAAGATTTCACAGTGGGCAAACGATCATGAGAAGGCCCATGAAACATCAGATGCAAATGCAAGATGGGCTCTCCGTACAGCGATAGCCGCCGCTGGCCTAGTGGTTTCAGTTCTCGTTTATCTCGGTGTCGGGGGGGTGTAGTGGGAGACATCACGCGCAGCTTCAGCCGCAATGAGTTCGCATGTAAGTGTGGGTGCGGGATAGATGATCCCCATCCGTTCCTTGTAGTGGGCCTGCAAGCTCTCAGGGACAAGGCAAACTATCCGTTGGTGATAACTAGCGGGTGTAGGTGCTTCGACCATAATGAGGCCGTGGGGGGTTCGTTCGGGTCGCATCATGTACCTGATGAAGGTCGATACTCACGGGCCGCAGACTTTTACCTTGTGGGCGTGGGCTTGCGTCAGTCGGTCGAGCTTGCAACGATGATCCCTGTGTTCAAGAGTGGGGGGATAGGGGTCTATTATGACGAGCATGGTGCGCGTCTGCATGTTGATGTGCGTAGTGGTCCCCCTGCTAGGTGGGGAAAGCTGTTTGGGAAGTACGTTCCCATAAATGATGTATTCATGGCCGCAGAGAAGGAGTCCGATGATGTCTAGGTTGCTGGCGGTACTAGGGGCCGCGTTTGCGGTCATCTTTCTAAGCGCAGGATACAAACCCACCCTTGGGGACGGTGGCAGCATGTCCTCCTATGTAGGGTCCATGTCGAGGAGCGCCGCGTCGATGGCAAACCCGGACACGGTAACCATAGCAATCACCATGCGTGCCTATGCTGGTGCGTCCGGGCTGATAGGTGCCACTACGTCTACGACGCGACCGCTGTATCGATACCCCTACACGGCGAATTACGTCTACGAGGACTCCATTCAGACGTTGTTCCAGTATGCGGCGATGGACACTGTTGCCCCTGGGACGTGCCACGGCGACACTAGGGACGTAGCCGTGAGGAGTGGCCCAGATGGAGGCGGGGTCAATGCTTCTATGAGTCGGCTTATCGTCAGATGGGATGTTGAGGAGCTGATCCCAGTAGGCGCTGACGTGATCGACGCCGACATTCTCATTTGTATGCGGGACCGAACCTCATGGGCTTTTGGTGCCGGAGAGGGATTCGCTGCCGTTCAGGACACATTCGTCGCGGATACATGGTGGCATGAGCCTGACATCTGCCATGATGCGTGGGGCACTAAGACATACTGGAACATGATGCGGGCGACCGATAGCGCCCCGTGGACGCCATCGCAAGCGTCACGAGCCGCAGTTGCAGACCTCGGAGTGCTTGGTGCCGCGCCAGACGGCCACGACCCGTATACGGCAGCGGCCAACGACACTGTATCAATCGATGCTCTATCTCTCGTTGAGGGGATCATCGAGTCTGGGTGGCAAAACTCAGGGACGTGGATCACCGTTATCGACGACATCAGCGGAGGGCGCGATCATTGGGTGACGGTAGGAAACGGGACACAGAACAACGGCCACAACCCCACGTTGTATGTTACCTACGTAACAAGTAGTCCCGTAGCGTTCAACCACGAAAAGCCGTGGGATGGGCGGGAGCTGGCATTTGTGTTCTCGGCTGATGGTGGGTATGAGGATCTTGGACAGGGTGACTACCTCGCTATTGCCGACTCACTTGGGGCAAAGTTGTCTATCCTTATGGATGAGCGCAAGGTGGCCGACAACGCAAATCAGTTTGACTACGCGACACTTCAGACCCATGCGGCCAATGGCCACGACATCGGCTACATGGGGCACACCCATGCGAGTTGGGACGGTACGTATCTAGCGGTCAAGTACGGGATGATGGGCGTTTGCGACCCCGATAGTCTAGGACCGAACACTGGCATGTGGATGGACCCGGCAGACTGGCTCACTGGAATGGGGACTTCATCGTTCGCGGAAACGCCGATGCTCGCATGGCCAGCATACGTCTACAACGATACGCTGATCTCCAAGGTAAAGGTAGCCGGGTTCCTCGCCGCCAGGTCTGGGCCGCCGTTCACTAATATTGCTGCGTGGAACGACCACCCTGCGGCCTGTTGGGATGAGGTAACTAGCGCCCCTGTCTTGATGACGTGGGACGATCCGGTTAAGATTTACCAAATCCAGCTATCCCAGAATCTCTCTAGGATCTCCGGTCTTGTGGTGGAGAACCCCACTAAATTGATGGTCGCTGCACGGGTTGACTCTGTGATTACTGCGGCGATGGCATTGGGCACAAACCCAGTCATTCACTTCTACGCACACAAGAACAAGACCAACTCCGGGGAGATAGATCGGGACGAGTTCATGTGGATGATGCAGAGGCTTATGTGGGACGACCGAGTAAGCGTAATGACGTTCCGTGAGTC
>CALEMW010000039.1 GCA_937910695.1 uncultured bacterium
TCTGTGGCGTGAAACACATCCACAACGATACGGTCGGGACGGCCGCCGGCGGCCCTTAGGGGAAAATGGCGCCAACGGACATCACCTTTGAGATCCAGAACCACCTGGGCCCGGCCCCCGAGAACATTGCGCCGCACCCGCTGCAGTACGGAGTCGTCGACGCCGATGGTCCCGGAGTCCTCGAACCTCCCACCGGCGATGTTCACGGCGATCCGCTCCGGGTTATTCACCCGGCGAACCTCATACTCGGCGGATCCCGTCAGATCGAGCACGACGCGCGTATGATCCGGTGCGGTCCAGATGCGGACGGATGTAACGATCACATCGCCTGCAGCCGCTCCGACGACACCTGTCACCAGAGCCAGAACAAGCGCGAACGTCCGGAGATGAAGACTCCGGACGGCACAACGATTCAACGAGCCGCAAGGCTTCATGCCCGGTCAACGCTCCTCTTCCCGGCCAGGACGGCCGAGCGCTGGAAAGGTACCACAGGGCGCAGGGGATGCAAACAGGAGAACCTTAGCGATTCGCGTAGGAATCGAGGATATACGGCATCGGATTGGTGTGCCGGCCGTTCACGGCGACTTCGTAATGCAGATGGGGTGCGGTGGAGCGTCCTGAATTGCCGGACAGCCCCAGGACCTGACCTCTGGTCACTTTCTGCCCCTGGCGAACCTGCCACTCGCTCATGTGGGCGAAGGTCGTGGTGATCCTGTTGCCGTGGTCGATGCGGATCATCATGCCGAGGCCGCGGTCCCGCTTCATGGCGACCACGGTCCCGTCGGCAGTGGCGTGTACAGGCGTACCGCTCGGCACCGAATAATCCATGCCGCGGTGGAATTTCTTTTTGCCCGTGAACGGGTCCTCGCGATAGCCGTAGGACGAGCTCAACCAACCCGTCTCGACCGGCCGTATCGAGGGCAGCCGCCCGAGGGTATCGGAGCGCAGAGAAAGCGTGTCGATCAGGGCTCGATAGCCTTCATGCTGGATCCTGGCTTGACGCAGCAAGGCGTTCAGGTTGCCATCCAAAGCCACGGCGAATTTCGCACCGGCTGGCAGTTCGCCTTGCACATTCATCTGCAGGGCCGTCCGACCTCCGACGCCCGCCTCGCGGACGTTGGGATCAAGAGGGTCGAGTCCCATGGCCACCGAAACGATCTCTTGCAGCCGGTACGATTCGGCGAGGTTCACGCGAAGCACGTCCACCTTGCTGCCGAGATGCACGATCTCGGCTGTGAGTTTGGCGTTCTCCTTCTGAAGTCGCGACCCGCCAGGCAACCAGCTCGTACCCTGATAAAGACCGAAGACATAGAAAACCGACACCAGGACCATGGCCAGCAAGGCGCCACCTGCCGACACCACAACGAGACGAGGGATTTTCAATTCCCTAGACGACGCGTGATCATCTGGCAGATAGAGAAATCTGTAGGTCTTGCGCGGCACGAGCCCTCTCAGGGGATGGGACCAGGGTTTGGGGAGGAGGAATCCAAGATATCGATTCCTTCCTCCCTGTCAACTCTCCCCTGGATGATCGGTCGTTAAACGTGACTCCTGAGGATTTCCTGGGTCGAAGCCTGCCTCATCTTCCGCAGGGCCTTTTCCTTGATTTGACGGATGCGCTCACGCGTCAGCCCCATTTCGCCACCGATCGCCTCAAGAGTCATGGCCTCTTCCTGGGCCAGGCCGTAGTACATCACGATGATGGAGGCTTCCCTCTCGGTCAAAACATTCAGGCTGCGGTGCACATCCTCTCGCAGAACGCGCTCATAGAGCCTGGCGTCGGCACGGGGCTGTTCGTCGTCGGCGAGCGTCTCGAGCAGAGGCCTATCGCCTGTACACTGATCGTCGAGGCCGACTTCGGCCCCCCCCAGCTCGAGGATGCGTCGGACTTCCGGCAGATCCAGACCCGACTCCTCGGCCAGCTGCATGGCGGAGGGACTGTCCACCCCGTCGTTCTGCAGAGTGGTGCGGGCCCGGTTGATCTTCAGCAGCAGGGCCGTCTGATTCTGGGGCAGACGTACGAGCCTGGAATGATCGAGCAGCGACTGGAGGATCGACTGCCGGATCCACCACACCGCATAGGAAATGAACTTGAAGCCGCGGGTTTCGTCGAATCGGCCCCCCGCCTTCAGCAGGCCGATGTTGCCCTCGTTGATGAGGTCGGCCAATCCGAGGCCCTGGTGCATGTATCGTTTAGCAACAGTCACAACGAACCGCAGATTCGCGTTCACGAGTTTCTTCAGTGCTTCCTCGTCGCCCCCCCTGATCCGGCGCGCGCAATCAGCCTCGTCTTCTCGGCTGAGCAGGCTATACCGGTTGATCTCCCGGAAGTAGACTTCCAGGCTCTTCTCATGGGTTGGGGGCAGGATAGCGTTACGGGACGCCATGGTGTCCTCCAATTGTGGTGCGGGGTGGCACCGGCTCGGAACCTGCTGCGGGGACAGCGCGTCAGGATCCAGGATCGACATCGATCAAGAGGTAGCTGCGCTGACCTCCCGATTCGACCAGCAACATGATGTCGTCGGACGACAGGGACAGCTCGTCGCGCAGGCGACGGAAGGCCGTCTCGTCGTCGACGGGTCGGTCGTTCACCGCGAGGATCAGATCCCCGGTTCTGAGACCGGCCCGCCCGGCGGGACTTTCCGTATCGACGGTCACCACCAGAACTCCCCGGTCGCCTTCGATGCCGAAGGCCTCCCGGAGACGGGCCGCACGGGGGTCGTCGCTGTCGGGCGAGACCGTGACCATACCAAGCCACGCCCCTCCCCTCGGTCGATCCACGGCGCCGGCTGGCACTTCCACCAGCACGACCGCCAGGTCGACCCCCCGGCCCTCTCGAAGACAGCGAACGGTGATGTCCCGCCCGAGCTCCGACTCACTCACAAGAAACTGCAATTCCCGGTCATCGGCGACTTCGACGCCGCCGAAGCTCACAATGACGTCGCCAACGACGAACCCGGCCGCCATGGCAGGCGAAGCATCGATGATGGATTCCACAACCACACCGACGATTCCCGAGTCTCCCCGGTAATCGGAGGTCACAGCGCCCAGCCAGCCGCGGATCACACGACCCTCGGCGGCGAGCTGCTCGAAGATCCGCACGGCGAAGTTGCTCGGAATCGCGAATCCGATGCCCTGCCCCGCCTTGTTGACCGCGGTGTTCACACCGATCACCCGGCCGGCGATGTCCAGCAACGGACCGCCGCTGTTGCCCGAATTGATGGCCGCATCAGTCTGTAGAAAATCCTGATAGCGCGGCGCCCCTCCGTGGATGGCCAGATCGTTGCGCCCTTTCGCGCTCACGACGCCGACGGTCACGCTGCCGGCGAGGTTGCCGAAGGGGTTGCCCACGGCGATGGCCCAGTCCCCGACGCGGACCGCCTCGGAATCGCCGAAGATCAGCGGTTCGATCTTGCGATCCACATCGATCTTGAGCAGCGCAAGGTCGCTTGCAGGATCGACTCCAACGATTTCGGCGGGAATATCGTGATCGTCTCCGCTGAAACGCACACTCACTGCATCGGCTCTGGTCACGACATGATTGTTGGTCAGAATATGCCCGAGGTCCGAAACCACGAACCCCGTGCCGCTACCGGATTGACGGAACGGGCTGGCGCTCCCGTCCTGACCAGGA
The DNA here is from genome assembly GCA_937910695.1 of uncultured bacterium. Classification (GTDB taxonomy): domain Bacteria; phylum Krumholzibacteriota; class Krumholzibacteriia; order LZORAL124-64-63; family LZORAL124-64-63; genus CALEMW01. The sequence goes on from CALEMW010000039.1 coordinate 3,635, forward strand.
AAGAAGCGCCTGTAAAGATCGTCCATAGGATCGAGATTCACGCCCGGTCCACCCGAGTCGCGGATCACGCGGATGCTCACGACCGCAGGGCCGGCGTCTCGCGCAACAGTCGCAAAAGGCGATTCCGGAGCCGCCGACCTATCGATCTTCGCAAGCCCGGCGGCGATCGACAGCGAACTCATCCAGACCAGGACCGGCACGACCATCACGCCGCTACGGCGCAAGGTCGGTCTGATCATCCTGATGCTGGCACGAGAGTTCACGGGAGCCTCCGTTGATTGCCTTGCGACATCGCTGCACACAAGAACATTACGCTTTTCGAGGAAGCGTCGGAGGCGGTCGGGACGCCGGATGGGGAATCCGACGTGTTGCAGGGACATCAAGACCTTACCAGACCTGCAACGGGAAGATCAACCATTATTCTCGGGTTCCTCGTCGCAGGCGTCATCGTCACCACCGCCGGTCTCATAGATCTCGACATCGATCTCATCGTCCAGATCCAGATCATCCGACCCGGCCGCGGTGCCCGCGGTTGTACCTGCCGACGCGGCCCGATCCTGACGTCGGATCTCTTCGATTTCGCTCTTCTTGTCTTTGAGCTCCTTTTCTAGGGCGCGTACCCGGTCGGCGAATCCCAACAGCAGGGAGTCGTCGGCGAAATCGGTCCTTCCGGCATTCAGTGCGGTGTAGACCAAGCTACCCATTTCGCTGAACTGACGTTCGATGTCCCGACTGATCCCGAAGATGTCGTAACGCCGCACACCTACCTTGGCCAGCTCGTTGGTCTTGTCGGCGGCGACGCCGTACCAGTCCACCATGTTCTTCTTCACATCGTCCCATAGCGCCATGTCCATGCCTCCCGAGTCCGTTTTCCCTTGCCAACGATCCGGTATTCATATACCAAAGAACTCCCATGGACAAGAACACGTCACACGTCGTCCTTTTCGTCGGCGACACCCACTTCCATCTCGTCCCGCGATCCGGCGAGCTTGCCCGCCAGGAACGCTTCTTGTCGTTCCTGGAGATGGCCCGTCATGCGGACGAGCTGGTCCTGCTCGGCGACATCTTCGATTTCTGGTTCGACTACCCCCATTTCAGGCTTCGAGGATACGAAGAAATCCTCCACGGTCTCGATGCCGTCCATGAAGCCGGAACGCGCCTCCATTTCGTCGGCGGCAATCACGACATCTGGGGTGCAAAATATTTTCGCGATCGCTATGGCACCTCCGCCAACGGAGCGCCGGTGGACCTGGATCTCGACGGCACCCGCCTGCGCGTGATCCACGGCGACGGTCTTTTGGCCCGCGATATGATCTACAACGGTTTCCGCTGGCTGGTGCGGCAGCGGGCCGGCGTCGCACTGGCGAAAGCCCTCCACCCCGAACTGCTCTACCACTTCTGCTGCTGGCTGAGCGGCACCAGCCGCAAAGCCTCCCGTGATGAATCCGCCATCATCGTCGAACGGGCCCAACGCCATCTGGCTGCCGCGAACGACGACTGGGACATGCTGCTGATCGGCCACGTCCACCACGCCTTCCACATTCAGAAGGACGGTCGGGCCATGGCTGCTCTCGGCAGCTGGTTCGGCGAGGAGAGCTACGGGATCTGGAGCGAGGGCCGGTTTGCGCTCAAGGACTTCGCAACCGACCCCCGTCCGTTCTGAAGAATCAGGATTCGGGCCCAAAGGCGAATTCGACCGTGAACCTGTGCTGAGAATCGATCCCCTCCTGCACCATAGCCTCATAGGCGTAGCCGATCCCGATGGTCCCCTTGCTGAATCCGGCGCCGAAGGTCAATCCCTGAGACTCATAATTCACCTTGCTCCCGACTCGCAGGGACAACGCCGGCACGAGGCGGTATTCGGCCCCCACATGGGCTTTCTCGGTGCCGTCGTTGGGGAAAATGACATCGCCGGCGAGGGTCAGCTTGCCGTCCAGGACCTCCAGCTGGGGATCCAAGGCCATCCCGAGTCGCAGAACCGTGGGCAACGGATAGGGCTCGGCATCGACGGTGAAGTCCGAACCGACATTCGTGTACGAAGCCCCGAACCAAAGGCCTTCGATGAGGGCCTTGTGCGAGATGAAGAAATCAAAGGCGAATCCGGTGCCGGCATGAATATCGATCTCTTCGTGCAGGATTTTCACGCCAGCCCCCACGGCCAGACGCTCGTTGATCCGACGGCCGAACGTCACGCCTAGCGATATCTGCTGGGGCGCAAAGGTGCCGACGGTCTCACCGATGCTCTCCTCGGTCGTGCGGTCGATGTCGTCGGCATAGAAGCCGGAAAAAATAACTCCCAACGCTCCTAGGGGGGTGCGGTGGGACAATACCGCCGTCTCCCTGTCGAACAGGCCGAAGCTCCTCTGGTGCTGGAGCAGCAGGTCGGTTCCATCGTCCTGGAACGCCAGCCGCGCTGGATTCCAATACACTGCAGCGGCATCGTTCGATGAAGCCACGCCGGCGCCGCCCATCCCTGTCTCTCTGGCTCCCACGGGAAAACGCAACGACAGAAAGCCCGACTCACCCGGCGTGCCCGCCAGAGCCATCCCCGCCAGCAACAGCAGGACCATGCCCGCAACCATCAACCTGGGTCCGTTCTTCATTCCTCGATCCTTTCTAGGCGCCGTCACGACGGCCATCTCTCTTCAACACCGTCACAGTATCGCTGTGGTGGCCTTGGACATCAACGCTCGATCGCCGCGGGTTTCACGATCACACTGCGCTCCCCGCCCCCTTGGACGATCATTTTACAGAAGTAGGTTCCGCTGACAGCACCGCCGACGTCGAGGACCGCCTCTGCGGGCTCTCCGGCCACGGCCGTGACGATCTCACTGCGTGCGACCTCTTCACCCTCGAGATTATACAAGATCGCCGAAAGAGTGCCCCCGTGGTTCAGGCGAACCCTGGCATACAGACGATCACCGCTAGCAGGTGTCGGGTAGAGCGAAACACTGCCCTCTTCGACCAGGGCTTGGCCACCGGGAATGGGCGACTGCTCAGGCGCCTGGTTGGTTCGTTCGGGGGTTCCACCCCACATCGGCCAGATGACGTCAGCTTGATCAGTACCGGGCAGTTCCCACACGACAAGACGAGAAACGAGTTCAGTGACGGCATTCTCTCCGGGATCGTGTTCGAGGAGACGAGGCATCGTCCCGACTGCAACGAGCTCGAGCCCCGGCGATCCGTCCAGATCCATGACCAGCGGCGTCGCCGCCGTTTCACCAGGCCCTGCCAGAGGCCAGCCGGGAACCACATCGCCACGCTCATCCACGAGGTAGAGACGTCCGTCTGGAGCTGCAAAAACCGTCATCTCCTTATCGGCCACTCTCCAGGCCAGAGGGCTGACAGCCGCTCGGGCGGCAGCGGTCCGCACATCGTTGACCGGTATGGCGGGCCATGAGGTTTCCGGTGCGCCGAAACGCCCCGACTTGACGAAGGCGTCGTCGCTCGCGTAGACGACGCCAGGTGCCATGGGTGACCGCACGGGGAAACCGTTGTCCCAAACACGCGCTCCGTCACGTCCCACATGAAGACACCCACCGTCGCTCATGGGGACCAGCAACCCGTCGTCTAGAGCCAAAGGAGGCCACGGAGAGGGGCGCCCTGAAAACTCGGTCAGCAACCCCTCGCCGGTGAGCGCGCCCGGCGAGCTGACATAACCGCCTTGACCATCGTAACCGATGGAAATGAGATGGCCATCCCACGTCACCGGACCGGGCAGGTCCCCCATGCCTGGAAAAGCCCTGTTCATGCCGGGCACAGAGACAACCCTGTCGCCGGCAGCATCATAGAGCTCGTAAAAGAAACTCGAGATCGTATCGGTGTCTTGGTGGTCCTCGTTGAGGGTCGCCACGAGCCTTGGCCCGGCGACGGGCTCATCCGCGAAGGATGCCGCCAAGATCGCCGGAGTGCCCACCCTGCGAGTGATCGTGCCCGACACGGGTGCCGCCAACCCGTGACTGTCCGGGTCGAAGTCGCCGTCTCGGACTTCCGAACCATCAGCATGGAACATGTAGGTCCCGCCGGGACCGTTGACGATGATCTCGACGGATCCATCGTCATCCACGTCCGCTGCAGCCGGCGCTCCCGTCCAGGTGACCGCATCACCGAGTGCGTCGGTTCCGGTCGTCAAATGGCCAAGAGCCTCTCCCCCTTCCAGCATGGGCGAGAGGTCGTGATGCCAGGCGAACACCCTGCCGTCCACATCCACCGCCACGATTTCCAGAGTACCGTCCGGCGGCGAATCCAAGTCGACGGCCAGGAGATGGCTTCCTCGCAGGTCGATCCCCGGCAGATCCAAGGAAGCCGATTCGAGCGGCCGTCCGGTCTCCGGAGCCTCCTTGCGGCAACGGAACGTCATGCTGTCGGCGTAGATCAGCACCGGCCAAGGAACTTCGGGCACGACGACAGCGGAATCCACAACGACCTCGGATACCGCGTCGATCACGATCCCGGTCCACGCCCCGCCCGCCGTCGCTGTGCTCGGAAGCGTCTCCGGGCCGAATAAATCGTGATCCTCACCACGGAAACTGTCGTCGTCCCCACCAAGCATCCAAGGCGAGGGTCGCCGGGAGTCGAGGTCCTGGAGGCCGTCGGCTTCTTCGAGATCGATGGATTTCCGTTGAGGATCCGCGTTGAAGACATTGCTCTCTGCATCCAGAGCCCGGGAGATCACACCCTCGTCCACATGCCAGATATAGAGACCACTGCCGGCCCCCTTCACGCCCGGTGCCCGCGCTAAATTGTCGCTCATGAAGAAGTCCCACTCGCCTGCGGAGAGAACCTCCTTGATGTGCAACTCAGGATCGAAAGTCGCCAGTACGACTCCTTCGTCAGACCACGGGGAAAACGTCTCGTCGTCGATACGGGTGAAATCGGGGACGCCATTGCCGTTTCGGTCGTCCCCGAAGGAGAAGATCCTGTTCCCATCGGGATCCTGGAGACGGTACTCGACCAGCCAATATTCGCTCGGACCGATAGCGATGCGTGCAAGGGTCGAATCGGCTCCGGCGTGCTCGGCGGGAAAGAGCGAAAAAGTGCCACCAACGTCGGGATCAATGTCGTAAGGCTCGAGCCAGCCCATCAGCATCTTGTTGAAAGCGCAAGGTTCCGTCGGAATCAGGCCGCCGGCCGCGAAAAGGCCGTAACCCATCAGACCGAACTGGCCGATTCCCTGGCTGTCGGGATTACCCGAAGGCGTGAAGTCGCTCAGAGAGAGCATACCGAGCCGCAGGCCGACTTCGAAGCAATACACACCCATCGAGCCGAAATAACCGCCCAAGCCACCGGCCGAGTCCTGATATTCCGTTTCGGGAAGCACCAGAACGTGTTGGATTCGGCCCGCGACCCCTTCGTCGGTTTCAAGCCAGGGGTCGACCAGGATCTCATCTTCGACTGCAGCGAGGAAATCCTCGGGGCTCAGGTAACTGCTGTAGATCTGTTCGGGCGAGTTGCCGAGTACATCGGTTTCCTCTCCCGCCCCCGCATGGATTACCATCACGGTATCGTAGAGGCCGAAGTCCACCAGATGATCCGTGGCGGCGACCACGTCTGCGACAAGCTGGATCTTCTGCTCACCCTCGTCGGGATGGTTGCCGTACCAAGCCATCGGATGGGGCAGGTTGGCCACTTCTCCCACCACAGTGACGTTCAAATCGAAACGTCCGCCGCTGGCGGCTTCGAAATAGCGTGAGATATCATCGAGAAGATGAACGAAGTAGATCGAATCATGAGCCGAATAGAGAAACTCTGTCTGAGCTGGCGCAGGGAATTCTCCCGGCAATTCTCCATGACGACCGAACATCAGGCTGTCGGAAAAATCACACATCAGAAGCACTGCTTCCAGCCTGTCGGGGGCCTTCTGTCCGAATAGTCTCTGCTTCTGAAGCATGGTCGAGCCGTCGCTGTGCAATTGATTCACGACATGCTCAGGATGGGGATACACAGCCGCCCGAGTCAGGACATCGCCCGCCGATACACTCGTGACGAGTCCGCACAGGAACATGGTCATCAGCATCATCGGCACCCGACACGGCTGAATTCCGCTCGAAGAACATCGAAATGCGGATCGGGGCATGCCGGGACCTTTCAGGCTCGATTCATAGACTTTTTGCAGATCACAGGAACTGGTATGATAGGACCGAAGGTCGTTGACAGTCAATGTGGGACCGAAGAGCGGTGAGGCTCAGGTCTCGATTCGGCCGCCCCTGATCGGCTTCGTCGAACCTCAGCCCCACCGACACTCCAGAACTATGGCCGGCCGGATCGGTATCCCGTTCCCTCGTGGTGCCAACCTCTTCGAGAAAGGTCCTCACCGGCCAGGCCCAGCGATGGGGGGGAACCCAACGCACTCTCGACTCATCATTTCTTATTCGTCCCGCCCCCGCTCTTGGACGAACCGGAACTCTTGCCGCCACCTTTCGATTTGCTCGAGCTCGAACTGCTGCCGGAGCTTTTCCCGCTGCCGGACGACTGCGGCTTGGACGCCGGCTTGCTGCCGCCTGTGCTCGGCTTGGGCTTGACGGCCTGCTGGGGGCTCCTGCTCGATCCCTTCGACCTCTCGGGCTTGATCTGCGGCCTCTGGGTCGGCCTGGATCGGCTGGGCGTGTCGTTCCTCGGCTTGACGGTGCTGCCGTCCCGGGAGCCGGAGCTGCCACCATTCCAGATCCGCGAACCCTTGGAGCGGGGCTCCACAGGTCGAACCCGGGGACTGTCCTGATCCTTGCGGCCAGGAGTCGTCGGTCGGACGCGGTCGTCGTTCCTGGGACTGGCACCCTCGCCCTTCATGATGTTGCCGGCTCCACCTTCGGGACGCGGTTTCGTCGCCGCAGCTCCGCCTCCGCTTGCCGAGCCTGTGCCGATGGTCCCTGGAGAATCCATGCGCGGGACCCTCAAACCACCACGGCGCTCTTCACGTTGGGGTTCGGGAATCTTCTTATGATCCCGCTTGATCTTCGAGACATCGGTAAATCGATCCCTTGCCGGCTTGACCGCCTGGTTCCGTGCGACCTCCGCTCGCGGCTGCTTCTGCAGCGCTACGCGGCTCTCCATCGCATCCCTCATCTCCTTCGACGGCCGGGGGGTCTTGCCCAAACCGCGAGGATTTCTGTAGTCGTCCCTCCCGGAGGCCTCCTTGTAACGAACCTCCTTGCCGAGGGGTCGATGGCGGCGGCTTCCGCCCTGATAGCGGACCCAGACGTCGCCGCTCCAGTAAGGGGAGTAGTTCCAGGCGTAACAGTCCCAGCCCCAGCCCCAGGCCACGTTCGGCCAGGAGTACCACGGCCGGTACCAGTAGTTCACCCAGGGACGCCAGGTCCAAGGATCGACGTAGTAGTAGACCGGGTAGTAGTAGACCGGGTAGGAGCCGTAGTTGGCGTACCAGTCGTTGTCCCAGCCGTAGTTGTGGTGAATCTCGATGGTGCAGACGTCGCGGTACGGATGGATGTCCAAACCGTCGTCGTGACACTGGCTGCACAGATATCGGGGGTGATCCACACGACTTCCCACGTACCAGCTCGTGTAGTTGGAGACAACGAAATCCTCGGCCTCCTCAAGGCCTGTGATTTCATAATTGACGTCGTTCATGGCCAGGAAGGGATCTCCTGCGACATAGTACCTGAGCGGCTGATCGGCCTGCTCGTGATGGAAATCAATCTGGAGATCGCGCAGATCGAACGGATATGCGGAAACGAGAACCTGGACATACTCGATCCCGTCCTCCCCGGCCGTCCGCAATCGACGACTGCCCGGTGCCGGCAGGTTGTAGGTGTTGTTGGCGAAGACGAATCCGTCGTCGAGCCGGCTGCGCGGCCAGAGAATGTCGACCTCGCCCTCGCTGTCAATGCGATAGGCGACAGCGTAGGCATCGTAGTTCGTCTCGAAGTGCAGCCGCACCGATTCACCCTTGCGGTAGACTTCGTCCTCTTCACGGTCGTGCCAGACGTTTACTCGCAAGACCTGGTTTTCGTAGCCTTGCCAGCCCTGGGCCATGGCGTCTTGCAAACGCTCATCTTGGGCTCGGGCGGTTACGACGCCCAGGACCAAGGCAATGATCGCCGTCGTCAGTGCCAGGACCAGATGGTCCGCTCGGCGTGACGGCTTGTTCGCGATGGCCTGTGCGGTTGTCTGTCGTTCGCTTCGAATGTTCATCACACACCTCCTCGCTCGTCGTTTCCAGGGTCAGAAGCGGACAAAGTCCACGCGAGCGTTGGATTGGTCCCGGTTGGCGGGTGCGCGCAACTCGGGGTTGTCCTCGTCGGTCTGGTAGGCCCAGTCGATCCGGACACGATTAGCTTCGAGATCCGTCACCTGGAACTTGGCGAAATGGATTCCCTGGCCGGCGATCCTGACGATGTAGGAATGCCCATCGATCAGCTCGGCGCGGCCCGCCGCCGAATATCCGTTGCGGGGCGCATAGTCCACCCAGGCCAGCAGAATGGTGCCGTAGTCCTGGAGTTGGACGTCCGCATCGACCGTGACCACCCAGGGGATACCACCGTCGTCGTACTCGACGAAGATATCTGTGGCTGGATTGTTCCAGGCCCGGGCTATCGACATCTGGTCGGAAAAATCGAATCCGCTCTGCGTCCATTGTGGACCCCGGCTGTCATGCAGCCAAACGTCGTATCCCTCGGGACGCGGCGTATCGAAGACATCTTCATAGCTCAGGTTGCTCTCGTTACCGCTTTCGTCTACAGAAAGGACGGCATAGAGATAGGTCTCGCCATTGTTGACTTCGTAGTCGTCAAACCAATGCGTCAGTGAAGCCGGGTCGTAGTTCTCGTTCCATGAGACTTCACCGATGAGATGGTATTCGTTGGGATCGGTGATGCTGTCGTCATGACGATAGATCCGGTAAAGGACCAGGTCCGATTCATCGATGTCGTTCCAGACGACGGTCACAAGCGCATCACCCGTAATGGAGTAGACACCCGTTGGGACTGCAGGCACGATATCAACCACGTTGGCGGGATCGTCGTCGCAGCCGCTCAGGGACATGCCGAGGATTGCCGTCAGTAGGGTGATCAGCAAGATCCTGATCTCGTGACTCTGTGCTTTCTCTCTGATCATGTCGTCACCTCCGTTCCATGTCGTGTACATCCCATAAGGCATGAGTCGTGCCAGCATGATCCCTTGTAGTTCAACACTACCGGATTCGCCCACAGCACAAATGTATTTGGCGTATTTGGAGCTAGTTAGCGGACTTCAAGCCTGAAGTTCGAGCGGGTGGAATACATTAATCATCAGAGGCATATGTGGCAGGATTGTCCTCACCGGGAAGCATTCGTCTCCGGGAAAGGACGCTGGGTCGAGAACAAAAAAAGAAAGAGCCACAGCCCAGGAGAAGCTGATTCCGGTCCTGAGTCTCGCCCCTACAGGATCGGGTGGCTCTTTCTAAGAAGAATAGCAATGTCGAGAAAGGCATCGGATGGGGAACGGGTTCACTCGCTTTCGGCACCCGGTCCCTGGGTCGACCTGGACCCCACCTCCAGATCGTCATGGAACGAGCCTAGTTGTTGAAAACTTCCTCATCCAGCCGGTTGACGATGAGGGCGTGAACCTCGTTCCCCTTCCGAATTCTTTCTTGTCTTAGGTCGTCCGAGCCAATCGCTTGTCCCTGCAACTGACCTCCGGTCTTCCTGCTTTCATTACAGCATGCGATATGCCACTTATGGAAATGCAGCAACAATAGAGTCAACCTGTTGTTATTATTCATGTTAGGGCACGTAATGAGTGATGGTTCGAGTGGTACGAAATGACTCGATCAGGAAACAATATTAATAGCAACTCCCGGGACGCTCCAACCGGATACAACTACGCAAGTTACATGTAGTAATTATATTGATCCACAAACTCGAAATGTTCGCATTGAGGGAGTCAGGAAGGACCGATGCCGTAGATCCGAATCTTCTTCAGCAGGTTCGGGTAACTGATCCCGAGCAGGCGGGATGCATGGGCCTTGTTGCCCCCGGTGACCGTGAGGGCATGAGTGATCTCACGGCTCTCCACGGCCTGAAGGGTCTTTTTGAGGGGTGCCACTGGCCCGCCGTTGTCACGATTGAGAGCAAGTCCTGCAAGCTTCGGCGGCAGGTATTCGAGACGCAGCATGCTGTCCCCGTTGGCCAGAACGATGGCCCGGTTAAGCGTTTTTTCCAGCTCCCGGACATTGCCCGGCCAATCATAGCGTACCAGAGCGTCCATGAAGGAAGACGTCATACCCGGCGGGGGCATTGCGGTTCCCTTAATGTAGCGCTCGATGAAATAGGGTGCGAGCAACATGATATCATCGGCTCGTTGACGCAGGGGCGGTACCTGGATCGGGAAATCCAACATGCGATAGTAAAGGTCCTCGAGAAATTCGTTCCGATCGACTTTACCCTTCAGGTCGGCCTTGGTGGCGCAGACGATCCGGACATCCACCTTCTGCTCTTGGTTCGATCCCACCGGCCGTACGGTCTTCGAGTCCAGGAAATGAAGCAGCTTGCCCTGCATGCCGATCGGGAGCTTACCGATCTCATCCAGGAATACGGTGCCGCCTTCGGCCTCTACCAATAATCCCTTTTTGTCCCCATAGGCTCCTGTGAAACTGCCTTTGACGTGCCCGAAGAGTTCGCTCTCCATAAGCATCTCGGGAATAGCAGCACAGTTGATGGCCATGAACTTCCGCTCGGAACGGCTGCTCAGAGCGTGGATGGAGTAGGCGAGCAAGCCCTTCCCTGTTCCCGTTTCGCCATGCACCAGCACGGTCAGTTCACTCGGAGCGACCCGTGTGATCAGGGCCAGCATCTCGAGCATGTCCTTGTTGCCGGTAATGATGTTGTCAAAGCAATCGATCCGTTCCTGGACCGTGACGATCGAACGATCGCGGCTTTCTTCGCAGATGTAACGGCGGTCGGCGAGAGCCAAGGCCAGGAAACCCATGGAAGTGGTCAGGAATTCGAGGGCGGGCTTCAAGGAGATGCCCTCGGGAGACTCGTTGCCTAGTGCGAGTCCCAAAAGCCCCAACAGCCGGCCCTTCAAGGAAACGGGAACGAGCAGGCAGCTCTTCAGGGTCAGTGAGATGCCCGGAACGGTTGCAAGAATCTCATGATCGTCCTCCAGCCGGGTCATCAGGACGGGTCCGGTTTCGTCGCGCTGGGCAAACCAGGTCGCGATTCCGACGGCGAGATCCCGAGGAAGTCCGGCAAGAGTATCGACTTGGACGGCATTGGTTGTCAGGTCGAATCTGGCAATGAAGCCACGGTCGGCTCCTGTGCGGCTCAAGGCCGACTTCAACACCGGCATGAGATCGAGATCGGGCTCTTTGCCGCCGCGGACGAAATCCGAAACTGAGGACACAGCGGAAACGTGCCGCTGGAAATCCTCCATCCCGCCGACCACGCCACTTTCTGCACGTCGTCGGATATCAGCAGTGATGTGGGACAAGGTATCGGAGCCGTTGGCTCCTACGATTCGCTCCAGCTCGCTGATGGTGATCAGAACTTCGTCATGCAGTTCGAGCCTCAGCAGAACCTCGGCGAGTCCGACCTGCAAGCGGCAGAACAAATCGTCACTGCTGCGGGCGCCTTCGTCTTCGAGAACATGGTCGATCAGTTGCCGCAGATAGCGGAGCGTTCCTTCGTTCGCCGAGTCGATCACGCCGTGTAGGTAGTGGAGAATCGCCTCACAGGTCTGGCGCGGTAAACGCTGGCTCTGGAAGGTCTTGATGGCTTCGCGGTAGGAGGCGTCCGACTCCTCGGCTCGATCGAGATGCTGGTAGGCCTGCCCTAGGGTCAGGTGACAGAAGCCGAGCTCGTAGTCTTCACCGCAGGAGGAACAGACAGCCAGCGCGGCTTGAGCGGATTCCGCAGCTTTGTCCCAGGCGCCTTGTTTGGCGTAGGCCTGGGCGCAGCGCCGCAACAACTCACCCTCGAGGTCGGTGACCGTACCGATGTGGCGGGTCTTGTCGAGACCCAGACCGTAGTTGTAAAGCGCTCGATCATACTCGCCACGGCAGAGCAGGATGTCTCCCATGTATTCGTCGGCAATGGTCGATTCCCGGAGGAAGCCGGCCTGATCCGAAAGATGTTTGCCTTCCAGGATCAGCTCTTCTGCTCGGACCAGATTGCCATCGAGCATTTCGAGGTATCCGAGAGAGAGATTGACCTTGGACTGGCGGTCGACATCGCCGAGGCTGCGGGCCAGTCGCAGACATTTTCCGAGGCTGGCGCGGGCTTCGCCGTGTCGTTCGGACTTGCGAAGGATGATGCCCTCGTTCAGATAGAGCCGCGCGAGAAGATGAGTGGCGCCGTGGGCGTTGGCCAACTTGATGGACTTGCGCTGCTCGTCGAGGGCCTGATCCCAGAGACAGGCGTTCTTGCGCAGATTCGCGAGATTGCTATGCAGGATCGCCATGCCGAGATCGTCGTTGATCCGTCGGAAGGTCGCAAGGGCGTCCATGTAGAACTCTTCGGCCTTGTCGAGACGGCCGAGACGGTGGTGGCAGACACCCATCGTTACCTGGAGGTTGGCGACCTCGCGGTGATCGTCGGTGACGGCCAGAACGGCGAATGCGTGCTTGGCTACCCTCAAGGCATCACGATAGGCGCTGCGCTGGGTGAACAGACTTGCCTGACGGCCGAGAATGGGAGCCAGGAGGCGCTGGCGGTCCTGGGGATCGTTTTCGGTGATCTGCTCGAACAGCTTGAAGGCGCGGTGCAGCAGCTCCTCGGCGAAGGCGAGATCGCCGACGTTGAGCGAAGCGTCAATGCATTTGACCAGGACCCGAAGGCCGTGTCCCGGATCATCAGCCATCTCTCTGGTCGCATCGAGAAGTCGTTGGTAGTAGTCGAGGGCGGAGGAGAACGCCGAGGCTTCAAAATGGAGATCGCCGATTTCCTCGAGACGCACCAAGGCATCATGATCCAGTCGAGCGTTCAGATCGACTCGATCCTTGTCATGACGTCGGTTGCGTTCCGATCGATGATCCATCGACATTGTCCCCCGGCGAGAAGGCGGGCAATTCGACTCCAGTACGTGACTCGAGCATTCCAGACTCCCTGAATCAGGGCACTATGATCAGCATCTGGCACAAGGTCACGAACAGAGACACGGTGTCATCCTCAATATCCCAACTCACTGACGAGCCATTGCTCTGGTCTCCCCCCGTGATGCCCGTACCACGGTTCCCCGTGATCAGGTCGTCGGGATCACCATATTGGATGACGACTTCGTTCCCAGAACCCACCTGAATAGTCGAAGCGTCCTGGCCCTGTTCAACGGCGACGATTGTCACATCCTCGCCAGCGGCCGCGAACGCTGTCGACCCTGCAAGAAGCAGGAACAGCGCGACAGAGAGTGTCCAACGTGTACTCATGGTACCACCCCACTTCTGAAAAGACCCCTCGACTGGCCGCTAATACGGACACGGTCTTCATCGGAGTCTCCGATACGATTCTACAAGGATACGGACATCGAAGGAACCTGTCAATCGATTCGCTCATCGGTTTGGCCCCGTTCGCCGTCTGCCTGAGTCTGCAGCTCATAGCGGGTGATCTTCTTGTAGAGGTTACTCCGCTGCATCCCGAGGGTCTCAGCAGTCTTGCTGACATTGTATTGATTTTCGATGAGTTTGGCCTGAAGAAACGAGGCCTCGGAACGAGCTTTGAACTCCTGGAAATCGTTGCACATCAGAATGTTGTCGTCATTGCTTGAACTGTGCCCCTCCCCCGTGATATCGGGTGGTAGGTCGGAGATCAGGATGGTTTCACCACGACTGAGGATCAGTAGACGTTCCACCAGGTTCCGCAGTTCGCGGACGTTGCCCGGCCAGGGGTGCCGGCGCAGGATGTCTAACGCGTCTGGTGAGATCTGTTTAACTGGGATTTTGGTCTGCCGGGAAAGTTCGAACATGAAATGGCTCAGGAGCAATTCGGTGTCGTCGCCTCGCTCACGCAACGGCGGCAGATGCACGGACAAGACATTGAGTCGGTAGAACAGATCACGGCGGAATCTGGAATCAGGGCCGGTCAGATCACGGTTCGTGGCAGCGACGATGCGGACATCCACTTCGCGAGGCTGCCGCCCGCCCACGCGTTCAAAACGACTTTCCTCGACTGCTTTGAGGACCTTGGCCTGGGCCTCTTCGCTCATGTCGCCGATTTCATCGAGGAACAGGGTTCCGCCATCGGCCTGTTCAAACTTGCCGATTCTTACCCGGTCAGCCCCAGTGAAGCTGCCCTTTTCGTGCCCGAAGAGCTCGCTCTCTACGAGGTCCTTGGGAATTGCGGCGCAGTTGACTTCGACGAGCGGCTTGTCCCGACGATGACTCGCAGCATGCAGGGCGCGGACGACGAGTTCCTTGCCCGTTCCATTCTCCCCGGTGATCAGTACGGTTGCATCGGTGGATGCAACACGAGTGATGAAATCCTTAACCTCGTGCATGCCCGGGCACTCGCCGACCAGGGGAGAGTCTCCCCCGGCGCGACTACGCCACTCCCGCGCCTGATCACGGAGCTGGTGATGATTGAGACTGTTGGCGAGTGTGAGCAGGAGACGCGAGCGATCGAGGGGCTTCTCGAGGAAGTCGTAAGCCCCCTTTTTGACAGCCTCGACGGCAGTCTCAATGTTACCGTGGCCCGAGGCGACAATGACCGGAAGGTCGAGTCCCAGCTGGCGGATCCGATCAAGGACTTCGAAACCGTCCATGCCGGCCATCTTGACGTCGAGCAGCATGGCGTCGACTTTTTCCTCCTCGAGGATCCTGAGGGCTTCGACGCCTCCGGGTGCGGTCAGCACCCGGTAGGACTCATAGGTGAGGATCTGATCGAGGGCGGTGCGGATCGCAGCCTCGTCATCGACCACCAGGACGGTGTGCAAGATCGACCTCCGGTCCGCCGCTGGACGTGCGGCGTGGATCATGGGATGTTAACGTTCAGGGTGCATGGTGCGCCGAACACCTGTCAAGATCATCCGGTTGCGGAGGACCATGAACATCGAACTGCCTCCCCTTCTTCACGGCCTGGCCCCGGACCACCTGGCTGATATCGTTGGCGGGATGGGACAACCGGGCTATCGGGCCAAACAACTCGCGGAGTGGATGTACCGCCATCATGCAATGGACTGGGGCACCATGTCCAACCTGCCCGGAACCCTGCTTACGAGTCTCGCCGAACGCTTTGATCCCTGCGGCCTGACCCTCCAGGAACGCCAATGCTCGCAGGATGGAACCAGGAAATACCTCTTCGAACTCAGGGACGGCCAGTCGATCGAAAGCGTCATGATCCCCATGGAGCAACACGCCACCTTCTGCGTGTCGAGCCAAGTGGGATGTGCGATGGCCTGTTCTTTTTGCGCCACGGCCCGCGGCGGCCTCGTGAGGCAGTTGAGCCGCGGGGAAATCGTCGAACAGGTCCAGCTGCTCGCTCTGGATCTGATGGCCGACCCCGTCGAGGAACTCGGCGATCGCGCCTTCAACGTTGTCTTCATGGGCATGGGCGAACCCCTGGACAACGTCGACGAGGTGGCGGGAGCCCTGAAGATCCTGACCCACACCGACGGCCTGGCTATGTCGCCGCGGCGGATCACGATCTCCACATCGGGTCATGCCGAGGGCCTGCGTGCGTTCCTGGACCTGCGTCTTCCGGTCGGCCTGACCGTTTCGGTCAACACGACCGATCCCGACAAGAGGAAGCGACTGATGCCCATTCCGGGAAGGACCCCGTTGTCGGAATCCCTCGATCTGGCTGAGATGCACGCTCGCCGGATCCGACGAACGGTGACGGTGGCCTATGTGGTCATCGACGGCTGGAATGACCATCCTGACGAAGCGACCGCCTTGGCGACGCTGGTCGCCAGACGCCCCTTCAAGGTGAACCTCATCCCCATGAACAGAATCGACGACCGCTTCGGGCCGCCATCCGCAGATGCACTCCTGATCTTCCAGAAGGTCCTGGCAGATCATGATGTCCGAGCAACCATACGGATCAGCGGCGGTGACGATATCGATGCCGCCTGCGGCCAACTGAGGCGCCGTCGTACGTCCTGAGACTTCAGACACGAAGACGGCCGTCGCCCGATGGGCGACGGCCGTCTTCGTCGAGAATGTCACTGCCGCTCAGATGAGATCGGCGAGCGTCGTGGTCTCAAGCGCCTCGACCAGGGCGGACTGGGCCTTGCCCCACACCTTGCTCATCTTGCAGTCCTCAGCACGATGACAGGGATCGACCTTGCGCAGGCAGTGGTTCAGAGCGATGCCGCCCTCGCAGATGTCGACCACCTCGCGCAGGTTGATTTCTTTGATGTCACGCCCGAGAGAGAAGCCGCCCTTCACGCCGCGATGGGATTTCACAACGTTGTGCTGGGACAGCATCTGGAAGATTTTGGCCAAAAAAGCCTCGGAGACTTCACAGGCCTCGGCAATGGTCTTCAGGCGGATGGGCGTGCCTTCATCTCGCTGGGCCAGCTCCATCAATCCTCGGATGGCATATTCGGTCTGTCGAGTGATCTGCAGCATGCTGGTCCTTCCTAGCCTCGGGATCGTGCCAGGACCGTGCCCGTTGGCTCTCGGTCTCATTCATGCCCCCAAGCCTTCATGATGGAAAAGCGGACTCAGAAAGTCAAATCTATTGGTTGGGGTCTTGATTGCCGATGGCCAGCTCAAAGGCGCGCAGCGAAGGGGTATTGAGGGGCAGATCCTTCAGCTCAGCTTCGGATACGACCACGACACCTTCCGGCACGGCTCCGCCGGGCCAACCGCATACGGACCCGGCCACGACCCGGGCCTGCAGTCGGTACCTTGTGATGGCATGCCGAAACATGCCAGCATCTCGTGGTGGTTCGGACCATGCGCCGCCCAGACGGAGCCACCACTGGGTCCAGTTATCGACAGCATCGCCGGGCTCGGCGGACCAGGCCCCGAAGGGCAGGCTCCGGTACCCACGATACAGGCTGCCGTAATCGTGACGCAGCTCCTCACCTGTATTCTCAAGAAGCGCCGGCGGGGCCTGTGGCAGAGCTACAAGGAGTCCCCCTGGAGCTCGGGCTACGAGGAGCGACCAGTGTCCCTTGATGGGTCGAGGACGGGAACGTGCAGGGGGAATCGTTTCGGGCTCACCACCGGCTTCGGCCCGGCACTGGCCTGCCAGGGGGCAGGCACTGCACTCGGGAACGGCTGTGGTACAGACGCCAGCCCCCAGATCCATGAGCGCCTGGTTCCAATCGCCTGGTCGCTGGAGATCGACCAAGGCCGTGGCGAGAATACGTACAGAGGCTGATGTCAGAGAGGCAGCCTCGTTGGCTGTATGACAGACGAGTCGGCTCAGAACCCGCACGACATTCGTATCCACGGCGGGGACGGTTTCGCCCAAACCGATGCTGGCGATGGCTCCCGCAGTGTAGGCCCCTATGCCCGGGAGCGCCGACCAGCCAGCTTCGTCCACGGGCAGACGCCCGTCGAGGGTGATGACGATCGTCTTGGCTGCCGCATGGAGCTGGCGGGCACGACGGTAGTATCCCAAACCACTCCAGGCGTTCAACACCTCGGCTTCCTCCGCTGCCGCGAGGGACCCGACATCGGGGAAGCACCTGAGAAACTCGTGCCACCTTGGTACCACGGCCGCGACGGTGGTCTGCTGGAGCATGATTTCTGAGATCCAGGTTCCGTACACGGACGGACGCTCCCGCCAGGGCAGCGGCCGTCCTGCACGGTCGTACCAGGACAACAACGCACTCCTCAATGACGGAGCATGGATGTGAGGCCACAGATCAGTGGCGACGGCGGTCCTTCTTGCGGTCACTCTTCTTCTCGCACTTGAGGATGAGACGTACCGCCTCTGCTTTGTGGGCGGCGTCGTTCGGATCTGCCTCTGGCAGATACTGTGTGATCTCGAACTCCAAGAGAGCCTCGTCGTAGCGCTTCATCTTCATCCAGGTGATGCCCAGCTGAAGGTGATGGTTCACATCGTCGGGTGCGATCCTGATCGCTTCGCGGAAATGCTCGAGGGCCTTCTCGTCGCTCGCACCTTCCGGGATCCCGCCATAGACCACCTTGGCTGCTGCCTTGAGCAGCGGCCCGAGGTGGGTCACTTCGCGGTTCCAGCGCCCGAGGATGTGGTGGGATTTGTCATTATCCGGATCGCACTCGACGGCCAGCAGGGCTTCTTGACGGACTTCGCGGGACAACTCGATCTTGCGTTTTCCGCCCTCTGTCAAGGCGAGACTGCCCACGGCTGCGGCCAGGTAGTGGTGGCCCCATGTATCCCCCGGGGAAGCTGCGACAGCCCGACGCGCGTGTTCCACTGCCAGGAGATACGTGGCCTCCTTATCCTGCTTGTCTTCATATCGATTCCCCAAGTCTATCAGGACCCGTGCGAGATTCCATGAACGCTCGTAGCCCTCGGAACTGGACTCCCAGTCAACGAGCTCTCTTTCCAGATCGGCGAGAGATACGGACGCTCGGGAAGGATAAGATGTGAAGGCCAGGACGGCCAACATCGCCAGAAAAACAGCACGACGAATATGCATGGAGGGGTCTCCGGGGACGAGGATAACGTCGTTTAGCATTGACACAGGCTGAGACCGCTGGTAGTGAATGTCAACTGTGAAAAGGGAGTTTCGAGAGGCAGTATCGGCCGCTCGGGCCTTGATTCCCTCTCATTCCGTGCCGACCTCCGACCAGGGAGTCAACATGTCCATCACGACGATCCCCCAGCTGTTTTTTGAGGCCGTCAACGAGCGTCCCCGCAACGACATGTTCAGCTCCAAAGGAGCCGACGGTCTCTTCGTCGGTGTCTCGAGCACGGAAGTTCAACGCCGGGTGCGCGCCCTGCGGCTGGGGCTGGAGTCCCTGGGTGTTCGGAGTGGCGACCGCGTGGCGATCCTCTCGGAGAACAGGTTCGAATGGGCCCTCGCAGACCTGGCGATCCTGTCCCTGGGCGCCGCCGACGTACCTATCTATCCGACGCTGCTGGCCGAGAGCATCGACTACATCCTACGGGACTGCGAACCCGTTGCGATCTTCGTTTCGGGCGACGAGCAGGCGGGCAAAATCGCCTCGCTCCGTGCGGGCCTGCCCTTCATCAAAGACATCGTCTCCTTCGACCACGTGCAAGTCCCCGACGTGATGGCGTTCGATAAGCTGCTCCAAATCGGGGGCAACCTGCTCGAGAAGAATCCCCAGAGTCCCGCCGACGACGTGGGCCCTGCCGATGGCGACGATCTTTGCAGCATCATTTACACGAGCGGCACGACGGGAAACCCCAAGGGGGTCATGCTCAGCCACAACAACTTCGTCTCCAACGTGCTGCAGGCCCTCGCCCTCGTGGACGTGGGACCGAATGACCGCGGCCTTTCCTTCCTGCCCCTCTCCCACGTCTTCGAACGCATGGCCGGCTACTACCTCATGATGTATGCGGGCTGCGGCATCGCCTATGCCGAGAGCGTGGAGACCGTGGCCGCCGATATGGGAGTCGTCCGACCCACGGTGATGGTGAGCGTGCCGCGCCTCTACGAGAAGATCTACGACCGCGTGAACACCGCCGCACTGTCGGGCGGACCGATCAAGAAGATGTTCTTCAACTGGGCCAAGCGGGTGGGCAAGGAGATCTGCCATCTCGAACAGGCCGGGGCTGCGGTGTCGGGCTGGCTGCGGTTCCAGCAGAAGATTGTCGACAAGCTGGTCTTCAGCAAATTGCGGGCGAGGACGGGCGGCAGTCTCAGGTTCTTCGTCTCGGGGGGCGCTCCCCTGGCCGTTCACATCAACGAGTTCTTCTACGCCGCCGGATTGCTGGTACTCGAAGGCTACGGCCTGACCGAGACGTCGCCGGTGATCTCGGTCAACACCTTCGAACGCAACCGAATCGGTAGCATCGGCCCGGTTATTCCCAACACCGAGGTGCGGATCGCCGAGGACGGCGAGATCTTGGCTCGGGGACCTGGCATCATGCTGGGCTACTACAACAAACCGGAGCAGACCGCCGAGGTTCTCGACGCCGACGGCTGGTTCTACACCGGAGACATCGGCCGTTTCGACGACGACGGCTATCTCTACATCACCGACCGCAAGAAGGACCTCATCGTGACAGCAGGCGGCAAGAACATAGCGCCGCAGCCCATCGAAAACGCTTTGAAGAAAAACAAGTTCATCGGCCAGGTGGTGGTCATCGGCGACAAACGACCGTATATGATCTGCCTGATCGTGCCCAACTTCGACCATCTCGAGATGTGGGCGAAGGAGAGTGGCCTGAGCTGGGACACTCATGACGACCTGATCGCCCTGGACTCCGTACGCGACAAGTACCAACGTGGTCTCGACCGTGCCAACGAGAAGCTGGAAAGCTTCAGCACGATCAAGAACTTCGCCCTGCTCAAGGACGAGTTCACTCTCGAACGCGGCGAACTCACGCCGACGCTGAAGGTGAAGCGCCGCGTGATCCAGGATTCCTACGCCGAGCAGATCGACGCGCTCTATTCGTCCTGAGGAACGATGACTTCGTCCAACAGACAGCCCCGGGGCCCGTTGATGCTCAGGCCGATGGTCTGCACATCCGTCGGCCTGGTTGGCAACGTGCTGCTCACCGCAGGCAAGCTGGCGGTGGGGATCATCGCCGGTTCAGCATCCCTCGTGGCTGACGGCTTCCACTCCTTCAGCGACCTGGCCGGTGACGTGGGTGTCCTCGTGGCCCTCAAGGCCAGTACCCAACCGCCCGACGACGACCATCCCTACGGACATCACAGCTTCGAGACTCTGGGCGCTCTCGGCGCCTCCCTGCTCCTCCTCGCCACCGGCGTGCTGCTGGGCCGCGAAGCGGTCATGAACTTCGTCCGTCATCACCACTCCCACCCCGAGATGCCGGCGTTGTACGCGGCCCTGGCTTCGATCGTGATCAAGGAGGGCATGGCCCGCTACACGTTCGCCGCCGGACGACTTCATAACTCTCCTGCGCTGAACGCCAACGCTGTCCATCACCGCTCCGACGCCTTGTCGTCGATCGCCGCCGCCGTGGGCATCGGCGGCGCCCTGGCGGGACGGCCAGAACTGGACAGCCTCGCAGCATTGATGATCGCGGGCTTGATCGTGTGGATGGGATTGGGTCTTTTGCGCGACAACGCCATGATCCTGCTGGACACCCAGCCGGATGAAGCGATCCTCGAAAGGATCCGCGGCGCCGTCATGTCGGTCGATGGAATCTGTTCGGTGTCGTCGTTGAGGGTACGGCCTCAGGGGTCGGTCTACTTAGCCGATCTGGCCGTCACGGTACTGCCTGACCTGAGCGTCCATGCCGGTCACGAATTGGCCGACCTGGTCGAACAGGCGATCCACATCGCTGTGCCCGATGTAGTCGACGCCGTTGTCCATGTCGAGCCACACACGGGCCATTGCAATCGGTGCTGCACCTGATCAGCGTGGACGCGGACGCAGTGTGACCCGCAGGTCACGACGCTCGCCGTCCCGGACGAACACTACGGCGACCGTTTCCCCTTCTCCGTGGGTCTGCAGGGCGACCGTAAGATCCTGCAAGCTGCCGATCGTCACCTCACCGACCCCCACCACCACGTCGCCGGCAAGCAGACCCGCCTCCTCGGCCGGACTCCCGGGCATCACGCCGGCCAACTTGACGCCTTGAACATCGTCGACAAAATCAGGGATGGTGCCCAGCCAAGCGCGCTTTTTACGCCCTCCCTCTGTGGGAGCCGTAGGCGTGAGATCACCCACCGCTTTGTAGCTGAGCGGATCGGGCCGCAAAGCGACCTCCCTCAGAATAGCGGCGGCGAACGCCGTGACCCGGGCCAGGGGGCCACCCTCGACCAGATCCCACCGATCGTCCAAGGAGTGATATTGCGGATGGGGCCCGGTAAAAAGGAACAGCACCGGAATGCCGGAAGTGTTGAACGAGACGTGGTCGCTGGCGTCCCAGCCCCCTTCACTGATCTGCAGATCGAAGCCGAACCCGGAATCGTTCAAGGACGTGACGATGCCTCTCAGCTCTGCGGCCGTGCCGACGCCGCCGATGTAGAGACGTTCACTCCGCAGGCGCCCTACCGAATCCAGATTCACCATGAGATCCAGCGACGAAATTGGAAACGGGGCATGGTCGACGAACCAGCGGCTGCCCTGCAGTCCGATCTCCTCGCCGGCAAAGGCCACGAACCAGAGCGTCCTGCGATCAGCTGCTTCGTCGTAGACAGCGAGGCTGGCGATTTCACAAATGGCGGCCACACCGGAGGCATTGTCTTCGGCCCCCGGGTAGAAACCTGCCGGGCGACCCTCATCGTCGCTGCGAAGACCCAGATGATCGTAGTGGGCGCCGATCACGACGTGTCGGTCGGCGAGGGCTCCCCGCCCCGGCACGAGACCCACGACATTGCGTGCCGGCTGCCCCTGGTGCTCCTCCCCGCCGAGGCTGAACGGCTGAAACCAGCCATCTTCACCGGCAGGCACGAGTGCGGCAGCTGAGAACCAGACCGCCACCGAATCGGCGGCCGCTGCGGCACCAGGCAGGCCGTTCCCCCTCCCCCCGAGGGATTCGTCGGCCAAGGCCCTGACCCGTTCAACGAGCCGCAAAGGATCGGGTGCGCCGGCCTGAGCCCACGAAGGGGACGCAGACAGCAGAAGGAGCAAGGAAAGAAACTTCGACGTCATGGGGCCTCCTGTAGCGGACCTCTGCAGTCTGTGGGATACTGGTGCAGTCATACTACATCCCCGACCTTCAGGACACAACGAGGTGGCCTTGGAACGTCGTCCCTGGATCGAGCCCCTGCCCACCACGGCAGGCGAGGCCCTGGCTGTCGTCGGCACACTGATCGGAGCCGGGCATCGGGCCTACCTGGTCGGAGGCGCCGTGCGGGATCTGTTGGCTGGTCGGACGCCTGGGGACTGGGATGTCGTCACCGATGCTCGGCCGGATCGACTCGGCGACCTATTCCCCGGCTCACGCCATGTCGGCGCCGCGTTCGGTGTGGTGCTGATCCAGAGCGGCGACAAGTGGATCGAGACTGCCACTTTCCGCGAAGAGGGACGCTACCTCGACGGCCGCCATCCCCAGGACATTCGATTCACAGATGATCCCGTACGGGACGCCATGCGGCGCGACTTCACCGTCAACGCCCTGCTTCTCGATCCGATCAATGGCGAGATTCTCGACCCGGTCGGCGGCCTACGGGACGCCGAGGCAGGCCTGCTCCGGGCAGTGGGGCGACCCGATGAACGTTTCGCCGAAGACGGGCTGCGACTGTTGCGGGCAGCGCGGCTGGCAGCTCAGTGCAGCCTCGATCTCGAAGCCGAAACAGCGGCCGCCCTGGGCCGCAACGCCGGCATGGTCGACCTCCTCGCACCCGAACGCATCGCCGGCGAACTGATACGGATGGTCTGCGGACCGACACCGTCACGGGCTTTCGACATCCTCCGCGTTTCCGGCATCCTCCAACGGTTCCTGCCCGAAGTAGCCGCGCTCTACGGCGTCGAACAACCAAGCGACCATCACCCTGAAGGCTGTGTCTGGACCCACACGATGATGATGCTGGACGCCGCCGAGGCTCCGCCTCTCGAACTCGCCCTGGGCTGCTTGTTCCACGACGTGGGCAAACCGGCGGCACGCATCGTCCGCGACGGCGTGCCCCGATTCCCGGGACACGCTCCGATCGGCGCCAAGATGGCCGATGCGATCCTGACCCGCCTGAGGTTCCCCAACCGGGTCATCGGCATCGTGACGAGTCTGGTCGGACGCCATATGATGTTCCTCGAAGTGACGCAGATGCGTCCCGCGACTTTGAAACGGTTCCTCGCCCACCCTCTGTTTCCCTTGCAACACGAGCTCCATCGCCTGGACCGTTTGGCCGGACGCGGCGATTTGACAACCTGGGAATTCTGCCGCGATCAACTCGCCGAGATGCCAGAAGAAGAACTCCACCCCCTACCGCTGGTCAGCGGCCGCGATCTGATCCGCCTCGGATACCCGCGTGGTCCGCTATTGGGTGTGATCCTCATGGATCTCGAGACGGCCCAATTGGAAGGAGAAATCCCGGATCGCGACGCGGCTCTCGCCTGGATCAGCGCCCATCATCCCCGCGGGCGATGAATGCGGCGGCACCGATGCCGCGCGGGTCGGAAGCGCCGATGGGAATCCCCTTCGACTCGTCCACGACGATCAGTTGAACATTGCCCACGGTCTGACGATGGGTCAGGACATGGCCCATGTCCTCGAGAGCTTGTGTGAGTCCGTCGACCGCGCCCGTCTCGAAGAAGAGATCCGGTGGCGACCACTGGTGGTGGATGCGCGGACGGCTCACCGCCGTCACAGGATCGAGATCGTCGACCAGAACATTGAGCAGGGCCTGCAACGTGGCGGTGATGATGCGGGAGCCTCCCGGGCTGCCGCAGACCGCATGGACTCCGGCGTCGCCCAGCACGAGCGTGGGGGTCATGCTCGACAACGGCCGCTTGCCGGGAGCCACGGCATTGGCCTCGCTGCCCAGCAGTCCAAATGCGTTGGCCACGCCGGGAGCCGCGGCGAAATCGTCCATCTCGTCGTTGAGGATGACGCCCGTTCCCGCCGCCACCATTCCCGATCCGAAGCTGAGGTTGATCGTGAGGGTTGCGGCGACGGCGTTGCCGTCGGCGTCGATGATGCTCAGATGCGTGGTGTCGTCGCTCTCGTGAGGGCCGATGCCGACTCCGGCGACGAGGTGACGGGGGTAGATCGAATCAAGGCCGATCAGGGCCTGCAAGCTGTCGGTTCGGGCGGGGTCGAGCAGCATGTCCACCGGAACGTCCACGAAGTCCGGATCGCCGAGCCAGCGGCTGCGGTCTGCATAGGCGAAGGTCATGGCCTGCGCCATCACGTGGATGCGCTCGGCGGCCGTGAGTTCCCTCAGCGACCAGCCGTTCAGGATGTCCAACATCTGTTGCAGATGCAGGCCGCCGGAACTGGGGGGAGGCATGCCGATCACGGTCCAGTTGCGGAAACGTCCCCGAATCGGATCACGCCAGACCGGGGCGCTCCCCGCGAGATCATCGAGGGTCAACGACCCGCCGGCGTCGGCGATGGCCGCCACGATCCGTTCGGCCACCTCACCGCGGTGAAACCCATCGGCGCCTTCGCTGCGGATCTGGTGAAGAGTCTTCGCCAAGTCCACCTGGCGCAACACATCACCAATACCAGGTATTTCGTTATTGAAAAGAAAGATACGCTTTGATTCGGCGTCGAACCGTTCCCTCTCCTCCACGATGTGCTCCACCAGCCTAGCATCGACAGGGAAACCCTCTCTGGCCAAGCGCTCCGCTGCCTCGATCAACTGCGCCCAGGGCAGACGGCCATGTTCTCTGTGCAGCACTTCGAGCCCGCGCACCAATGAAGGCACCGCCACCGAATGAGCACCGTCCCGGCTGCGCAGGGGGTCGACAACACCATCGACGAGATACATATCCCGCGTCGCCGCTGCCGGAGCGGTTTCGCGGGCATCGAGGGCGAACTGGCGGTCCGTTGCCGCATCGTGCAGAACGAAGAATCCGCCCCCGCCGAGGCCCGAAGAGTAGGGTTCGACGACGGCCAAGGTGAAGGCGGCGGCGACGGCGGCGTCGACGGCGTTGCCGCCGCTTCGCAGCACTTCCGCTGCAGCGGCGGTGGCCAGAGGATGGGCCGTGACGACACAGCCACCTGTCAGACACCGCCCGGACTCGTGCTGCGACAAACATCCCGACACCAGGATGAAGCCCGCACAGACCAGCCACGCATGGAGCATCCGTTTCGTCATGACTTCCCCAGTCTGGCGTAGGACGCCACGGTTCCACCGCAATAGTCGCAGAGGCATCGCGAGAGCAACGCAGCGGCACGCTCCAGTTCTTCGCCGGGATAGCCCGCCGTCGCCATGACCACCGCCAGCAGTCGTGTGGTCGTCTCGTCGACGCAGGTGCGGGAAGAATCACTGGTGGGCGAGCCGAAGGGACCTTCGTCGTCGAACAAGCCGAGGCGCCCCTCGAGATGAACAGGGCCCTTGCGGATCCCCGGGTACTCCTCTCCCGGACATCCGAGACGCAGAACCGTGTCGCCGCTGATTTTGTCAAGATCATAGAGGCCGACCGGCAGCAGGAAGGTGAGGCTGGCCAGGTTGCAGGCATCGACGGCGTTGCTGATTGAATAGAGATCGTGGCCGTGCAGAACCCTGCGCAACAGGGCTTCCGAACTGGGCCGGATGCGCGTGGGCGGAATGCCGACGGAGCGGTAAAGACGGCGGGCTTCCTGGAGCGGTTCGATCTCCGATGGCAGACAACCCGACCAGCGTTCCCTGGCGACGGCGGAGACCCGGTCGATTTCGGGACGGACGGCGACGCCCGGCCCGACGATCACACCGTCGATGACCGCAACCGTCACACTGAGCAACTCGAGGAGATCGGTGGCGATGCCGACGCTGCGTCCGTCGGGCAGCAGCGTCGACGCGCTCATGAAGATCCGTGCCGGCCTTCGGCGCCGTACATGCGGTCGTAGTAGCTTTGATATGTGCCGTCCCGAACGGACTCCCACCAGCTCCGATTGTCGAGGTACCAGGCCACGGTGGCGGCGATGCCATCGTCGAAGCGATGGGCGGGCGTCCAGCCCAAGTCCCGTTCGATCTTCGAAGCATCAATGGCGTAGCGCCGATCATGCCCGGGACGGTCGGTGACGTAGGTGATCAGAGACTCATCCTTTTCCAGCAGTCCGAGCAGCCGTCTGATGATGGCGATGTTCTCCATCTCGTTGCAGCCGCCGATGTTGTAGACCTCGCCGGGGGTGCCGCGTCGCAACACCGTGTCGATGGCCGAACAATGGTCTGCGACGTAGAGCCAGTCGCGCACATTGCGACCGTCGCCGTAGACGGGCAGCGGCCGATCCTCGAGGGCATTGGCGATCATCAGCGGAATCAGTTTTTCGGGAAACTGGTAGGGACCGTAATTGTTGCTGCAGCGGGTGATCAGGACCGGGAACCCATAGGTATGAAAATAGGCTCGACAAACGAGATCGGCGGCGGCCTTGCTTGCCGCGTAGGGTGAGTTGGGCTGGATCGGACTCGCCTCGGTGAAGAGCCCCTCGGCTCCCAAAGAACCGTATACCTCATCGGTGCTCACCTGCAGGAACCGAGCGACTCCGGCCTGACGTGCTGCTTCGAGCAGGCATTGGGTGCCCATGATGTTTGCCTCGAGGAATTCGCGGGGGCCATCGATGGAACGGTCCACATGGCTTTCGGCCGCGAAGTTCACGACAGCTTCGATCCGTTCCTCGGCGAACAAGGCGTCGAGCAAGTCACGGTCTCGAATGTCGCCGCGGACGAAACGGTAGTCGGGGTTTTCATCGTAACCTGCAAGATTCTCAAGATTGCCGGCATAGGTCAATGCGTCCAGGTTGACGATGCGGTCACCGCCCGCGTCGAGTACCTGACGGACGTAGTTGGCGCCGATGAAGCCGGCACCGCCGGTCACGAGGATGTTCATGTCTGCTCCCGGTATGAGGTGTCGCGCATGCCCACGGCGGCGTCGACGAAGGAACCCACTAGGTGGCGATCGATGGTCGCCCGGCCGTCGAGCCCCACCCTCTTGAGAGATGATCCCACAATGAAAGCATCGGCCAGTCCCTCATAAGCGGAGAGGTTTTCGATCGTCATGCCGCTACCCACCATCAGCGGACACTCGGGCATGTGTCGACGGATTTCGGCCAGAAGAGCTGGATCGGTTACGGCACCCGTCGCCGCTCCAGTCAAGACGAGTGCATCGGCATGGGCGCGCAGACGCAGATCCTCGGCCTCTTCCACCAAAGGACGTTCGGCGAGAGAGGCCGCGTGCTTGACGCGCAGGTCGGCCAGCAAGCCAACATCGACGCCGAGTTCGCGGCGACGGCGCAGGACCTCGGCGGCGCGTCCCTCAATGATCCCCTGATCGGTCAGCATGGCACCCGCGAGGACGTTGATCCGCACGAAGGACGCTTCGAGAGCCGCGGCGATGCCGAGGGCGGCCAGAGCGTCGTTGCGCAGGACATTGACCCCCAGCGGCAGATCTGGCCAGGAATGGCGCAGGGCGGCGCCGATGCGCGTCATGGCGGCGATGGTCTCGGGAGGCACCCTGTCCTTGTAGAAGGGAACGTCGCCGTAGTTCTCGAGCATCAGCGCCCCGATGCCGCCGAGGCCCAGGGCTTCGGCATCGTCGAGGGCCGCGTCTTCGACGGCCTGGATGTTGCCATCCCAATCCGGAGAACCGGGCAGGGGGCGCAGATGAATCATGCCGATAACGGGGGCTGCGAGCAGGCCCCTCCATGTCGTTTGTGTCCACATGCGGGACATGGTAACACCCAGGCCCCGCCCCCCCAAGTCGATTCCGGGTTTTTGGTTGGCTGCTCTTCCACTGTCGCGTACATTCCATTCGTCAACGGTCTCGGGCCATTTCGAGACGGTAGCCATCAGGAGAACGACATGCAGGTCATTCAGGGACGCAGCGGTTGGCTCGAAGTCATCTGCGGGCCCATGTTCAGCGGCAAGAGCGAGGAGCTGATCCGCCGGATCCGTCGGGCCGAGATCGCCCGTCAGCGCATCCAGCTGTTCAAGCCTAAGGTCGACGACCGCTACTCGGAGACGGAGATCGTCTCCCACAGCCAGCAGCGCCTGCCGAGCACACCGGTGGCCTCCAGCCTCGATATCCTAGCTTGTGTGGACGACAAGACCGAAGTCGTGGGAATCGACGAAGTCCAGTTCTTCGATGAGGGAATCGTGGAGGTTTGTGATCGACTGGCGAACATGGGCAAGCGCGTCATGGCCGCCGGGTTGGACATGGACTACCTCGGCCGACCCTTCGCGCCGATGCCCAATCTCATGGCCATCGCCGAATACGTCACCAAGCAGCTCGCCATCTGTATGCGTTGTGGCGATCCCGCCGTCCATACCCAGCGACTGACCGACAGCACCGACACCATCGTCGTCGGCGCCCAAGGCACCTACGAGGCTAGATGCCGTCGTTGCTTCGTGTTACCGGATGTATCTCAAGAAGAACCCAAGGACGTCGCAAAGGGCTAGGGCCAACGCAGATTCTCCCTGGATCACAGGCAGGCATCGGTTTCGGCGAGACCGACCCGCTCCCAGATGCTATGAAAAACCGGCCAGTCGACTGCGAGAATCCTGGCGGCCTCGCTGACTTCCCAGACCTCCTGCACCCGTTGCTCATCTTCTTCACCGACACACGTCGCCGCCTCTTCACCCAGAGCGATCATGGCGGCCATGTGGTTGGGGTCCTGATCGTTCACCAGATCGTGGTGATAACGGACTCCCTTGGCCACATCATCGCTCAGGTTCCAGGCCTTGATCAACAAAGCGCCCAGAGCACCATGGTCATAACCGAGTCTCTCCTGCTCCACCTTCCACAACGGCTTATCCTGTTCCCGCGCGATCTCCTCCATCTTTTCGAAAAGCCCGGGCAGAGCTCTGGCCATGATCAACTGGCCGATGTTCTGGATCAGACCACCGACGAACACGATTTCTCGGTCCCCGTATCCGACCTCGTCGGCCACCAGCTGTGCCCCATAAGCCGAACGGATCGACTGGACCCAGATCCTGTGCATGACCGAATCGGAACTCACACCAGGAAACGCCGTCTGTGAAGCGTTGACCAGAGTCCAGTTACGCACACTCTTGAAACCGAGCCGCACGATGGCGTCGCGGATCGTCTTGACTTCGCTGACCGATTCGTAGAACGAGGAGTTGGAGATGCGCAGGATCTTGG
Source organism: uncultured bacterium (assembly GCA_937910695.1). Classification (GTDB taxonomy): domain Bacteria; phylum Krumholzibacteriota; class Krumholzibacteriia; order LZORAL124-64-63; family LZORAL124-64-63; genus CALEMW01. The sequence continues at coordinate 33,345 of CALEMW010000039.1, forward strand.
TGGTCAGGACCAGATCCTTGACGATCTCCTTCTCGAGCTGCAGAGCGGTGGTCGACGGATCGTTCAGCATGCGCAGGATGTGTCCTGCGACCTGGGGCATGGCCGTCAGTTCGCCGACTTTCTGGTAAATAGCCTCGGGAGTGATGTCACCGGGCTTCAGATCCTCATAGCCCGCCTTGACCCGCTCACGTTGCCGACCGCGTTCCCGCGACAGGATCTCCTGGGTATGGGAACCGATCGATAAAAGACCCTCTTCGACACAATGAAGACGGAGCACCGCGTAGCGAGCCAGGAGCGTCGCTTCGATGATCCGATCATCGGCCATGAAATCGATCCAATCGATATACAGGAAGGTACCCCAGCGGCCGCGCAGCGGCAGGGGAATCACCAGGATGGGTCGGTTCTCGTCGCCGCCGAGCTCCCGGGAGAGCTCGCGCGAGAAGTTTTCCCGAGGAAAAGGTCCGCTGTAGATCACTTTCTCTTCAGCCACAACATTGAAGATGTCGTCGTCGCGAAGTGGGATGACCCGGGGGTTCGCCGCCTTTTGATCGAGCATGCGTTCGGGTAGCTGGATCCCCTCGGCGAGCATGACCCGCAACCCTGTGGTCCACTGACGCAGCAGCAGCAGACGTCCCCCCTGAGCCCGGATAAGGCTGAGGAAGAACTGGACGACGTCGCTGGCTTCAACCATGTCGTCCAGGGCGGTTAGACCCGTACGCAATGCAGCAAGACGCTCATCGGGTGCGTCGGCCTTGGTCGTCGGACCAGAAACCATTGCCCCGGACAGCTCGAAGATCTCGGCTTCCGCCGCTTTCTCCTGATGATGCTGCTTGATCAGCATATCGAGATTCAATTCAATAACCCCGTTCTCAATGGACGAGATCGTAGCTTCATGATTCATGATCGGCAGACAACCGCCGGGGTTGAGTCGTTTCCTGTGGCGATGTGCGGCACATGGGTTATCCTGGATCGAATCGCATCATCCCGTCGGTATTCCAGGAGGACGCCCATGGCGCACCGCATCACCAAATCGTTCACCTTCGATTCGGCTCATTGGCTGCCCAACGTTCCGGAAGGCCACAAGTGCGGGCGCCTGCACGGTCATACATATTGCGTGACCCTGGCCGTGGAAGGTGAGTTGGATCCCGTGATGGGTTGGATCGTGGATTTCGGCGATTTGAAGGAGGCCTGGAAGCCTCTTGAGAAGCGGATGGATCATTTCTGCCTGAACGACATCGAGGGCCTCGAAAACCCCACCGCCGAGACGATGGCCCGCTGGATCTACGAGCAGCTCCGGCCCGTCCTGCCCGTATTGGCCGACGTCACGGTGAGCGAGACCGCAAGCACCACGGCCGTCTACCGACCTTGAGCGGGGTCAACGCGCCGTAGCGGGATGAGCGGACAACCACTCTCTGGCCCGAGCATCCCCAGGCCTGAGACGCAGCAACTGTCCATAGGCCCCTCCGGCCTCATCGATCCGCCCCGTACGTTCATAGATGCCGGCCAGGTTGCCCCAGGCCTGCCAGGACGTCGGCTCGAGTCTGACCACGTTCAGGAACGCCCGTTCCGCCCCTTGCAGCTGCTCCAACTCGATCAGACACAACCCGACCCCGAATTCGGCGCGAGGGTCGTCCCCTTGGGATATCAGTTGACGGAATCGTCGGAGCGCCGTGGCCGTCTGACCATTGCGTTGCAGCACCCAGGCGTTGCCGAGCAGGGCACCGGGATCATCGGGGTCGGCACGCAACAGGAATTCGAATTGGGCCGACGCCTGATCTGTCTGACCCGCCTCCAGAAGCATGTTGCCGTACCAGAGTCTGGACTCACGATCCCCATCTCCGTCGCGGACCCAAGCTGCCGCAACGGCGAGGGCATCCTCCGAGCTGGACATCTTGGCAAGAGCTGACGAAAGCGACTTGTACAGGGGCCCGCTGATCATCTCGAAATGCTTTTGGGGGTATCTCTGCTGGATGGTCAGCGCCTCCCGCCAAGCGGCGACAGCGCGGGTGTCGTCGCCGAGGTCGGCATAGGCGTTGCCGAGGGTGAAGGCATGGAAGGGATTGGCATCCGTGCGCCGTTCCTTGAAATCGAGGAGATCAGCCAGGGATAAGCCGCCCACGAGCGCTGCGATCAACAGAGGTATCAGTGGTACAGGCTTCAGCCGACCGCGGAATATACGCCAAAGATAGTCCACGCCTGCGCCCGCCGGCACCACCAGCAAGGCCGCCACCGGCAGCCGGAAACGGGCGTTGACGAAGAACAGCAGAACCGACACTGCGTAAGCCGCCGCCATGCCCAACACGAGCAGACGTCCGCCAGGACGAAGCGGCTTCACGAACGCGCCGAGGACACCCAGGGCCAGCACGAGGGGCCAGCCGGCTAAAAGAGGCAGCTTCAAGATCGGCGACCAGTCACGCCAGGCGTAGATGAACTTGTTGTTCGACCGTTCCCCTGCACCGAAGAACATGCGGAGCTTTTTCCCGTAGAGCGCGACTGCCTGCCCGGGTTCCTCGATCCAAAATGCAAGTCCCTTGCGCAGGAAGTAGCGATCCACTTCGGACGGCTTGAGAGTCCGACCAGCATCCCGTTCCGCCATGGCGATGGTGTCGTCGAAGCCACCCTGCCATGTGGGCCGAGTTCCGGGAACTACGGCAGTGCGCCCATCGGAGTCGGCATTGTTGCCGATGTAGAAGTTGACGCCGCCCTGACTGGAGATCAGAACGGAATCGCCGCCCCTGACGACGTTCGAGACCGTGACCGGTAGGATCGGCACCGCCAGCCCCAAGAGCAACAGCAGCCAGAGACGCCACGGGGTGCGGCGCCCAACCGAGAACGCGAGGAACGCGAGCACGATTGGAATCACGATCAGGATATTGGGACGGGAGATGGCCGACAGTCCCAACAGAAACCCAGCCGTCAGCACCCTCGGTGGATTTACCCTGACGTCGCCGCCGACAAAGACGGCCAAAGCCAGCAGATTCAGGGTGACCGGCAGGGTCACGATCAGCAGTTCCGCCGAGAAGTAGATGCTCGTCCAAAGAGTCGCAAAGAGCACTCCGGCGCTCCAGCCAGCACGACGGCCCCAGAGGTGGTCGGCCGCATAAGCCGCCGCACCAGCCCCCACGGCCGAGATCAGGATATGGACGAGCTGCACGGCAAAGCGGTCGGCGTCGCAGATCCCGTAGAGGCCCGCGAGCAGATAGGGATAGAGCGGTGCCCGGAAGAACGGCTCAGGTGGAGGCCAGGTGCCCGAGAGTAGACCGCGCGCCCAGGTGTCATGCATCAGGGCGTCCATGATGGGCCGCTCGAAGAGGGGGTTGGAGCGCATCGCCAGCAGATGGGCCAGGCGCAGGACGAACGCGCAAGCAACCGTCGTGGCCACGAGGACCCGTTGCCCCCGCATCATCTTTCGGCTCTTCTGTGAAGCTCGTGATTTCGATCGACAGCCGCCACCGACGCAGCCGGCAGCCAGCCTCGCCACTCTCCGCCGAGTGTGACCTGGCTCCAACCTTCCCGTTCGTCTTCGATCCTCAGAGCGAGGCCGGCATGGGCCTCGAACAGGACGGGGAACGACGTCTCAGGGCCGCTCCGGACAGCAACCTCGTCTACTAGAACGACTGCATGGACGATCTTGCGTTCGTCGTACCAGCGTCCGGCCAGGACCGCAGAGGCGATCAGCAACGCCACACCTCCCCCGACCAGAACACGTCGCTGCCATACGGCGAGGAAGCCGCGCCACCAGGCATGAGCCACGCCACAGGTGACCAACCAGGCCAGAATCGCGACGACAACGGCCCATTCGTCCACCGTCCACCTGCTCAGCAGACCAACCAGGAACGCGACTGCCGCCGTTGTTCCGCCCGACTGCTCAGAATCGGCGAGACGGTTGCGGACATGGTCAAGATTGGTGGCGATGTCGCCGTCCCTGGGACGGCCGCGAGACGCCCGTTCCAGATACAGCATGGCGGCGCCGAGGTCGCCTTGACGTGCACAGGTTGTCGCAAGATCGAAAGTCACGATGGGATCGCCCGTCAGAGAGTCGGCTCGAGCGAAGAGATCTCGAGCAAGGTCCAACTCACCGTTCGTATAGGCCTGAACCCCTTCCGCCGTAAGGCGGTCGGGATCAGGTGCGGCATGGAGGTCAGCGGCACCCAGCAAGGCGCTCGAAACCGCCAAAGGCAGCAGCCAACCCTGGACACGAGTACCGCGTCGGAGCCCGCTGCCCACGCTGGAAGCCAGCACCTGCAGGGATCGCTCGGCATCATCGAGTATTTCGTCGGTCACGTTCCCCGATCCGCCGACCGACCCGAAGCGCGCCAACTCACAGATTCCGAGGATCTCCACCAGCCTCGTGGCCGCGGCGTCCGCTCCACACATCGCCCCGAGATCTATGAGATCGCCACGTCCCACTGCGGCTCGCGGCGAGCCTAGACGGTCCGCAACAAAACCGAGGATACCCTTCTGGACGCACTCGGCCCGCACAGCTGGATCGGATGCCTTGCGAGAGGCTGCCAGCAGCCCCAGCGCCGTGGTCAAAGCGAAGCGGCGGCGACGGCCGACGGGATCGCGCAACTCGGCGTCTTTTCGGGCCAAAATGTAACGCCAGATCAGAAGAAGGATCAGCGGCGCCATGACGACGAACCACCAGAGCCGAGTCTCGACAAAGGGAACGGTTCGTGCAGCGACGACCCCTGAAGGAGTTTTCACGAAGGCAAGATCCTCGCCGAGGCGTTCGAGGGCCCGGCGATGGCTGCTGCCGGCGCTGTCTCCGGTGGCCGGAAGGTCGCTGGGTGTGACCGTCAGTGTCAGGGGTTTGCTGCTGACACGGAGAAAACGATTCTCGCCCGTGTCGAAATAACTCATCTGGATCGGAGGCAGCGTCCAAGTGCCTTCCTGCTTGGGTTGGAGAATCCTTTCCTGGCGCATAGCTCCCCGCAGACGACCGTCCACAGGTCTCTGATCGACGCTCCCACCCGCCTCGTGGATCGTGAAGTCATCGGAAAGGTCCCATGCCGGAAGATGGACGTTTTTGAGAGATCCGTCGCCCACGAGTTCGATGGTGACACTGACCGCTTCCCCGCGGGGAACGATCTCGCGGTCCAAGACGGCCCGCAGGCTCACGTCGCTGCCGACGAGGCCGGAATAGTCGTCGGGAATCGGCGCGGGCAGATCGTCCACATGGACCTGCAGACTGTTCGTCCACAATTCCCGCACCCCGCCCCGACTGCGTCGATTGTTAGCAAAAAAATCGCTGAATACGTCGTGCGGCAGCACGACGCGAGCCGGTTCCACGATCAGCTCACCGGGCCGGGTCGGGACTAGGGAGTAGCGAATCCGGGACACCTGGTAGAGCACGCCCCCCCGACGCTCACGATATGTTTCGGTCTCGCCCAGATTCTCCCGCCAGAAGCCCTCGGTTCGCGGCGGCGTGTATTCAGGACGGTCGAAGCCGCGGCTGGCGACGTTCTCGTAGTAACGGAACGTCAGCACGATCTGTTCACCGACGTGGGCGCGATCCTTGTCCATTGCAAGGGTAACAAAGCGCTCGTCTCCGGGCCCGGGCTGGTCAGGAGCTGGTTCATCGTCGCCGGGAATTCCTGATGGCGCCGATGTGCCGCCGTCGGCTGCAGGCACCGCGGCCGCAGCATCCACACGCAGCTTCAGGGCCTGGGTCCGATGTGTTGTCCCGTCGATGACGACTTCGAAAGGCGGGATGTCCACGTCGGTCATGCCGTGGGGAGCAATCAACCAGGTCCAGGACTTGGTAATGCTGACGGAACTTCCGGACATCTGATAGCTCTGGCTGGTCCCACCCCCGCTCACTTCGGCGCCTGCGAGAACCGGTGCCTGGACATCAGGCAGGTTGGCTGCATCCCCTGACAATGTCACGGTGAGCACGGAATGTCGTCCCAATGGAACCACGCCGGGATCGAGCTTGGCATCGAAGGTCACGACGGCGAAGGCGGCAGCTGCACAAGACGCCAGGACCATCAGGATCATCGCACCGGTGGATAGGATTCTCGGCCATCGCCCCCGACTGCTCACCATCTTCTCCCGCTCCTGGGCTTAACCCCTTTGAGTCGTTGACGAACAGATCGCCGCAATTCCTCTTCATCCTTGTCGAGGCCCCTGAGGATGGACTCCGCCCGTTGACGGCTCATCTCCTCCGCCTCCTGCTCCGAAGGCTCGGGGGGTTGGGGCTGTACTTCCTCATCCTGTTCCGGTTCGTCCTCTTCTGCCCGCTCTTGCTGCTGCTCTTGCTGGTTTTCTTCGCTCTGTTCGTCCTGCTGCTGCTCTTCCTGTTCCTGTTGAGTCTGTTGTTCCTGATCCTGCTGCTCTTGCTCCTGGTTCTGCTGCTCTTGATTTTCCTGGTCCTGCGAATCTTCGCCCTCTTCGCCTTCCTCTCCCTGTTGCTGCTGCTGGGGAGGCTGCTGCTCGATGGCGGTCATGGCATGCTCGAGGTTGCGCAAGGCGTCTTCGCGATCCGGTTCGATGTCCAAGGCACGACGCAACGATTCCACCGCTCCGCCCAGGTCGCCGGCGTTGAGGGCTGCGGTTCCTGCATTGTAGTGTCCTTCAGCCTGCAGCCTGGGCTCGTCGCCCAGGGCCAGAGCTCTCTCGAACTCCCGCGATGCTTCGTCCCAGCGCTCGAGACGGGCCAGTGTTTCACCCACGGCCATGGCAAGATGGGGATCGTCGGGCCTCTCGGCTCGGCTGGACTCGAACAGTTCAAGGGCCTCTTCGTAGTTTCCGGTTTCATAGAGATCGACGGCCTTGTTCACCTCGGCTCCGTACCTGTCTAAGAGGTCAAAGGCGGACACCGGCGCCGAGGCGAACAGCAGGATCAGCAACGAACCCGTGACAGCCGCCGGCACGGTTCGACGGGCGCGGAGAATGAACCGCAAGAATAACATCAACAGGGACAGAGCCAGCGGCCAGATGTAGCGTTCACGATAGGCTGCCACGTGTCGGCTGGTCAGTTCGTGTTCGCCGAGGCCCGATAACGCCAAACCGAGACCATCGCGGTCGAGAGAGCCGGGTCCGATGCGGAAGGCCGTGCCACCTGTTGCACGGGCCAGGCCGGCGAGGGCGTCTGCGTCGAGACGACTGAGCACCACATTCCCTTCCTGGTCCTTCATGTAACCCTCCTGCCCGTCGCCTAGGGGCACCAGACCACCGGTTTCGAGTCCGACCCCGACGGGAAAAACACTCACGCCTTCTTCCACACAGCGTTCGGCAGCCTGTTCCCAGCTGCCCTCGAGGTTTTCACCGTCGGTCACGAGAATAACAGCACGACGGGTCGGCTGAGCGTCCTCACCCATTGCGAGCATGTCGACGGATGTTTCCAAGGCCGCACCGAGGGCGGTCCCCTGTTCGGAGATCATATCGGTATCGGCCATTCGCAGGAAGAGCTCGACGGCGCCGAGGTCGAGGGTCAAAGGACATTGTACAAAGGCCTGCCCGGCGAAGAGAACAAGCCCTACTTGACCGCGATCGAAGTCGGCAAGAAACGAAGCGATCTCGGCACGGGCCCGCACCAGGCGGCTCGGCGAAACATCTTGAGCGAGCATGGAGTTGGAAATGTCCAGGGCGATCACCACGTCTGTGCCGTGCTGTACGACCTCCACCTCGTCGGCACCCCACTGAGGCCTCGCGATAGCGATGATCAGGAACGCAAGACCCCAGAGCATCAGAATGCGTCGCCAAGTTCCATAACCGGCCGCCCGATCCTCCACATGCGCTTCGGCGCGCGGCCCGAGCAGCGCTGAGAGCCGTCGTGCGGAGCGACGATCGGCGATCCGCAGCGTCACCCAGAGGGCTGGAACAGCCGCAAGGAGCCAGAGCCATTGCTGTGAGCCGAAGATCAACGGTCCTCCTTCAAGGCAACCGACGCAAGACGACGCCGGCGAGCAGGGCTTCGAGCAGGATCAGAGCCAGGGCGGGCAACGCCGCCCACGCCATGCGCTCCTCGTACCAGGTACTCACGTTCGTACGGTATCGACTGGTTTCGAGTTCGTCGATGGTGGCGAAGATCTGGGCCAGAGCATCGGGATTTTCAGCCCGCCAGTACGATCCCCCAGTGGTGGCTGCGATGGATTGCAGCAAAGCCTCGTCGATGGGCATCTCGGCCATCACCGTCCGTGTTCCGAATGGAGTCTGGCGTGGGAAAGGCACCTTGCCCTTCTTCCCGACGCCAATCGTGTAGACGCGGACACCCAGCGCACTGGCCAACTCGGCTGCCGTTTCCGGCTCAAGCGTCGGTACGTTGTTGCTGCCGTCGGTGAGCAGGATGACCGTTCTGCTCTCGGCTTCCGAATGCCGCAATCGATTGACGGCCGTTGCCAGACCCAGTCCGATGGCAGTGCCGTCTTCGATCAGTCCGATTTCGATCTCCTCGAGGAATCCCGAAAGGATGGGCCGGTCGAGCGTCAGAGGACACTGGGTGAAGGCGCGCGAGGCGAAGACCACAAGACCGATACGGTCGCGGGGGCGCCCTTGCACGAAATCGTTGATGATGCGCTTAGCCACGACGAGGCGATTGTCGGGCTGGAAATCGAGGGCCCGCATGCTGCCGCTGATGTCCAGCGCCACCACGATGTCGATGCCTTCGCCCTCCACCTCCTGCATCGAATGTGGAACACGGGGCCCGGCGAGGGCCACCACCAACAGCAGCAGCGAGATCACCCGCATCCAGGGCACGAGACTCCGCAACCGGACACGCCAGCTCGTCCCGGCGGCGGCCGCGAGGGCCAGGTGGGTATGCCGGGCCGAGGCGGGATCAGCATGACGACGGCGAGCGCCGAAGGCGAAGGCCAACACGGGCACAACCAGAAGGAGTAAGTACGGGCGCGCCAATTCGATCACGAAGCCGCACCTCCTCCGAGTACACCGCGCAGCTTGCGTCGAGCGGCCTCGCCTGCCAATCCGGCTCGTGCGGACGAAGCGCCGGTTGACGCGTCGATGCCGGTTGCCTCCACTGCGTGACATGCTGCATTGAGAAGACTGCGCGTCCGTCCCGGCGGCGAATCCGCGGTGGGGGCGTAACGCCAGATATCGAGATCCCGGAACAACGCATCGAATGCGGCACCGGTCCCCCGAGGATATCTTCGATCGACCAGGGCGCTGTCGATCTCACCAGGAGCGAGAGCCGTCCCGTCGATGCCGAAACGGTTCCGCAGATATGCCCTCAACATGGCGTCCAGACGGTCCATGACTGGACGGGCACCCGGTCCATCGGGCAGTCCGGCTTCGGCGAGCGCCGCCGCATCGATCATGAACCTGGCCCAGGCTGGATCCGGAACAGGATCTGTGATCCGTTCGATCTCGGTGGTGCTTCGACCAAGCAGAGCCCTACGTAGCAGGAGGCCTAACACAACGACAGCCGAAACCAGGAGAAAAAGGGGCCACCGCCGACGCTCTAGGCGCCAGGGATCACGGACCGGAGCCAGCTCCGATTCGGCACCCAGTCGGCCTCCTACGGTTAGGACTTGGCTCAAAGTGGTCGGATCCCGATCCAGGCCGAGCCGAAATGGACCCACTCTGTAAACACGGGCGATGAAGCCTCCGCCATCGGGAGCAATGTCCCGCCGAACACTGATCCAGGGAACGGAGACGGTCAGCGAGTCCGGCGTCGTCACACCGTCATCGGCGATGGCATCCAAATGCCAGGACTCTCCGAAGCCCAACGAGGAAATCTCGTCAAGCCTGAGATCACTCAGGGCTGCGCCGCCGCCCGCAGACAACCATACGTCGAGGGTTTCTGGCGGAGCCGTAGAGGGCGCTCCGGCGGAGCCCATGCCGGGCGGCAATCCCTGTGCACTGGCACGGGGATTTGTCAGAAATACGATGGCCGCCAGGATGACGACCCACATCGACCCCTTCATCGTCGCCTCCCCCGTCGACCCGAGCGGGCTGAGAAGAAGCGAGACAAGGGATCCACGTAGGACCGGTCGGTACGGATGTCCACGACATCCACCCGCGCCCGGCGCAACGTGGTTTCGAGATTGCGGTCATGAGCGAGTCGAGCCTCAGTGACGGATCGGCGCGAGGCCGCGTCGGACGTGTCGAGAACACGTTCCTCTCCCGTCTCCGCGTCTCGCCAGCGGACCAAACCGGCTTCCGGCAGATCCATCTCCAGAGGGTCACGCACGCGGACAGCGACACAATCGTGTCTTCGCGACAATGTTTGCAAGGGAGCTTCAAAGCCCTCGGCCCAGAAGTCCGAGACCAGAAAGATCGTCGCTTTGCGTTTTAGGACCGAGCCCAACAGATCGAGGGGTGCAGCGAAGTCAGTGCCCCGCCCCTCCGGCACCCAGGCCAGAAGCTCGCGGATCAAGCGGAGCACATGGCTGCGGCCAGGCGCAGGCGGTACATAGAGCTCCACACGATCTGAGAAGAGCAGCAAACCCACCTTGTCCTTATTCGCCACCGCTGCAAGGGCCAAAACACCACAGATTTCAGCGATGATCTCGCGCCGCGTCTTGTCGCCCGAACCGAATTCTCCGGATCGGCTCACGTCGGCCGCGAGCACCACAGTCAGCTCGCGTTCCTCATCGAACACTTTGACGTGGGGACGGTCCGAGCGGGCAGTCACGTTCCAGTCGATGGCGCGCACGTCGTCACCGGGCACGTACTCCCGCACTTCTCGGAATTCGATACCCGCCCCCTTGAACACCGAGTGGTATTCCCCCGAAAGGGATTCATCCACGAGGCGGCGGGCGCGGATCTCGATGCGGCGCACGGCTTCGATGACTTCCGGAGGGATGCCGCTGGCGCCGGGGCGCGGGGGCGGTTCGGGCCGCCTGCGTTTAAGGAACGTCCACATGGTCCAGGATCATCGATACGATGTCGTCGCTGGTCTTCTGCTCGGCCTCGGCCTCGTAGGTCACCAGCACGCGATGGCGCAGAACGGAGTGGGCGACGGACTTCACGTCCTCGGGCACGACGAAGGTGCGTCCCTGCATCAGGGCGCGGGCCCTGGATGTCTGAGCCAAGGCCAGAGTCGCACGGGGCGACGCTCCGTAACCGATCAACGGTCCGATGGCCAGGCCGGCGCTCTCAGGGTCACGGGTCGCAAAGACCAGATCCAGGATGTAGTCCTTGATCTTCTCATCGAGGAACACCGCGTTGACTGCTTCGCGCAATTCCACGAGCTCCTCCGGGGTCAGAACGGGACGAACCTCGGGCACAGCACGGCCGGCCATTCGCTCAAGGATCGCTCGCTCTTCGGACCGGTCGGGGTACCCGATGCGGACTTTGAGGAGAAAACGATCCACCTGCGCTTCCGGCAGAGGATACGTCCCCTCCTGTTCTATGGGGTTCTGGGTCGCCAATACCAGGAAGGGGTCCGGCAACGCGAACGTCGTATCGCCGATGGTCACCTGCCGTTCCTGCATGGCTTCGAGCAGGGCGCTCTGAACCTTGGCGGGAGCGCGGTTGATCTCGTCGGCCAGCACGATGTTGTTGAACACCGGCCCCTTTTTCACGGTGAACTCACCGGTCTCGTGACGGTAGATGGTCGTGCCGACGATGTCGGCCGGCAGAAGATCCGGAGTGAACTGGATACGCTGGAACCCCGTGTCCACCACACCGGCCAGAGTGCGGACCGCCAGGGTCTTCGCCAGACCCGGGACCCCTTCCAGCAGCACGTGGCCGCCGGTCAACAGGCCGAGCACCAATCCTTCGAGCATGGGGCGCTGCCCCACAACCACCTTGCCGGCTTCGGCCAGCGCCTCTTCGATCCGGGACGCGATGTCCGCGGCGCGGGTTTGATCCAGCGTCGTGTCCACGTTACCTCCTCGGGGCCTTGACTAGGAGAGCGGGTACGCTCTCTGCTGACTCACACGGGCGCCTTCTACGTCGGGACGGAGTTCTGTGTTCCAACGTATCGACCCTCCAGGGTATGTCAGACATTCGCCCTTGCCAAGCCCGGGAAAAACACGTTTCATGGTCCGGTTGCATCCAGGAACCGATCCGCAGCCCGGAGGCGCTCGTGAGGCTCTCACCGAATAAGATCGAATTCATCGCCGATGAGACGGTGCTGATGCTAGAAAAGGCGCACGGCGTTCACATCCAGACCAACGCCGACCTCGTGTTCCGCGTCATCGCAGACATCTTTTTCGAGAACATGCAGGCCGAAGAGGCCATCGATGCCGAAGTCGACGAACTGCTGACCGAGTACAAAGGTCATATCAGCGCGATGGAAATGGACTTCGGGGCGCTGCGCTCCTCGATGAAGCGAGAGATCATCAAGAAGAAGGGCTTCATCCTCTAACGAGGGTGCAGGAAGGTCATCTCATGCGGTTGTCTGAAGAACGCATCGCCCATCTCGCCAAGCTAATCGCTGACGAGCTCCTCAATGAAGAGCACGTGGATCTCGAGATCGACGAGGACCGTTTTCAGTTCCTCATTGAAGACAAGATCACTCAGCTGCTGCGCACCGAGGACCAAATCGACGAAGAAGCCGCTGCTTGGATGCACCAGCACAAGCCCAATCTTGAAGACGGTTCCTACGAGTTCGAAATCGAGCTCGAACGTGTTAAAAAGACCCTCGCCGAGCAAAAGGGCTATCTCCTCTATTGATCCGCAGATCGCCGGCGCGGAAGGGAAGCCGCATGCGCGTCCTGCTCCTGACCCCCTATCTCCCCCACGCCCGGGTCGGCCACGGCGGCGGAACCGCCGTGCGCGAGATGTGCCGTCAGCTGGCCAAGGTCCACGAGCTCCATGTCATCAGCCTTGTCCGTTCCGGAGAATCCGACCTTGTCGAGGCCACCGCCGCCGACCTGGGTTGCAGGATCCACCCTCTCGACTTCCATGACCAGAACGTCACGGGAATCCACAAACCGGCTCTCATCCTTTCCAGGCTTTGGGCCGGAGGACGAGGGATCCTGCGCGGATACCCCTATTACGTTGAGAAATACTGGTCTAAGGGCCTCTCGCGCCGCATCCTCGCCTTGGTCGAGGACATTCAGCCCGATGCCGTGCAGATCGAATACCTGCAACTCTCCTTGCTGACCAAAGACCTGCGCACTTGGAAGACCCGGCAACTCGCAGCCGGTCACAAGACACCCGTGCTTTGCGCCAGCACCCACGAACTGGGCTCTGTCCCCCGTTTGAGGCGAGCCAAGTTGACAACCAACCCATTATCCCGTCTCATGTTGCGCGCTCAAGCCGCTGCTTGGCGGCGGTTGCAGCGTGATGCGACCCACTGGAGCGATCTCACTTTTTGTGTGACTGATGACGACCGTGCCATTCTGGAAGCCGACGGCGGCCTCCATTGCTTGACAGTGCCTTTGGGCATGGATACCGACACCCTCCAACCTGACCGGGCTCCCGCCGATTCGCCCAGACTTCTGTTCGTGGGCAGTTTCGGCCACGGCCCCAACAGGACGGCTGCCAAGTTTTTGATTGACAATGTTTGGCCCCAAGTCGCCAAATATCGTACGGATGCGGTTCTGGATGTGGTCGGGAGAGGTTCCCGGCGCTTCCTGGACGATCTCGGCGTGACCGACAGCCGGGTTCGCGGCCACGGATTCGTGGAGGACCTCAGCGATTTCTACCGGTACGGGACCTTGTTCGTGGCCCCCCTGCCCGAGGGCGGTGGGATCAAAATCAAGATCCTTGAAGCGATGGCGCGTGGCATCCCCGTGGTGACCACGCCCGTCGGCGCCGAGGGCATCGTCCTGCCCCGGGACGACGCCGCCTGGATCGTGCCTGCCGACGATCGTTTCCATGAAACGGTCATCGCAGCCTTGGACGATCCGGCCCAAGCAGTCCTGAAGGCGACCAAAGCCCGCAGGATCATGGAGGAGCAGTTCAGCTGGCGGGGAATCGTCAACCGGCTGACCGAGCACTACGGAGGGGGGTGATATCGGTCTGTGAGGGAATTCCGACCGTTTCGGCGGTCATCCAGCGCATGATCGTTTCATCCCGAGCCGCAGTTCATTCATGGAGGAGTGTAAACATGTTTAAGCGTCTGATGATCTTGCTCGCCGCCCTGGCCCTGATGGTGGGTGTGGGAGCAGTGACCACTGCCCAAGCGACCGACGTCAATGGCAGCATGGTCTACCGTTGGGAAGGCTTCAACAACTACGACCAGGACAGCGACCTCGACGACGGCCTCGGCTTCTCGCAGCTTCGCACCCGCGTCGGCTTCGGCGGCGACGTCGGCTCCAACGCCTCTTACATGCTGATGATCGAGAACTATCGCGTGATGGGCGACCCGACCAGCAGCATCGATCAGCTCTACCAGGCCACCTTCACCGCCCGCGACTTCCTGTTCGACGACTACGACGTGACTTTCGGCCGCATGCCCGTAGCCTACGGCCGCGAGCGCATCATCGGCAAGGAGGACTGGTCCCTCGATCCCAGCGAGCGGACGATCTTTGAGGGCTACCATAGTCGCTACTCCTTCGAGAACGGCTGGTTCGACTTCTTCAACTTCAAGCTGGGCGAAGCCTACGACGGCCGCTATGCCGCCGGCGAAGGCGACGCCAACCTCTCCGGCTTCTACATGCACTACGACGCCAACGAGAAGTTCTGGTTCGAACCTTACGCCCTGCTGACCACCCAGGACAACTATGACGTCGGCGTCGACGACGCCGACAACGACAAGACCCTGTTGTTCGGAGCCCTTGTCGACTACATGCACAACGGTCTGCACTTCTACGGCGAAGCCACCGCCGTCAGCGGAACCAACTATGAACTGGCCGACGCAGGGAAGGCGGCCGACTACGACGAGCAAGACATCAGCGCCCTCGGCTGGTACCTAGGCCTGTTCTACGACTTCGACTCGACCGCTGAGCCCTACATCGGCTTCGAGTACAACGTCGCCAGCGGCGATGAAGACGCCACCGACGCCGAGAGCGGCACCTTCGCCTCGCCCTTCGGCTCTTCCCGCGACTACCTGGGCATCATGAACATCGTGCCCTGGAGCAACGTCAAGGCCATGCGCTTCGCCGGCGGCTTCATGCCGACCGACGGCCTCGACGTGGGCATCGACTACTTCATGTTCGACGCCGAGCAGGGCGATGTCACCATCGGCACCGAGCTGGATATCACCCTCGACTACATGCTCAACGACGACGTGGATCTCCACGGCGGCGTCGGCCTGTTCACCTTCGACGACTCTGGCGCAGCGGCGACCAAGAGCCCCATGGCCCCCTACGGCTATAGCGCTCCCGGCGACCCCTTGGCCTTCGCTTGGCTGGGAGCCAGCGTCGCTTTCTAGATCACTTGGCTTCAAAGAAAAAAGGGGAGGGCTCAGGCCCTCCCCTTTTTTTGTATCGAGCGGCGAAGCAGGCGACCCCGATCAGTCCAGGAGCTTGCGCACGTCGCTCCTGGTCAACCGCACGCCCCCTCCCAGGGGCGCCGCCAGCAACGCCACCTCGGCGACCCGCTCGAGGGTCTCCATGCGCTGCAGGGCCGTGGGGAGATCACGGGCGCAGGCCACTGCGCCGTGGTTCGCCAGGAGCAGGACATCATGGACGGCGATGACCTCGCGGATCGAGGCCGCCACCTCGTCGGTGCCCGGCGTGGCGTAGGGCGCCACTGGCACGTCCTCCCCTAGAACGACGACGGCTTCCGGCATCAGGCTGGTGGGAATTTTACGGCGGGCGACGGCAAAGGCCAGAGCATAGGGTGGATGGGCGTGGCAGACCGCCATCAAATCGGGGCGCCGCAGATAGATCTCCCTATGGAGCCCCCACTCGGAACTCGGCCTGCTCCCCCCAGCCTGCGGACGGCCTTCCAGATCGACGACCACGAGGTCGTCTGTTCCGAGGCGCCCCTTCTCGCAACCGGCCGGCGTCGTCAAAAAGAAATCGCCGCCGAGGCGAACCGAGAGGTTCCCTTCAGCGGCGACGATCAAGTTCCGTTCGGAGAGGCGGCGCCCGGCCTCGACGATGGCAGTGCGCGCCTCGCGTTCGGTGATCATCCTACCAGTTGGACAACAGGTACACGTGGCTCATGACGCCCTCGAAGAACTCCAATTCTTCACGCTCTCCGGTGGCGATGGCTTCGGCTTGCACCTGGTTGAGGTAGGTGATCTCATCTGTATCCTCGTCCACGATCGGCGTGGCCAGCAGACGCTGTACGGATTCATCCCAAAGACGCTGGAGCATCTCCGTGGGAAATCCCATGGCACTGGACATCAGCACTTCGTTGCCGGGACCACCGGTCATCATGGGATCCACATCGTCCGAGCGGGTGAAGAACACAAGCTGAGGATCGAGGCTGCCGTCCTGGGGAATCCACCAGATATTGCGGTCCACGTAGGTCAAAGTCGGGACGCGGCGGTCCGAGACGAAGATGATGCGGGTTCCGTCCATGGAGAAGGACGCACTTTCGTTCCGGACGTAGATCGGGCTGCCCTCCTGGGGCGGAGAGAACGTCCGTCGAACGAGATTCTTGTTCAGCTCGACGACACCGTCGGCCGCCAGACCCGTCGTATCGAAGTCGACCGTGAAGATCTCCTTCGTGAAGATGTCGCTGGACGACTGGATCAGATCCAAGCCGGCGTGGAACACCAGATGGCGACCATCCGGGGACCAGCTCGGGCCATCCACTTGGGAGGCGATCGATGTGATCTGAAAAGCCTGATCGCTGATTTCACCCTCGGTCGGCATGCGTGCGATCCAGATGCTCTGCCCCGTTGCGGTGTTGAGCGAGTCGACGTCCACATAACCGTAGCGGCTGAACGCCAGCCAGTTGCCGTCAGGGGATAACGAAGGGGATAGGTGCTCCCAGAACGGAATAGCCGTGAACTGTTGGTCGTCGCTGGGCTCCCTGAAGACGATCTGAGGCTCGATGAGATCGTCGCTGGTGAAGCCCACCGGCACATGACACCGGAACAGCCGCGCGCCGCGTGGTGTCTCGATCCAGAACAGGATGTTGTCGTCATCGATCCAGATCGGCTGGCCCTTTTGCTGCTGCTCATGAGCGTCGATGGTCACGGGGTTGTCGCCCACGCGGAATCTGAACGGCCGCAGGTGAACGAGTTCGGCTCCGACTTCAAAGATGCTGAGCTTAGGTTCCAGCTGGCTGCCGACGGGCATCACGACAATCTGGCGCAGCAAAGGAATCGGGTCGGGTAAGTGACCAGGCGGCGGTACGGCATCCCAGTCGGCCGTCAGCACGATGCGTTGGGCATCGGGAGACAAACTGGGTTCGAGATAGTGGTATCCGTCCGAAGACGTGTCCGCCGTGACCATCACCAGGTCGCCACGGCTGTGGTTGCCTTCCATGACCAGCGTTTCGGACGGTTCGGGGCGTGTCGTACAACCGATGGCGAGCAGTAAAACAGCCAAGGCCGTCGCGGCAACAAGGAGGAACCTCATGTCCAATCGCATCTTCAAGACCGTGACCTCCGGGTGCGGAGCGTGCGTCCATGGCGTGGATCGATGTCCCATGATCCCGCTTTCAACAGTGACTCACAGGGAAAAGCCGAGAGCCCACTGAAAATAAGGACACACCCCCGCGGAAATCAACACGCGATTCTCTCAGCGGAAGACGACGCTCGTCCTCTGCCAGGCCCAAATCTGGTATTTTCCGATCCGTGCCGCCTCAAAACGGACATCTTTGAAGGCTGCGACGGCCGCTTCTCCAAGCAGACGTCCCGGTCGTTTCACAGTCTCGATCTGGTGCACACGTCCGTCGGGAGCGATCAAAAGGTCCAATTCGACCTCCCCGCCCTTGGTCACCCCCGTCGGCCAAACAGGCTGGGCGGGTGTCAGCTGCCGCGGCGGTGTGCGGACGAGGTCCTGATGCTTGCGCAGGATATCAAAGCTCGCCGTCAGCGTGCAGCCTTGTTGGGCATCTTCCACCGCGGCGGCGCCTCCTGCGAGATCTCCCCGTGCGCGGCGGCAGTCTCCGAGCAAGTAGTCCAGCACGGCATCATCAGGCCGCGACGGTCGGCATCGTTCTATCAAATCTTCGGCCCTACTCAGAAAGCGGGCCTTGTTCCGCTCCCAGTTTCCGGTATCCGCAGCCGGGCCCTCGCGAGGCACCAGCTCCGGGACTCCCTGCCCAGCCATAACGTAGAGTTGAGCGAGGGTCAAGAGCACCAGCCCACCTGCTCGTGGACGCTCCCCTATGGAAAGCTCGAGCTCAGCAATGGCATCGGCACCCTCGCCCGCCTGAAACAGATCCCAGGCAACTTCGAGGTCATGTCGTTCCGCCGTTGCCGGCTGCCGCTGTTCAAGGGAACTGCACGCCTGCAGAACATGGGGACGCCATGACCCGTCGGGCGGAGGCACCTCCCGCATCGACATCGTCCGTTCACCGTGTTCTGTGTCCTGGGGTACCGGCGGCACGGTGCAGCCGATGATCAGTGCCGCGGCCAGAACCGTCGTCAGTAAACATGTGTTTTTGGAGATTGAGGAAAAACGATTCAACATCTGCATGGATGCGGCCTTTCGGGCCCCGGAAATTCCTCGGGCCTCAGACGCACTTTAACCTTCACGCCCCTCCCCCACAAGCCGAGACGAACGACGCCGCCGCGAAGAATCGCGACGGCGTGAGAATCTCTTGCCGGGGTGATGATCCGTCTCTTTTTAGCGAAAGCGCTGCTTGAACGCACCCCAGCTCAATGTTTCGTTGGAAATGCTCTCGTCGACGGATGCCGTGGTGAACGATCCACACTCCAGCAGACTGCTCTGGGTGACCTCGCTGCCATCCAGCCGTACGCTGAACGCTGTGTACCAGTATTCCGGAACCTCGGGATTCGTATGAACGATGCTCTGCCATTGACCCGCGACGGCCGGAAACGCCACCAGCAATTCGCCATCGTAGATGGATGTTGGATGTTCTCCATCGCTGCGATATCTGATCATGGTGGCATCCCCCTCACCGGCAGTCCATCCCAGCTCTATGACGGTGCCCCCGCTCTGAACCGACGAGAGGTCCGTGATCGCCGCAAGAGGTTCGGCGCAGAGGGCCGGCTGACAATGGTAGAGATCCTGGTCGCCGGCATAGGCTCCGTGGAAAGGAGAAATCGCAGGAACGTCCGGTCCTGCGACAAGAAAGAGGGTCGCCGTACCTGTGCCGGCATAACCGTCAATGTCCACATACACACCCGAGGACCCGGTGGTCGGCGACACCGCTATGGTGCCGAGTTCGACGGGACCACACTCGGCCAAGCCCGCAAGTTCCACATCAATGACAGTCAGCGTTCCATCAGGCATCGCAACTGAGGATCCGACCAATCCGAACTCGGATCCCGGCGTGAAGCCCTCGATGTCGCCGTTACTCACCAGGCGAAACGAAGCTCCTGAAATCCCTAGCCCCAGGTTCCAGGCGTAGAGAGTCATTTCGGTGGCTGCTTCAACCGCGAGTGGGATCACACAGGAGACATCGGCATCGGACACCTGGAAGCCGATCCTAGGTCGATGATCGAGCCCATAGTTCCCGACATTCTCGCTGGCGGGCGAAAGCTTTTCACAGACGCTTGCGACCGAAGCGGTCGCCGTCCCGATCACGGCCGCAAGGATCAACAAGGTCGCAACAGTTCGTCGGGCTTGATATGCCATCGATACCATGATTAAGGTTTCCTCCCTGTCATCGATCTAGCACAGTGCAGCAGGGGCACTCCACAGGTTGCTCCATCACAATCATAGAAACAAGTATATCATATATTTTCTCAATATAAAACATTATTAATCAAATATAATGGATTGTGATCAGTCTCGACGGTTGTCGACAAGGGAGGGATCGAGTTGCAGGACGATGCCCCATTCGACATCGGCGTCTTCTCGGCGGCCTAATTTGAGCAACATCGCAACCCGATTGTTGCGCAAGGCAGCGCTCTGAGGAGCAAGGGCAATGGCGCGTTCTACAAGAAACAAGGCGGATTCATCCTCTCCTGCCTCGAAACAGATCAAGGACGCCAGCCCCCAGAAGTCCGCGCCGTCATCCTCGACACCCCCTGAAACCGCCAGGGCCAAGGCCCGTGAGTCATCTCCCAATTGTTGATCGGCTTCCAGGACGATTCGTCGCTCGTTGGCACTCAAAGCATCGGGCCAGAGATTCAGAAGCATGGCGCGGGCTGCTTCGGGTTGGCCCGTCTTGAGCAGGATCAAAGCCATCTGCTCCCGAGTCTCCGATGTTGGATTGCTACCATGAAGAATCGTGATGTAAGGAAGAGCGCGGTTGTAATCCCTACGAACCAAGGAGAGGCGCACCAAGGCCCTAGCCACATCCGGGCAATCGGAGCAACGGGTTTCGGCTTCCTCGAGGATTGAGGCGGCACGGTCGATCTGCTCGTAATCCAACAGGACATGGCCGAACTCCACACGCACGGACCAATCGTCCAGCGCCAGGGAGCAGGCGTCCCGGTACTCGGAAAACGCACGGCCGCGTTTACCGAGTTGAAGCAGCAGATGAGCGAGATTGCGGTGGTTGACGGGATCTTGCTGAGCCCAGAGAACAGCTCGTTCCAGGTGAGGCAAAGCCTCTTCGAAACGCCCTAAGGCCTGATAGGCCAGGCCCAGACGTTGTTCGAGGGGCCACAGGACCTCGGCTCCGAGACGGTCGTCGTTCAACAGCGGCGGCAAGAGTTCGACGACCTCGTCCGCCCTTCCGCATGCAAGAAGAGAATCTGTTGTCGCCATGACCTCCTGCAAACGGTCCACACGCTGGCTCCAGTTCGGATTAGCGAACACGAAACCGGCCGTCATGACCAAAACGAGAACACAGGCCTTGGCGTTCATCATCGTTCCTCCTCACCTACCTTCAAGCATACCCCCTTGGGAATTCGGATGCCAGAACAGCCAGATATCCGCCAAGCCTTAAAAATATTCCATCTCGTGATTGATGCAATCTTTATTGATATTTTATATGTTTTCATGCTATAATATCATTTCTTCGACGGATCGACCCCAGATGAAGGAATGGAACACCATGGTGACCAGTCGACGCATGTCCTCACATACTGTCTTGATCGCTGTGATTGGATCGTTCGTGTTGATGCCGGGTATCGCTTCTGGCTTCCAAAGCAACCACAATGCCATGGACATGGTCTGGAACTCGAGTTCGTTCGATTGCGAGTCCGTAGCGATGACCCTTGTGGATGATTTCGTTTGGGAATGTGTCGCCCCAGCTCCATCAGCCGAGACGTACTATCTTCAGTTTTGGCCCGGAAGCAGCATGGAGCCCAAATACGGAGCCGATATCAACGATCCCCTGGGGCTCATTCTGGACGACGATCCCAGTCAGGTTCCCGTCTCCCTGGCTAACTCGGGGTACTACACGATCCGTCTCCTGGAAGCCGCGCCCTCCTTCGAACTTGTCGGTGCTCCCGGCTCCATCGTTGTGAGTCTGGTTTTCAGCGATGATCCCATCTCACCCCCCACAGATTCATCAGTCATGGTGCTGGACCTGGATTTCGACATTATGTTAGGATTCTTCACAGTCGGCGGGGGCACTGGAATCGACGTTGTGAATTTGATACCTGATCACACATACCGCCTGAGTGTGACAGCGACCGGCTACCGTGACGAATCCTTGACGGTGAGCGTACCGGATGCCAGCCCGGTTCCGGTGACCGTGGCCCTCGACCGACTTGTCGCCAATGAGAACACCACTTGGAGCGGGTTCAAGGCCTTATTCCGTTGAGGCGATCGCCCGCCGGTAATAAAGAGGCCCTTTTGACCATGACACCCATTCGCCAAATTCCCGTTCGACGCCGAATATCCCGTTCGGCGCTCTTGATGTTGTTCGGAACATGCCTAATCGTTCAAGCCTTCACGCCCCAAACTGCTACGGCACTTGTAAAACTGGATTTCGAACAGACTTTCTTCCGTATTCCTGGTCGAGAGATCTGGGATTTCTGCATCGTCCAGCAGGACGGCCTCTACCACATCTTCTATATCGACGTCGATGAGAACGCCCCAGGCAACAAAACAGATTGGCTAGGACACGCCACGAGCCCGGACCTCACCCACTGGGACGTCCAGCCACCTGCACTGTATGCCGGACCCTCCTGGTGGGACGATTGGAGCGTCTGGGCACCTCACGTGGTCCGCGACGAGCCCAACTCACGCTGGGTCATGGCCTACACGGGTGTCGACTCCCTCCGCGTCCAGCGAGCATGCATGGCCTATTCCACAGACCTCGCGACCTGGACCAAGGAACCGGCGAATCCCGTGTTCGAGCCAGACTCTCTGAGCTACTTCTGGAGCCCGACGACCGCGTGGAGTTCGTTCCGGGATCCGTTCCTCTACTTCGAATCCGGCGAGTGGCATATGCTCAGCACCGCCGCCCTCCGCCTCGGCGGATTTCCCGGCTACCGAAAAGCCATCGTCCACCACGCGTCGAGCTCCGATTTCGTGACCTGGACAGACCAGGGAGCACTCTACGTTCACGATGGTCCTGCACAAAACCGCGATCTCGAAAGCCCCTTCTACATCCACCGCAACGGACTCGACCACCTCTTCTTCACCGAGTACTACTCCGGGGGCGTGAGCCACATCGCCGCACCGACCCCCGCCGGCTGGACTTTTGCTGACCGTACGGTGTTGGACGATTCCGCAGCTCCCGAAATCCTGGACATCGGCGGCACCGACATCCTCGGGCGTTACGTCACCTATCAGCATCCCTCCACCGGCGAGTTTTCGTTCGTCGCCAGATTCGACACCCTGCATTGGCTCGCACCGGATTCCTGCATGATCTACAAACCGGATCCTCTGCTGCGGAACTGGCCCGACCACAGCGGCACCGCCTGCTTGGGCAACCCTGTCTTCGGAGACAACCCCGCCGAACGCGGAGCACAGACCGCAGGCCCGATAGGAACCTTCTCCTTCAGCAGCCAGGAATACTACCAAGGTCCCATGAGCGGCATCGGAGCACCGGGAGCCTACCTTGGAGATTTCGCCCAAGGCCATGCCCAGAGCCGGCCCTTCGTCGTCGCTGGCGACATCATGACCTTGATGGTCGGAGGCGGCGCCTACCCGACAACCTGTTATGTAGCCTTGATGGACGCCGTCGCCGACACCATCCTGTTGCGCGAAACCGGAACCGGCGTGGAGTTGATGAGTCAGCGAATCTGGGATATCAGTCCCTACCAGGGAATGACCGCAACGATCAAGATCGTGGATGCTGAAAACGGTGCGATGGGTCACATCTGCGTGGATGAAATCGTGGAGTCCATGGTCCCCTCTTCAGCGGCACCGACGCCCCGCAACGTCCGAGTCGCCACCGTCCCCAATCCATTCAATCCACGGACCGAGTTCCGATTCCAGCTCGCTGGCCAGGTGTCCGCCCAAGTGCAGATCCATGACCTGAGAGGACGGAGAGTCTGGTCGTCCCCGTCCCGGACCCTCGATGTCGGGACACAGGCGATCCCCTGGAACGGAATCCATGACGACGGTCGGGCCATGCCCGGCGGAACCTACATATTCCGTCTGGTCCTCGACGGCCGTACCGCTTCGACGGGACGCCTCACCCTCATCCGATAATAAAGAACCGCCGCCCCTACCCTGAATAAAAAACGAGGGCTCCGGCACCGGAGCTCTCGTTCCATCTGCAATGCATGATCGCAACGACCGCGATTGTCCCTCAACGCACCACGGCAACGGTGCCCGTCGTCTCGTATCCGACCCAGCCGATGCGGAAGAAATACTGGCCCGAGGCCACACGACGGCCGTCCTGACCACTGCCATCCCACGAAATGCTCAGAATGCTGTTCTCGAGTCTCCCACCCTGAAGAGTGCGCACTACCCGGCCTCGCATGTCGAGGATCTGCAGTCGTGAGGACGAAGCATCCCGGTTCACTGATTCGTCCAGATTCAGCTGGATGACCGTCAAGGGGTTGCAAGGGTTCGGAAATGCGGAGGCAGTCAGCATCGGCCCCATATACGGACGACCGCTGATCACGGTGCGTAAGAACGCATCGAGACCATCCACCTCATCAGGAAGATCCAAACGACTGTTCTCGATCCGTCCCTGCTGCGTGGCGAGATCGCCGCCGATGAGATAGCGCAGGTCTTCGGCCAAGATCTCCCTGGCACGATCGGCATGGGCCGCGGTCGGACCGTTGAATACAGGGTCGAGACCACGTAAAGACATGTAGCGGTTCCAAGCATCGGCGGATCGGTCGAAAAAGGCCCAGGTCAGAACATGGCCGAATTCGTGGACGACGAGTTCAGCAACTGTTTCCGGGTGGACGGGCCCGAAAGAAGGGGATAACACGATCGCCTGACGTCGGGCAAAGCTGCTGAGGATTTCAGCTGGAGGAGCGGGCAGCAGGAACACGTCCACGGTCAGCTCGACGCCGTCGATATGAAGATCCGCGAAGGTTTCGAACACGGTCTCGGCATCGATGGGCAGGAATTCGCTGACGCCCTGACGAGGCAGACGGGGATCATCCACGCCATCGAGCAGCTCGAGGCTGCCCAGGGTAGCGTGACGCAAGGTCCGCTCACCATTTTCTTGACTGATCATGGATTGGATATCTTCGGCCGAGTGGATGCGAACCGTCAGACCGTTTTCGTAGAGGCGGGACGCAGCATCCGCAGACGGCACCAGAGAGGTCACCACTGTCGCTGTGAAGATCATTGTGAGGAATATCTGGTTCATCTGCGCCATCCTGGCCCTTTCTGCTCCATCGTTCCCCCCTGTGGGGCATCGAACCCGATCCTACTTCATCATACCGCAGGGACCGTACCCGACACGGCATGGGATCCAGATAGGATCGTACAGCAGGGCTGCAGACATACCAAAATGTTGCATTTACGTGTGTTATGAAATAATCAAACCGACAATATCTTCGGAGTCATTGCTAGCATCGCAGCATGAAAAAGGGGGATTGGGGCTTTCGACCCAGAAGAGGGTGGGGGCGGATCCCCGGTCGGGGTCATTCACCCACAGAGGAACGAGCACCGAAGCGGCTGATGAACACGGCACCGGTACCGAGACAGTAGACCAGGGCGTGGACACATAGTCCCAGCAGCACGAGCAGGTTGCCAGGGATCGAACCATCGGGCATCCAGATTCGGATCGATGCACCCAGGAAACCGGGCACGGAGACGACGATCAGTCCGACCAGCACCGGAAGCATGGTGCCTTCTCGACAAAACGCCCCGCAGATTCTACGCCCGACACGTCTGAGCACCATACCGACGGACAGCAGCCCCAGCACGAGATACGCCAGGCCTACAAGCAATGCGAGAGGAATGCCGATGACGGTGGCGACCAACACGACCATGACGATGAGCACCAGGAGATGTCCCAGCACAAACCACAGGGAACCGACCAAGAAGCTCCGCCCGGCCGATCCCGCGAGGGCCGCGTCGATGGCCACAAGCCTGCGGGCTGGAATGACGGCCAATGTGATCAACAACAGGACGGCCAGAACAGTCAGGCCCGTCGATTTGACGACCAGGCTGGTCGGTCCGCTGGACATCATGCCCCAGAACCCGTCGACGGCGCCGCTGCTGACTTCGTAGACGTCGCCGTCGATGACCGCGGCTGCATCCCGCATAAGGTCACCGAGCACCACGTAGACTTCTCCGTGAACCGAGGAATCCTCACCGAGAATGAGATCGCCTCCGACAACAGTGATCGTGCCGTCCACCTCGCCGAGGATGGTGGCGTCGCCCAAAAGCACGATCACATCGCCGGTCACCCTCTCGTCGTCGCTTACGAGCAGACCCTTGCGCAAAGCGAACATATCGTCGCCGATGATCTTCTTGGGCTTCGGTCGATCGGGCTGGCCGAACAGGTTGAGGTTCCAGCCGCTGGCGGCTTCCTGAAAGCGTTCGATCTCTCTCTGGATATCGAGGGAGTCCGGCATCTCACCAAGGATCGTGGCTGTCACGGCGCTGATGCCTTCGCTCACCCGCTGACCGATATCCTCGGGGAGCTCGATGCGGAAGTCGCCGGAAGTGTTGGAAAAGAGAATCGTATTCTCGTCGACCTTGACCTGGATGCCGGACAACTCTCCTTCGAGCTCCTTGATGATCGACTGGAGGTCCTCGAGAGCCGCGTTGATTTCGTGATCATCGGAGTTGTGCACCCGATCGCGGAGCTGGGACAGTCGGTCCTGACGCAGGCGGATTTCATTGCGGATGGAGTCCTCGAAAGCCAGGTTCCGGGGCGGGGGCGGCGTAGGCTGCTGGGCATGGAGAGCAATGGGAACCGCCAGGCAGAACACCGCGACGACGATGCTCAGGGACATCCTCGTCGCGGCCGTTCTCGACCCGAAGGTCTTAGGCGTGATCGTTCCTTTGAACCGCTCCAACATAGATCCTCCGGCTCAGCTGCTGCACGCGCACGAGCGCTTCTGGCAACAGTCCCAGTCCCACCGCAGCGACGGCGATGTCGGGTACGCGGCTCATAGCCAGGGCCGCTGCAGTGGCGGCGGCCAGGACTAGGCCGGCGGCGCGGGTCGCGCCGGAGCGGACGAAGTCGGGGAGGCTCTCTTCCTCAAGAATCACAGGCATCCTTGGTGCACGCAGCTCGGCCATCTCTCGATAGGCCGCATACGGCACCGATGCCAGAATCTTCTCGTCGAAGTCGGCGGGTGGCTCAATCGCCGGCATGGCGTTGAGCATCCCGAACATGGCCTTCTGCTCGTCCAGCTCCTTGCAGCATGCGTCGCAGTCCCTGACATGCAGGAAGAGACGAGTGGCCACGGGCCCGAGCAACGTCTCGTCCAGGTAGTCCTGCATGTTTGCACGAGTCGTCTCGCACGTCCAAGGCTTTGCGTCATTCATCTTGTCCATCGTTTCCCTCCAGGGTCTCCATCCCCCATCGCGTCCGCAGGGCCCGGGCGGGGCCTTTGAATCTTGGCTGCGACCGGCTGAAACCGCGCCGCAGATGTCCCTACGCGATATGGAACTGGAGGTTTCACCCTGATTTTGTCTTTTTTCATCAAATGTGGTACTCCCGCTCGGCCAGAATCTTCGTGATCATGTTCCTGGCCCGGTGGATCCTGGCCTTGACGGTGCCAAGGGGCAGATCCAGCACGGTCGCGATGTCCTCATAAGACAGATCCTGGTCGTGTCGCAGCAAGATGATCGATCTGTAGTGCGGCGGGAGATCAGCGACGACCTCCTCGAGCCTCATCATCGCTTCGCTGCGTTCGAGGATCGTATCGGGCTCCGGGCCCTTGTCCGGCAACTGGAACTCGATCTCATCGCCGTCCTTGTCGGTATGTCCGTCGAGGGACAGGAACCGCATGCGGTTGCGGCGCAGATGGTCAATGCAGTGATTCGTGGCGATCCTGAAGATCCAGCTCGAAAACGCGTAGGTCTCGTCGTAACGGTCGAGAAGCGAAAAGACCTTGATGAAAACTTCCTGGGCCAAGTCCCTGGCGTCTTCGGATTTCCTGGTCATGCGGAAGCATAGGCCGTAGATGGCGCCACGATATCGCCCGAGGAGTTCGGCGAACGCCGCCTCTTCCCCGCGCTTACAGCGCTTGATGACCTTCAGATCCTCATGCTTGTCGAACATCGCCATGGTCACGTCCCGGGGGTTGAACAACCCGGCGAAGATACGCACGCACCTACGGAGTGGTCAACCCAATCCCCAGCGCGGCCGACCTTGACACTCCAGAAACCGGGACCTAGACTCGCGCTGAACCATGACCCGTTCTCCTCAGACCATCAAGGCAGGTCCCGATGAACATCGAAGCCATCCAGGCACGTCAGATCCTGGACTCGCGCGGCAACCCCACCGTCGAAGTGGACGTCTTCCTGGACAGCGGCGACGTCGGGCGGGCTGCTGTCCCGAGCGGCGCTTCGACCGGAGAACACGAAGCCATCGAATTGCGCGACGGTGACAAGGATGTTTACGGCGGCAAGGGCGTGCTTCAGGCCGTGAACAACATCCATGACCTCATCGAACCCGTGCTCCTCGACATCGACGCTTCCGATCAGGTGCTCGTCGATCGAATCATGTGTGAGCTGGACGGGACCGACAACAAGAGCAAGCTGGGCGCCAACGCCATCCTGGGTGTTTCACTGGCGACATCCCGCGCGGCGGCCAGTGCCGTCGGACTCCCTTACTACCAATATCTTGGCGGCGTCTCGGCCCGAACCATCCCGGTCCCCATGATGAACATCCTGAATGGTGGCTCCCACGCCGACAACAACGTGGACATCCAGGAATTCATGGTCATGCCCACAGGCGCCGAGACGTTCGGTGAGGCCCTGCAGATGGGCTCCGAGATTTTCCATGCCCTCAGGAAGGTCCTGAACAGCAAGGGTCTCTCCACCGGCGTAGGCGACGAGGGTGGCTTCGCCCCGAACCTGGGCAGCAACCGCGAGGCCCTCGACGTGATCATGACGGCCATCGAGAACGCCGGCTACAAACCCGGCGAGGACATCACCCTGGCCCTCGATTGCGCCGCGAGCGAATTCTACACCGACGGCGCCTACGTGCTGGGCGCGGAGGGCGGCGAACCCTGGGATGCGGCCCGTCTGATTGAAATGTACAAGGGGCTGGTGGAGAGCTACCCCATCGTTTCGATCGAGGACGGTCTCGACGAGAACGACTGGGACGGCTGGGGCATCATGAGCGAAGAGCTCGGCCACCGCATCCAGATCGTGGGCGACGACCTGTTCGTGACCAACCCGGCACGCCTGCGCCGGGGCATCGAGGAAGGCTGCGCCAACAGCATCCTGATCAAACTGAACCAGATCGGCACGCTGACCGAAACCCTCGAAGCCATCGAAATGGCTAAACGCGCCAGTTACACCAACGTGATCAGCCACCGCAGCGGCGAGACCGAGGACGTGACCATCGCCAACCTCGCGGTGGCCACCAACGCCGGTCAGATCAAGACGGGCTCGCTGTGCCGCAGCGAACGCATCGCCAAGTACAACGAACTGCTCCGCATCGAAGAGGAACTGGGAGACCTGGCGATCTATCCCGGCTTGAGCTGCTTCTACAATCTCGGCTAGTTCGAGGACCTGATCCGGGGCCGCCAGCGGTGCGGCCCCGGGCCCGACTCAAGGAGGAGGCATGGGCCAGGCGATGCATCGATCCACTCCCGGCTCGGGACAATTCTACCGCGGTGCTCAAGGTGGCCGTCGCCTCCAGCGCCCGGCCGTGATCATTGCCGGGGCCATCGCAGCGATTGCCATCGGCGGTGCCCTGTTGGGCGATCACGGCATCCCGGCGTTCATCAAGCTGCGCACCGAACGCCAAGCCCTGGAGGCGGACGTCGAGAGCCTCAAGAACAGAGAGGCTTCCCTGGCCGCCGACATCGAGGCCCTGGCTAGCGATCCAGAGACCGTGGAGCGTGTCGCCCGTGAACGCTACCGCTGGCACAAGCCAGGGGAGACCGTGATCGAAGTGATCGGCGGCCCCGAAAACGAGACCGCGGACAATCCCCCCCCGTCGCCTTGACAGTCCCAGGTGCGGCTCATATATTCGGGCTCCCTCGCCGGAGGGATGACATTCGATACGGTTGCGGGGTGGAGCAGTCTGGTAGCTCGTTGGGCTCATAACCCAAAGGTCACAGGTTCAAATCCTGTCCCCGCTACCAAATCAAGAAGGACCTCGGTCATTTGACCGGGGTCCTTTTCTCATCTACCAGGCCGTGTTCAAGATCGATACGATGGTGACTGTATATCGAGAGCACTCAACCTGTTCAACTCCAAGCCCAACTGCTTCGCACGTCGTTTTTCGATCACTTGTTCGATTTATCTTGAGTTCGCATCCTGGAATCGCCTACTGTCCAACGGTCGATTCAGTTGCGTCGTTGCGGACCAGGATCCGTCGCGGCACCTCGTTGCTCAAGGACCGGATCTCTGGGATCCCCGCGAATCGAGACGTACGACATGGCAGATCCCCAAAGCGTTGACTTCTACCGCTTTTCGCGAAACCTGAGCGACGAAGAACGGAGTGTCCGCGACACCGTCCGTCGCTTCGTCGAGCAATCCTTCATGCTGGACATCCGCCGGCATTTCGCCGACGGCACCTTCCCCGTCGAGATCATCCCCGAACTCGGAGCGATGGGACTGCTCGGTCCTTCGATCCACGGCCCGGGGTGCGCCGGCCTGAGCGCGACGATATACGGCCTGATCTGCCAGGAACTCGAGTGGGGCGACAGCGGTCTGCGCAGCTTCGCGTCGGTGCAGGGCAGTCTGGTGATGTGGCCCATCGCCACCTACGGTTCCGACGAGCAGAAGAACACGTGGCTGCCCGAACTGGCGGCCGGCAGGAAGATCGGCTGCTTCGGACTGACCGAGGCGGACCACGGCTCCGATCCCGGCGGCATGGAGACCCGGGCGGTGCGCGACGGCGACGGCTGGGTGCTCAACGGCAGCAAGCTGTGGATCACCAACGCCAACATGAGCGACGTGGCCGTGGTGTGGGCGCGGTGCGACGAAGGCGTCGTCGGATTCCTCGTCGAACGGGGGGTGGACGGTTTCTCGACCAACACGATCCACGGCAAGTACAGCCTGCGCGCCAGCGACACCGGCGAGCTGGTGTTCGACGAGGTGCGTCTGCCCGAGAGCAGCCGCCTGCCCGACGCCCGCGGCCTCAAGGCCCCCCTCGCCTGCCTGAACCAGGCGCGCTACGGCATCGCCTGGGGCGTGGTCGGCGCCGCGATCGACTGCTACGAGACCGCACTGCGCTATGCGCAGGAGCGCAAGCAGTTCGACAAGCCCATCGCCGGCTTCCAGCTGGTCCAGCAGAAGCTCGTGACCATGCTGACGGAGATCGTCAAGGCCCAGGGCCTGTGCCAGCAGCTCGGCCGCCTGAAGGACGACGGCATCAACGAAGTGCCGATGGTGTCGCTGGCCAAGCGCAACAACGTGGCGATGGCCCTCGACTGCGCGCGGACGGCCCGCGACATCCTCGGCGCCGCCGGCATCACCGACGAGTTCTCGCCCGGCCGTCACATGGCCAACCTCGAATCCGTGAAGACCTACGAAGGCACCCACGATATCCACACGCTGATCGTGGGTGCGGAGATCACAGGACTGCCGGCCTACCGGTAGTCGCGACCGAACAAGGAGAACGGCGATGTCCCTCGACTGGCTGCCCCGCGACGACGCGATCAAGAACCACGCCCTGTTCGGCACCGAGCACTGGGGCTCCTCTGCTCCCTGCACCGTCTACGAGAAGCGGCCCGTGCTCGACGCGGCGGGCGCGCCCGTGGACGGCCTGTTCACGGCCTGGATCACGCTGAACAACCCGGCCCAGTTCAACTCCTACACCACCGAGATGGTCAAGGGCGTGATCGCCGGTTTCCAGGCCGCGTCGTCGGACCGCAGCGTCGTGGCCGCGGTATTCACCGGCGCCGGCGACCGCGCCTTCTGCACCGGCGGCAACACCAAGGAATACTCCGAGTACTACAGCCGCCGCCCCAACGAGTACGGCGAGTACATGGATCTTTTCAATGCCATGGTCGACGGCATCCTCAACTGCAAGAAGCCCACGATCTGTCGTGTGAACGGCATGCGCATCGCCGGCGGCCAGGAGATCGGCATGGCCTGCGATCTGACCCTGTCGTCGGATCTGGCGATTTTCGGCCAGGCCGGCCCCAAGCACGGATCGGCCCCCGACGGCGGTAGCACCGATTTCCTGCCTTGGATGCTGCCGGTCGAGGACGCCATGTGGAACTGCATCTCTTGCGAGATGTGGAGCTCTTACAAGATGAAGATCAAGGGGCTGATCACCGCGGCGATTCCCACGCTGAACGTGGGCGGCACGATCGTACGCAACCCGCTGATCATCACCGACCGCTATGTGGACGACGGTGCGGTCGTATACGGCGAGATGAAGAGTGGCGACGAAGCCCGTGAGGGCATGAAGCTCATCAAGTCGAGTGCCGTGGACTTCGCCGGGCTGGATGCCGAGATCGACCGGGTCGTCTGGCGCTTCACGAACCTGTTCCCGGGCTGCCTGATCAAGTCCATCGACGGAATCCGTGCCAAGAAGAAGTTCTTCTGGGACCAGACCAAGCTCGCCAACCGTCATTGGCTCGCCGCCAACATGAGCGGCGAAGCGTTCCTGGGATTCACCGCTTTCAACAACCGTAAGGCAACGGGCAGCGACACCATCGACTTCGTGAAGTACCGCCAGATGATCGCCGCTGGCGTGATGATGGACGACGAGGCCTTCGACGCGGTTCTGCCCGCGCCCCTAGAGGACTGACCGCCATGGCCTTCTGCGACTTCAAGCTCCACAAACCCGAATCCGTGACCGAGGCCTGCCGCCTCGGTCGTGAATTCGGCCGCACCTGCGCCTACATGTCCGGGGGCACCGAACTGCTGGTCGACCTGCGCTCGGGACGCAAGAAGGTGGCCCACGTCATTGCTCTGGGCGGCCTGAAGGAGCTCAGAGAGATCCGCCGCGACGGCGACACCCTGCACATCGGCGCCCAAGCGACGTTGAGCGAGATCGCCGAAGCGCCGCTGGTCCACGAGGTGTTCCCCGCCCTGGCCGAGGCCATCGTGACGATGGCCGGCGTGCAGATCCGCAACCTGGCGACCATGGGCGGCAACTTCAGCTGCGGCGTGCCGTGCTCCGACACGCCGCCGATCACGTGCGCGGCCGGCGGTTCGATCGTCGTGGCTGGACCCGACGGTGAGCGTGAGGTCGCCGCCCGCGACTTCGTGCTCGCGCCGCGGACGACCGTGTTGAATCCCGGGGATATCGTGACGGCCATCCGCATTCCCGTACAGCCGACAACCTCCGGCGCCAGCTTCCAACGATTCACCATGCGCCGCGGCTCCGCCTTGGCGGTCGCTTCGGTGTCGGCCTGGTTGAACGTGGAGCAGGGTGTGATCACCGCCGCGCGCGTCGTCATGGGCGCGGTGGGACCGATCCCGCTCTTCGCCGAGAATTGCGCCGCATCGGTCGTCGGTCAGGCGCCTGGTGATTCCGTGTTTGCCGACGCAGGCGCCCTGGCGGCCGCCGAGGCCCAGCCCATCAGCGATCTGCGGGGCAGCGAGCAGTATCGGCGCGACGTGGTGGCCGTGTTGGCGCGACGCGCCCTGGCCTGCGCCGCCGCACGCGCGGAAGGACGAACCTCATGAGCGACAAGCGCAACGACGCCCACCTGATCCAGCTGACCGTGAACGGCCGCGTGCACACCCTCGGCGTTGGCCCCCAAGCCACGCTCAAGCAGGTGCTGCGCGAGGAGCTGAACCTGACCGGCACCAAGAGCGGCTGCGACGCCGGCGACTGCGGCGCCTGCACGGTGTTGATGAACGGCCGGGCAGTGACCTCGTGTCTGGTCCTGGCCGCCGCCGCCGACGGCGCGGAGATCACGACCATCGAAGGCGTGGCCCAGGGAGGCGAACTGCACCCGCTGCAGAAGTCGTTCATCAAGCACGGCGCTCTTCAATGCGGCTTCTGCACGCCGGGCATGATCATCTCGAGCCTGGAATTGATCGGTAAGAAACCGGCGCCTGAGGAATCCGACATCAAGGCCGCCCTCGGCGGCAACCTGTGCCGTTGCGGCACCTACCCCCGCATCATCAAGGCCGTGAAGGATTGGCGGAGCTTTGAAGGCGTGGATCTGGACACCGAGCCGAGCGACGAAGGCGAGCGGGATCAGATACGGACTCACAGCACCGTGGGCCGCGGCGTGCCCCGTTACGACGGTCCCGACAAGGTGACCGGACGCACCGAATACACCGCCGACATCCGGCTGCCCGACATGGCCCACGGCAAGATCCTCGGCAGCACCGTCGCCCACGGGCTGATCAAGAGCATCGACACGAGCGCGGCGAAGGCGTTGCCGGGAGTGCTCGCGGTCATCACCGCCGCCGACGTGCCCGCCTTGCGCTACGGCGTGAGTCCGGCCCGATACGACGAGGAGATCCTCGCCCGTGAGCGCGTGCGCTACGTGGGCGACGAGGTGGCAGCGGTGGTCGCAGTAGACGAAGCCACGGCCGAAAAGGCTGTACAGCTGATCAAGGTGGAGTACGAGCGCCTTCCGGCGGTCTTCGATCCGCGCGACGCCCTGGCCGAAGGCGCGCCTTTGATCCATCCGGAAGAGGCCGAGAAATACGCCCGCAACATCAACACGCAGGTCGAATGGCACTTCGGCGACGTGGAGCAGGGTTTCGCGGAAGCCGACTGCATCGTCGAGGACAGCTTCGTGGGCAACCGGACCTACCAGTGCCCCATCGAACCTCACGCCTCGGTGGCGCGCTGGGAGCACCATGCCGGCAAGCTGACGGTGTGGTCGTCGTCGATGGCGCCCCACTACCTGCGGCACATGCTGAGCAGGATTTTCGAGATTCCCCAGGGCGACATCCGCACCATCACGCCTTGTGTGGGCGGCGGCTTCGGCGTGAAGGCCGAGGCGACGCCCCTGGATCTTTGTGCGGTGATCTTTTCGCGGCTGATCGGAAGGCCGGTGATGATGAAGTACTCGCGGGAGGAGATGTTCCACCACTTCCGCGGGCGCCACAAGCAGTACATCGACATGAAGATCGGCGTGAAGAAGGACGGTACGATCACCGCCTGCCAGTCACACATCCTGCTCGACGGCGGCGCGTACACATCCTACGGCATCGTGACCGCCTACTATGCCGGTTCGATGGTGCCGACTCTCTACAAGATCCCGAACTACAAGTACGACGGCTACCGCATGTACACGAACCTGCCGGCGAGCGGGGCGATGCGCGGCCACGGAGTGCCGCAGCCCCGGTACGCCTTCGAGTCGCTGCTGGACATGGCGGCCGAAGAGCTCGGGCTCGATCCTTTCGACATCCGGCTGCGCAACGCCATGCAGCCCGACACGATGACATGCAACGATCTCGACATCTCGTCCTGCGAGTTCACCGCCACGCTGGAGCAGGCGCGGGAACAGACGGGCTGGAATGAGAAGAAGGGCAAGCTGCCGCCGGGCAAGGGCATCGGCGTGGGCTGCGGGGGGTTCGTCTCGGGCGCGGGGTATCCCATCTACCGCTCGAAGTTCCCTCACTCCAACGCGTTGATCCGGCTTTCAGAGGACGGGATGGCGGCCTCGCTGTACATCGCGGCAGCGGAGATCGGCCAGGGCTGCAACACGATCCTGCCCCAGATCGCCGCCGAGGAGCTGGGCATTCCGTACCACCGGATCTGGTTGGTGGAAAGTGATTCTGTGCTCGGGCCCACCGACCTCGGCTCGTACTCGAGCCGCGTGACGTTGATGGCGGGCAACGCCGTGCGCATGGCGGCGGCGGAGGTCAAGACGAAGCTGCTCGAGGTTGCAGGCAAGCAACTGGGCTGCGACATGCACGGTCTGACTGCACGCGACGGCCGTATCTTCGTCGCCGAACATCCGCGCATCGGCATGGACTGGGACGAGGCCGCACGGCTGGCGTTTTCAGCGGACGGACCGGTCACCGGCACCGGACACTACTCCCCGCCCCCGGGCCTGGGCGGCCGCTACAAGGGCGCCGCAGTGGGCACCTCGCCGGCCTACAGTTTCTCCACGGCTGTATGTGAAGTGACCGTCGACCTGGAAACGGGCTACGTGACCGTGGACGACTTCTATGACTTCAGCGACGCCGGTACGGTGATCAACCCGGTGACCTTCCACGGGCAGGTCGAGGGCGGCATCATCATGGGACTCGGCGAGACCCTCATGGAAGACACCCTGGTGCGTGATGACGGTTCGCTGATCAACCCCGACCTGCACGGCTACCTGGTGCCCACGATCAGCGACTCTCCGCGCATCGTGTCGCGGGCGGTCGAAAGCTACGAGCCGCGGGGACCGTTCGGGGCCAAGGAGATCGGCGAGGGCTGCCTGCCGCCGATCCTCGGAGCCATCGGCAACGCGGTGTACGACGCCTGCGGCGTGCGCGTTACGGAACTGCCCATCACGCCCGAAAAGATCCTCGCCGGGCTGCAGAAGAACCGTGAGAAAACCGGGAGGACGCCATGACAACCGGTGATCTGACCGGCACGGGCGCCTCCTCCGGAGGACGCACCTCGCGAACAGCACCGAAGCTGGAGAAGCTGTTGTCCTCGTCGGCGGGCCTGATGGCCCAGCGCGGCTTCAGCCAGACCTCGATCCGCGACGTGGCCAACGAGACGGGCTTCAGCCTGGGCGGCATGTACTACTACTTCAAGAGCAAGGAAGACCTGCTCTACCTGATCCAGGAAAAGACCTTCTCCTCCCTGCTGGAGATCCAGGAAGCAGCAGCGTCCCATGACGGCACGGCTGAAGAACGCCTGCGGAAGCTGATCGGCAACCACCTCGCCTATTTCCTGAGTCATGCCAACGAACTGAAGGTCTGCACCTTCGAGCTCGAATCGCTGCAGGATGAGCGTTACGACCGTATCGCTGTACTGCGCCGGCGATACTTCTCGTGCATGGCCCACGCCGTCGCCGAGGTGTTGGGTGAATCTCCGAACCATCCCGGCGTACGCCACAAGACGCTCTTCATATTCGGCATGCTCAACTGGATCTTCATGTGGTTCGACCCCGAGCGGGACGAGCCGGTGGACCGGCTCGGCGACGAGATGGTCGACCTGGTCCTCAATGGTCTGAACGGTGGAAAGGACGGCTGAGCCGTGCATCAGGAACTTGCCGACAGGGTCGCCGTGGTGACGGGCGGCAGCCAGGGGATCGGAGCGGCGGTGTGCATCGAACTGGCCCGTCAGGGCTGTGACGTGGCATTGACCTACGTCGGAAAGCCCGGGGACGCCGACGACGTGGTCGCGGCGGTGACGGCCGCTGGTCGCCAGGCCCTGCCGCTGATGGCCGACTCCCGTGACGCCGTGCGCACCGACGAGGTCTTCGCCCGGGTCGCGGACGAACTCGGGGATCCGGACATCCTGGTCTGCAACGCCGGCATCACCCGCGATGCGACCATCTGGTCCATGACCGACGACGACTGGCGCGACGTGATCGATGTGAACCTTACCGGATATTTCCACTACGCCCGCGCCGCGGCCCGGGTGTTTCGGGAGCGGCGCCGGGGCAGGATCGTGAACGTGGCGTCCATCAATGGGCTGCGCGGAAAGTTCGGCCAGGCCAACTACACCGCAGCCAAGGGCGGCGTGATCGCCCTGACCAAGACCCTCGCCCGCGAGCTGGGCAAATACGGCGTGACCGTGAACGCCGTGGCGCCGGGCATGGTGGCCACCGAGATGGCCGCGGATCTGCCCCAGGAGTTCCGCGACGCAGCCGTAGCCGAAACGGTTCTGCGGCGGTTGGCCACGCCGAAGGACATCGCCGACGTGATCGTCTTTCTCTGCACCGACCGCGCCCGGCACGTGACCGGTGAAATCATCAAGGTGGACGGCGGACAGTACATCTGATTACGGATGACCCATGACCTGAGTGGGCATCGTCGGTATCGCGGAGGACTCCTTCGTGCGCGTGCTGCGGTGGGAGTGAACGGCTGCTGGTCTGCGACGGCGATTCGATCGACGACCGCGGCGCGGTGATCGGCATGACGATGCAGGTCGTGCCGTAGCTGATCGAAAACGACGGAGACACCAGAGTCCATTACACGCTCGAACGCCCCGGCGCCGAGCAGAGCCAGGAGTCTAGACATGTCCGACCCCGTTCTGATCGATCACCGCGTCGAAGACGACGTCGCCTATCTGCAGCTGAACAATCCGCCGGTGAACATCATGTCCGCGGCTTTGATGGACCGCATGAGCGATATCCTCGCGACCATCGCCGCCGACACTTCGCTCAAGGCCGTGGCGGTGACCGGAGCCGGCAAGGCCTTCTGCGCCGGCGCCGATGTGGGCGAACACCGTCCGGAGCAGGCCCCGGCGATGATCGCTTCGTTCGGCCGCCTGTTCCGCGCTCTCGACGCCCTCGAGGTGCCGGTGGTCATGGCCGTCGGCGGCGCCGCTATGGGCGCGGGCTTCGAGTTGATCCTGATGGCCGACATCCTGCTGGCGTCGGGGGCTGCCGTATTCGCCCAACCGGAGATCCGGCTCGGCTTCTTCGCACCGGTCGGCGTGGTGGAACTGCCTGCATTGGTGGGCAGGGCCAAAGCCATGGAGATCACCTGCACTGGCCGCAATTATGCAGCGGCGGAAATGGCTGCCATGGGGCTGGTCTCGCAGGTTGTGCCTGCGGACGGTCTGAACGACGCCCTTGAAGCCGTGCTCAAGGATATCCGCCGGGCGAGTCCCTTGGTCCTGCGGCTCAACACCCGCACCCTCAAGCGTGCTCGTGCTGCAGATTTCGCGACGAAGCTCGCAGAGGCCGAGAAGGCATTCCTCGAAGATCTGATGACCAGCAACGATCCTGTCGAGGGCATCGAAGCCTTCTACGGCAAACGGAGGCCCGCATGGACGAATTCGTGAGCCCCACCCCCGACCGGGAGCGTGCACCCATGCGCATCGTCATCATCGGTGCCGGCGCCCTTGGCGGTCTGATCGGCGCCCAACTGACCCTGGGCGGCGAGGACGTCACCCTGATCGAGATCAACGAAGCCCGCGTGAAGCTGCTGCGCGAATCAGGACTCTTCGTGAGCGAGGGCACCTCGGGCGAAACCTGTGTTCCGGTGAAGGTGGCCTCCTCGGTGGAAGGGCTGCCGACGGCCGACCTGGTCTTCATATCTGTGAAGAGCTACCAGACCGAGGGCGCCGTCCGCGCGAGCCTGCCGGTGATCGGCCCCGACACGTTCGTGCTCTCGATGCAGAACGGCATCGGCAACACCGATACGATGGCGGAGATCATCGATCCCACACGGGTGCTCAGCGGAATCACCTACCACAGCATCCAGCACACCGGGCCGAACCGTATCCGCTATCGGCCGGGCATCAAGCCCATCCAGATCGCACCCTACGACGGCACCCTCACCGCGGAGATCGAACGCGTGGGCGAGGTGTTCCGCGCATCGGGCCTGGACACCGAAGTCCGTGACCAGATCGACGATGTGATCTGGCAGAAGCTGCTGCACAACGCCGTGGTCAACCCAGTGTCCGCGCTGACGGGACTGACCTGCCGCGAACTGCTCGACGACCCAGACATGCAGTCGTTCATGAAGGACCTGTGCCTGGAGATCATCGAGGTGATGAAGGCGCGGGGCGTACCCATCGTGAACGAAGAAGATCCCTACGCGCCGGTGATCAACTCGCAGAAGGCGCTGGGCAAGAACCGCCCCTCGATGTGGCAGGACCTGGCACGGTCGTGCCGCACAGAAATCGACGCCATCAATGGCGCGGTCGTACGCGAGGCCGAACGTCTAGGTCTGGACGCCCCTCACAACCGCGGATTAACCCGGTTCATCCATTCACGCGAGCATCAGAAATTCCTGCGTAAGCAGGAAGTGGCGGACACGCTGCGGGCTGCCGCCGGGGCTGAAGCCCAGGCCGGCGCCGGCGGCGACGTGGTGCTGCCGCGGGGAGCACATGGACGACCCAAGGTGCGTCCGATGCGGCCGGCCCCGGGCGGCGGCATGCCGGCGAGCCGCGCGCCCCTCGAGACGGCACCCAAGCTCAAGGAGCTGATGGCCGGCTATTACCGGGATCTACAGGCGGCCGTTGTCGATCCCAAGCGGCCCATCGCCTGGTGTTCGGGCATGGGTCCCGTCGAGATCCTGCGCGCCATGGACCTGGCGGTCTACTTCCCTGAGAACCATGCGGCGCTGATCGGCGCCAGCCGCCAGACGGGCAAGTACATCCCCAAGGCCCTGCAGGAAGGGTTCTCACAGTTCGCGAGTTCGGCCATG